>NZ_CP062976.1:1984205-2314906 GCF_014898075.1 Neisseria yangbaofengii
CGTCTACATCGGCACGCCGAAAGACTAAATGTTTGCAGGCTGTTTCAGACGGCCTGCTCCCGATTTTTGATTTTTTAAAGAGGTTTTAGCAATGCCATTATCCAATGACAGCAAATTCGGCGTCAAAGCCCTGACGATGGCCGTCAACCAAGTACCCGCCACGCCGACCCAAATCCGCGAGCTGGGTATTTTCGAGCCGCAATACCTGACCACCACCAACGTGGACGTGGAATATCAGGAAGGCCGCCTGAATCTGGTACAGAGCCGCGAGCGAGGTATGGGCGGTCAGCCGGTGCCGAAGAAAAGCCGCAATATCCGCACCTTTAAAATCCCGCACCTGCCGCAAGACGATGTGGTGCGCGCCGACGAAGTGCAGAACCTGCGCGCATTCGGCACCGAGCAAGCAGCCACCGTGGAAAGCGTGGTCAACGACAAGCTGGCCGACGGCAAACTGAATTTGGAATACACCCGCGAGCATTTGATGCTGGGTGCGTTGCAAGGCAAGATTTTGGATGCCGACGGCTCAGTGCTTTATGACCTGTACAAAGAATTCGGCATTACCCGCAATTCGGCCAGCTGGAAACTCGGCACCAAAACCACCGAAGTCGGCGCGGAAATCGACAAAGTCATTACCGCCCAACGCGCCAAGCAAAAAGGCGCGATGGTTACCGGCTGGGTGGCGTTGTGCGGCGCGGATTTTCTGACCGCGCTGAAATACCACGACAAAATCAAACCGCTGTATGAGCGTTATCAAGACGGCGCGGCCTACCGCGAAGGCAGCCTGAACCCGATTGCCTTTGAGCATAACGGCATTAAGTTCATCCAGTATGTCGGCGATTTCGGGGCAAACGGCGCGAAAATCGACACGGACAAAGCCATTCTGCTGCCGGTCGGCCGCAAACTCTATGTCGAGGCTTTTGCTCCGGCAGACATGAATGCCACCGTCAACACCCGCGCGCTGCCGTATTACGCCAGCCGAGAGAAGCTGAATCACGACAAAGGCTGGAGCCTGCACATGCAGTCCAATCCGCTGCCGATTGCCCTGCGTCCTGATTTGGTCATGACCCTGTCTGCCGGTTAAGGCCGTCTGAAATGGCTCTGATTACCGCAGAAGACATGGTGGTGCGTTTCGGAGAGAAAGAACTCGCCGAGCGCACCGACCATGAAAATTACGAAGTCATCAACGAAGACGTGCTGGCCAAGGCCATGACCGACGCGGAAGAGGAAGCCGGCGCGTATCTGCGCGCCGCCAAACTCTCCTACGGCGCGGACGGCAATCCGCCGCCGCCCGTGCTGGTGATTAAGGTGTGCGACATTGCGCGCTACTACCTGTATCAGGACGCGGTGACGCAAATCATCGAAGACCGCTACAAGTCGGCAGTCTCATGGCTCAAGTCGGTGGTGTCCAACCCGGGCTTGCTCGACCCGACCCGCTACGACACGGCGGACAAGCCGTCAACGTGTGCGGTGGCGCCGAACGAAGCACCCGATTTGCGCGAATGGTTATAAAGGCCGTCTGAAATGCAGATTGTTATACATCATGACCTTGACCAAATTTCAGGCCGTCTGAACCGCTTGGCCGGTACGCTCGGCGGCGGTTTGACCAAGCCCATGCGCGCCATCGGCGGCGTGGTGGAATCATCGACCCGCCGCCGCATTGCCGAAACCAAAACCGCCCCAAGCGGTAAAAAATGGGCGGATTTGGCACCGCAGACCGTCGAAGCCAAAAAAGGCAAAGGCGGTATCTTGGTGGAGCACGGCAACCTGCTCGGCAGCATTACCCATCAGGCCGCCAAAGACAGCGTCATCGTCGGCTCGGTCATGGGTTATGCGGTCTATTTGCAGCAAGGCACGCGCCATATGAGCGCCCGTCCGTTTTTGGGCTTGTCGGGGCAGGATTATCAGGACATCGACGATTTGTTGGCCGACTGGCTGGAGGGATTGATACATGCTTAAGCAACACGGCAACCTGCTGGCCGTCTATCCGCTGATACTCGAGCGCATGGCGGCGGTTGACGGTGTGAAAGCCGTAAAAGAAATCGGCGACCTGTCCGAAATCGTGGCCGCCGCGCGCGAAAAGCGCAAAGTGTCGCCGCTGGACGGTGCGGTTTATGTGGTGTACGGCGGCGAGACCGTGGCCGACACCGCCAACCGCAGCGGCCAAAGCAAACATACGCTGCACTTTACGTTTATTCTGGCCAAAACCTACACCGCCGGCGGCAAATCGCCGCTTTACGAAGCCGGTGCGGTATTGACCGCGATTCAGACGGCCTTTGCCGGGTGGGAGCCGGGTCGGGAATACACCGTTTCCGAATTCCGCCGCGAGCCGTCGCCGCCCATCGAGTACAACGACGGCTACGCCTTTTTTCCGATCTCATTTACCACCGACGTGGTGGTCAAACCCAACTAAAGGAGTGATTTATGTCACGCACCCATGACGACGGCCTGTTATTCGCGGGCACCGTTTACGCCCGCAACCGCCGTATTCCCGGCAGCGGCTTTTACGACATCGGCAACACCACCGGTCTGAGTATCAAGAACGAAGCCGAAAAAATCCAGCGCACCAGCAAACGTAAAGACAGCTACGGCCAGCCGCTCGACAGCCTGGCCAACAAGCAGCCGTCCGAATTGAGCTACACGCTCGACACCTTTGACCGCACCAACTTGGCAATGGCCTTGATGGGCGAAGCATCGGTGATTGAGGCCAAAGCCGTTAAAGTGACCGACGAAGTCGTGACCATCGGCAACAAGGGGCAATGGTACAAAATCAGCATTGACAATATCGACGGCAAAGTTACCGTTAAAAACGCCGCTGACCAAGCGGTCAAGCCCGAGTATATCGAGGTTAACGCCACCTTGGGCATGATTTTGATTAAGGACGAGTGCGACAACGTGGCCGCCGGCGAAACCGTCAAAGTCACCGCATCCACCGGCGCGAAAGGCGGCTTTATGATTGAAGCCGATACCGTGGGCGACTACGACTTGGAAATCATGCTCGACGGCGTGAACCGCGTCAGCGGCGAAAACGTCAAGCTGCATATCCCGTCTGCCGTGGTGTCGTCCGACAGCGAGCTGGATTGGTTCGCCGACGACTTTAACGAGGCGAGCTTTACCGGCAACCCCGTGCTGGTCGACGGCAACAAATCGGGCTACACGGTTAAGGTATTCGCCGCGTAAGGAGTAAAGCAAAGGCCGTCTGAAATCAGGTTTCAGACGGCCTTTTTATATGTTTAAACAGGGTTTAAAAACCCGATAAATGATGTTTGGCCAAAGCGGCAATGACCGCAAGGGCAACAAGCAAAAGAGACGCAGCCGCTGCCGCAGCCAGCGCAATCAGTACGCGCGACCCATTGACCGCGCCCAAATGCCGTTTGTCAAAAGCAGCGGCAAGCGGATAGGTGTGTTTGACGGGTTTGGCGAGCCGGTAAAAAAAGCCGCACAAAACCAAAAAGCCGATGATTTGCATGGTGCCCCCTTTATTATTTTCACTAAGGTAACAAAAAAATGGCAAATATTCAAGCAGGTATTGAGATTAAAGCCGGTGTGTCGGGCGTTGAGGACATCAAAGAGCTGTCGCAAACCATCAAGGCTGCCGGTGTCGATACGGGCGGCCTGACTGCCGAAGCGGAAGAATTGGCGCAGGCTTTTGCGCGCATGGCGAATCAGCAAGCTCTGATTAACCAATATAAAACACTCAGCCAAGAAGTAGGCTACACCTCCGCCGCGCTCAAACAGGCCAAAACCGCCCAAACCGAACTGGCCGCGCAGATGCAGAACGGTGCGACCAAGGAGCAAAAAGCCCAATATAACGCGCTGACGCAAGAAGTGAAAAACTTGGAAGCGCAGCAAGGCCGTCTGAAAAGCCGTTTGGCCGATACCGGTAATGAAATGGCCAAGGCCGGTATCAATACCCAAGAATTGGCTGCCGCCGAGCAAAAGCTGGCCGCCGAATCCGCTGCCGCTGCCGTGAAAATGGACAAGCTCAATGCCGAAGCCCAAGAATTAAAGGCTTTGGCCGATGCACGTGTCCAGTTGGGCATCGACACCGACGACAAAGCGCGGCAGGAAATCCAAAAAACCAAAGATGCCTACGAGCTTTTGAAAAACAGCGGCACGCTGTCGCATGAAGAGTTGAGCCGCGCCGCCGAATTGCAGCGCGACAAAATCTACCGCTTGGAATCAGGGCTGAAAGAGCTGCGCCCGAGTTTGGCCGATGTGGCCAATGAAGTTTCCGGCATCGTAACCCGCGCCGGCGGCTTGGCCTATGTGTCCAAAGAAGCGATGGCCTTTGAAACGGCTATGGCGGGCGTGAAAAAAGTAGTCGACGGCACACCTGAGCAGATGGCGGAACTGGAAGGCCGTCTGAAAGACCTGTCTGTACAGTTGGGTATTATGCCTAAGGATATGGCGGAAATCGCCGCAGCGGGCGGACAGTTGGGCATTGAAATGCAAAAGCTGCCGCAATTTGCCGAAATTGCGTCTCAAATGTCCACCGCTTTCGGCCTGACGGCTGACGAAGCGGGCAATGCCGCCGCCACCATTTCCAACGTGTTTCAGATGCCGATTGAGCGGGTGCAGGAATTGGGCGATGCGATTAATGTGTTGGGCAACAACACCGCCGCAAAAGAAAAAGATATTGTCGCGGCGATGGCGCGCATCGGCGGTACGGCCAATCAGTTCGGCTTGGCGGCGGAGGAAGCCGCTGCGCTGGCCGATGCCTTTATTGCTTTGGGCAAACCGCCCGAAGTGGCGGCTACCGCCATCAATGCGCTGCTGCAAAAGCTGCAAACCGCGCAGACACAAGGGGCAGGATTCCAAGATGCACTTAAAAGCATCGGCCTGAGTGCGGATGAGATGGCCGCCAATATTGCCGCCAATCCGCAACGGGCGTTGAGCGGCTTTTTGAGCAAGTTGCAGGATTTGGACAAACAAAGCCGCGCCTTGGTGCTGTCGAAACTGTTCGGCACGGAATACAGCGATGATATTGCCCTTTTGGTCGGCTCACTTGGCGAGTACGAAAAAGCCTTGGCCTTGGTCAACGATAAAGCCCAAGTAACCGGAGCAATGCAGAAGGAAGTCGGCAACGCAATGGAAACCACCGAGGCACAAATCAACCGTGCCAAGGCGGCGTTTTCGGTGGCAGCCGCCGAAATCGGCAGTGCCTTGCTGCCTGCGATTACCACCGCCGCCGAAGCTGCCGCATCGGTTGCCGGCGGTGTGGCCAAAGTGGCGCAGGAATTCCCTGTGCTTACCCAGTTGGCCGCGCTGTATGCCGGTGCGCGTTTGGCGGTGCAGGCATACGAAACGGCGGTCCGTTTAACGGGCGGCTCGTCTGTGACGGCATTTGCCAAACAGAAAGTCGGCATTAACGCTGTGCGTACATCTTTACAGTCGGCCACGCTGGCGGCGCGCGAATTTACGGCGCAGCTGACGGATGTCAACGGTGCAGACATGGCCAAGGTCAAAGGCTCGATTGCGACTTTGGGCGGTGTGCTGAAGTCGGCGGCGGCCAATGCCGGCGCACTGGTTGCTGCTTTTGAAACGGGTAAATCCATCGGGGAGAGCCTGTATAAGAACAGCGAATTGGCACGCAGTTTAGGTGACGAGTTGGCTCGTATCCCTGCCATTATTGACTCTCTCTGGACGACGGGCGGGCTGGAAAAATACCGCGAGAATTTCAGGACATCCGCCCAAGCCGCCCGTGAGTTAGCCAATGCCGAACAAGCAGCCGCCGAGCAAGCGGCGCAACGCAAAGAAAAAGCCGAACAAGCCGCAGCCGCAGAAGCTGCCGCTATCAAAGCCTTGCAAACCGAATACCGGCAATCGGCCGCAGAAGCCGCCGCGCTGGAAACCACGCTCAATACCTTGCGCGCCGGTGGCCGTGAAAATACCGCCATGTATGCCGAATTTGCCGTGCAGCTTGAAGTTGCCCGAGAAAAAATGGCCGCTTTGAAAGTCGAGCTTGATACTAAAAATGCCAAAATAAATGTGGATACCGGCGATTTGGCCAAAGCCACCGCCGCGTTGGAAGAATTGGGCCTGAGCACGCAGCAAGTTACCACCGGCATAAGCGACAACGCCAACAAAGCCTTGGACAGTTTCGGCCTGGCCGCGCGGCAGTTCGGCAATGATGCCGACCAGATGGGGCGGCTGTTTCAGGCGGCTTTGTCCAAAATGGACAGCCCCGAGGCGGTAGAAGCACTCAAAGGCCGTCTGAAAGAAGTCGGACGTGAGGCTGGGCTGACCGCCGAGGAAATCGAAAAAATCGGCGACACCGCCCCCAAAGCCGCTGACAAAGTATCCGAAGCCTTCGCCAAAATCGGCGTGAATGTCGATTCCGTCACCACCGGCATCAGCAGTAAGGCGAAACAGGCGTTTGCGGATTTTCAGACGGCCTCTAAAACGGCGGCGGAAAACGGTGTCGACGATGCCAACCTGATTCGCGCGTCGTTTGAGCAGATGATGGGCAAACTGGAAAGCCGCCAAGAATTTGAAGCATTCCGCGCCCAATTGGAGGCCAACGGCCAAACGGCCAAACTGACTCAAGACCAAATCGCCCGTCTGAACGAAGCGGCGGCAAAAGGTGCGGGTGCGGCCAAAACGGCTTACGACCAACTGAGCGGCAGCATTAAAGCGGCGGGCGACCCTGCCGCGCTTAACCAAATCGCCCAACAGGCGCAGGCGGCGTTTGAGAGCGGCTCAATCAGCGCGGCGCAATACGACCAAGTGATTGAGCAGGTTAACGCGCGCACGAAAGAGCTCGAGCAGAACACGGCCAAAGGCGGCGATACCGCTGTGCAGGCGCATCAAAAGGCTGCCGAATCCGCACGGCAGCGCGAATCCGCCGAACGCCGTGCGGCCAAAGCCACCGAAGAATCTGCCAAGGCAACAGAAAAAGCATCGGCAGCCGTGACCGACTACGGCTACCGCATGAGCCAAACACATGGCTATGTGAAATTGACTGCGGAAGAGCTGGCAAAAATGAACCGTGAATTTAGCGGGGTCACTTTCGGCGAAGCGGCTAAATTCCGCACGGCGTTGATGAAGGATTACACGGAATCAATCGGCAATGCCAATCAGGCGATGGACCGGTTAAACCAATCGACATCGGCAGGCATGGTCAATAATGCCGACTTGCAGCGCGCCATCTCTGCGACCAATGCGGCGGCGGACAAGCTGGGCGAGACCAAGTTAAGCCAGTTCCGCGCGGCCATCGAAGACGCCCGCGCCCGAATGCAGGCGTTAAAGCAGGAGGCCAGCGATGCCACCGCGTCTTTGCAGGCGCAGCTTGACGAATTGAACGGCAATGCCGAAGCGACTTATGCTTACCAGCACCAAAAACAGCTTGCGGATTTGCAGGCCAAACTGGCCAATGCGCAGCGTTTTCAACAATCCGAAGTGGCGGCGGAATACCAAAAGCAAATCAAATTGCTGGAGCAGATTTATACCAGACAGAAAGCCAACCGCGCCGCCGAACAGGCACAGGCGCAAACGCAGCGGCAAAGTGCCGATACGGGCGGCGCTCAGACGTCGCGCGGCAGCACATCGGGCGCATCGGTCAATGCCGACCTGTTGAAGCAGTTTGGTATGGGCGCGGTCAATATCGACTTGGGTCGTCTGCACAATGTGCTCAAACAACGCGACCGGTCTGTTGTGGAAAGTATGATGCGCCAACTCGAAGACGGCCTGAAGCGCGGCACCTGATTTCAAACAACCCGCCCGCAAGCCGCAAAGTGCATCCGTGCCCCGTCCAATCAGGCGGGGCTTTTGTTTTAATCGGGTATTAACTACCGAAAGGCCGTCTGAAATGGCAAACGATGTTTGGACGTTCAAGCGCAAAGACAACCATGCAACCCTGACCCTGCCGCAGGATATGCGCTGGGAGGATGAATTTTCTTGGAGCAAGGTGGCACAGGCCGCGCCGCAGCGCACGCTGTCGGGCGGTTTGATTATCCAGCAGGGGGTCAAACTCAACGGCAGACCGATTACGCTGACCGGCTCTTGGGTGTGGCATACGCTGGATACCGTGCGTCGGTTGCGCGACTGGTCGGACACGCCCGAACTGGAGATGACGCTGACCCACTACGACGGGCGCGAATTCAATGTGATATTCCGCGCCCACGAAGGCGCGCTCGGCGATGTCGAGCCGGTGCGCTACTCGACGCCCGAAACCGGCAGCGAACGCTACACCGCCGAAATCCGATTAATGACTTTTTAAACAGGCTTTAAATCATGAATAAAACCACCCGCCTGACCCAGCAGGATTTGCAGATCTACCCCAGCCAGCGCATGACCGACACGCCCGACGGCGGCGGCCTGATGACGGGATCGCCCTTGACCGGCGAAGACAACGAGATTTTCCCGCCTGTGTCGGATGTTGACCGCACGATGGGCAGTTTTGATGCGCGGCTGCTGTATCCGGCGGTGTTGCGCAACGATGCCGAGCCGCTGTACGGCGGCCATTTTGTCATTACCGAGCCGCCGAAATCGCCCAATGTGTCGTTTTTGGCGTTTAAAGCACGCAACTACGGCGAAGAGCGGCAAGACATCATGCCGCGAATCGAAGCCTACAGCGTGCCGACGGTGGAAAGCCGCATGACGCTGCTTGGGCGGCACTTGGCAGGTGTGCGCCTGATTCAGGCGTATCAACGAGTCGAAGCCCCGCTGCCCAAAGTGGGCGAGCGCTACTGCCTCGAATTTAGCGATACCCGCAATGCCGCCACCCAACGCCGTTATGAGTATTTTCGCGTCCAGAATCTGGAATCGGAAGTGCGCACCTTTGAAATCCCGCAGCCGGGCGGAACTGTGAAAGAAATCCAACGCCGCGTGGTCAAAATGGAAATCACCAATCCGCTGGTCAACGATTACGAAGGGGTGAATTACCCTGTCGAAGGCTATGCCGGTGCGCCGGTCAAGATTTTGGAAACCCAAGTCGCCGATTCGGCCAGCTATTACGGCGTCAAACCGGTTAAGACGGCCTTGAAAAAAGGCGATGCCGCGCTGACCGTGTCCAGCATTTTCGAAAAACTGGTGCCGACGTCGACGGTGGAAACGCCGTATACCGACCAGTATCCGGTGCCGTCTGAAATGTGGACGCCGTCCGCACCGCCCGGGGTGGTGTTTGCCGGATATCATAACGGCGGTAATCTGTATTTGTCGCAGCCGGTTTTGCCGGGCAGTATCGCATGGGGCAATTTTAAGGACAATGCCGTCGGTATGCTTTCAGGCGGCCGCAACAGCTACACTGTCGATTACCGGCGCGGCGTGCTCGAAAACCTGCCGGCCGGTTACTACAACATCAATGGTCAATTCGGTGCCAAATCATCGGCCGCCCGTTATTCGACTTATATCGACATTAAAGAGACCAATCAAGGCTTGGCATGGGCGCCGCTGCTCAAGCCGCTGCCCGCACCAGGCGCGCTGGCGGTGTCGTTTATGGCTTTGGGCGAGTGGTACACGCTAAAAGATTCGGGCGACGGTATCATTCGCGACGAGGCAAATACGCAGGTCGGTACGGTATCGTATGTGACTGGCTCGGTGATTCTCAATTTGCCCGCCATGCCCGATGTCGGCAGCAAAATCGTGTTCCAATGGGGCGGCGACGGTTTTCAGACCTTTGACGGCAAGGCCGCGGGGTCGGTCATGGTCGGCAAAGCGGGCGACAGCCGCGGCGTATACGACATCGGCCAATCCGTCAAGCCCGGCACCGTGCGCCTGAATTGGACGGATGGCGGCGCAAAAACCGCGCAAGACAACGGCTCTGGCGGCATCACCGGCGATATTACCGGCACCATCGACTATGCCCGGGGCGTGGTTATATCTACGGCAGCGCAGGCATGGAATATTAACGTCAGCCGCGAGGAGTATACCGGCGACAACAAGGCGGGCAGCCATGACATAGCCGATTTCAGCCGGACGATAGATTTTGCCGTTGGCCGCACCGCGCCAGGGTCGCTGGCTTTGGTTTTGACAGGCCGTGCGGAAAATCAGGTGGTCGACATGGCCTATGCGCCGACCGTCGGCTTGGTCAGAGGCCGGCTGAGCAACGAAACCGTCAAGACAGGGGCTTCGGGTATGGATTTCAGACTGGTCATGCGTGACAACGGTGCCGGAATGCTGCTCTGCGAAGGAGTGGAAGGCTCGGTGGGCAGTATCGACTATACAAACGGCCGCCTCCTGATTCAGGCAGACAGGCTGCCGCTGCGCGTGTACAGTCTGAACGGATTGAACCTGACGATTGCTTCCGGCGCACAGGTATACAGGCTTAACGAGTTTGTCGACCGAAAAGAATCCTTGGTTGCATCGGGTGTGGCGGCTTGGCGGAAAAAAGAATCCTCCGCCACCTCCGCGAAATCTTCGGCGGTGCGCGGCAACTTGGTGCTGGACGCCATCAAAGGCGGCTACGCCAACAGCCATGCCGTGTTTGACACTTGGCGTTTTTCAGACGGCAAAACCGACATCGTCGAGCGCGGCGGCGTGTTGTACAAAAACTGGAATGCCGCATCGGGTACGGGCGAAATGGTCGGCAACATGGCTGCTGACGGCATGGTCGATTTGAGCGATACGGGTATCGACGGCGGCAGACTGCACATCACCGCCGGCATCGTGCAGGCACCGGAAACTCCGGTTTACAGCTATTCGGGGCGCACCCCCGCCGCGCCGGTCAAGCCCGAAAGCTTTACCGTCTACAACGGCGATGCGGTGGCCAAGGCCGACGCGGAAGGCAATATTACCGGCGCGTACAAAGGCAGAATCGATTATGAGACCGGCTTTTATATAGTTGAGGCATCCGGCGGCTTTCTGCCCTCAGCCATGCGCTACAACTGTGTCACCCAAGACAATCTGCCGCTGGATTCTTCCGTCATCGGCATCGACTCCGTGCGGCTGCCGTCAGACGGGCGCGTGCCGATTTACCGCAAAGGCGACATGATTGTCATCGGCAACCATCTCAAGCAGAATTTGGGCGGATCGTTTACCGGCGGCCGGCGCATTGGGTTAAACCGCCAAAACATCGACCGCCTGTGTCTGCTGGATGCCGACGGCAAACACGTCTTGGCTGAAAAATACAGCGTGGATTTAAAAACGGGCGAGCTGACTTTTTCCGAGCCGCTGGATTTGTCGCAATACGCCATGCCGCTGACCGCGTCAATGGCATGGGAAGAAGAAAACCGCATCACCGGCGTGGATATTTCAGGCCGTCTGAAACTGCAATTCGCCCTGTCTCGTGATTACCCGCAGGAAAACACCTACGTTTCCAGCGCACTGATTGGCGGCGATTTGCTGGTGCGCGCCACCGAGCCTTTCAGCCAGCGGGCATGGGACAAGGTATGGGCGGATGCCATGCGCGGCGAAGAGATTTTGGCCAAGCTCAACGTCAAAGACTACCCGTTTAAACTGACCAGCAACGGCGCGATTACCGAGCGTTGGCTGATACAGTTTACCGGCGAGATCCAATACCGGCTCTACGGCGAGCAGTTGGGTTTGGTGTTGACATCGGACACGCTGACCGAATTGGCCCCCGCCAATCCGGCCACCGGCAAACCGTATTTCCGCCTGCCGGCCGCCGCATTCGGCGGCGGTTGGGAGCGCGGCAACTGCATCCGCTTTAATACATTCGGCACGCCACTGCCCGTATGGGTATTGCGCAGCGTCCAGCCCGGCCCGGACAAGCAGACCGAGCGCGACGGTTTCACTGCCTGTCTGCGCGGCAATACGGTTGCCGGGTAAGGCCGTCTGAAAACCGCAGGCTTCTGGCGGCTAAAAACAAACCGCCGCCAGGACGCAAAGTGCATCCGTGCAAGCCCCGGTTTTCGGGGCTTTTCTGCATAATAAGGATATTAAAATCAAAAGGAAAAATCATGTTTGATACGACCCGTACCCCCGTTAAATTATACAAGTGGGATGACCCGGGTGCGCCGCAGGTGCAATATTCCGACGGGTCGGTTAAAACTATTTTGAAGGCCTGTCTGGTGACAGGCTACGGGGACGAATCAAGCCGAAAAGAGCCGCTTGGATGGGATATCCTGTTTGAGGAGGCTAATCGGGCGGTGTTTAAGTCCAAAGCAAAAGAAAATGAGGGTTGGAGCTTGTCTGTCGATGATTCTTTCCGGAAGAAGGGAGGTGGTCAATCAAATTCTCATGTTTTATGCAGGATGATAAAAAATCCATCCTCGGTATCGATAGGTACTTTTATTGGTGATGCCTGCCATGTCGGGTTAAGCCACGCTGGCTTTGATGGTAATGGTAAATGGTGGCTTGTGGGCTGCGATAAAAGTTTTATTTTGATTACATCCGATAATGCCTCGGATGATACTTGCGGAGTACTAAGATTTGGTTTATTTCCGTCATTGGTTGCCGCAGATAGCGCGCATCATTTGTTGTATTTTTCAGGCGGGATAAACGGATACGGCTATTCTGGTTATGAAGTCAAGGTTGTGATTGCCAATAACTACGAGGGGCTGGCCAAGTGCCATGGTTTTTTATCATCTAAAAGTAATGCTAATTATATTGCGGTTGATTATCCTAATCCGATAACAGGCGGATTTGTCGCAGATGACTGCTTGGTATTGGAGGCGATTGCCGATGGTAGTCGATATATTTATGCGACTAGAGGCTTGCTTCCCGGATTGATGATGATTGCCGAGAATATGCCGAAAGGTAGTGTCATCCCATTCGGATCAATTTATAACAACCTTGATGCCAGTGGTGACCGCTATCTGTATTTTAGAGATGCCCGAAAAGGCATGTTGGTTAATATCGACAATTGGGATATTTAAATGTCTGATTTGCTTTTTAAAAGCCGTGTTGTCGGATTTCGGAAATATGTCGGTGGTAGGCGCAATGCGGTTTTAAACGGCAAACCGGTTATTTTCAGACGACTAAGGAGCAATCAGAGTTTTGTATATCGCGGGCATATTGCCTACGGTCCCCATTATCTTTATGGCGGCAAAGGCTACATTGCCGGAGAGGCTGAGGGTATTGTTACGGTTGGCGGCCAACCGGCCAGCCGTCGTGTGTATCTGTTTGTCTTGCCGTCGATGGAGTGCATCGCCGATACATGGAGCAAGCCGGACGGCAGCTACCGTTTTGACCGATTGGATTCCGAAAAAGAGTACATGATGGTGGCGCGTGACTATAAAAAACAATACGAGCCGGTGTCTTATGATTTTATTAAGCCGTATGTAGATTCAGACGGCTAGAGGCCGTCTGAAATGTCCGAAATCAAAAAATACACCGCCGATGCGATACCGCTGCCTTTTGCACGGCGGATTGGCGGCCGCCCCGAATCCGACCGACTGCCGTTGCCTTTCAGACGGCCTTTGGGTTATATCGGCGATGGCATGCCGCCTCCTGATACGGGGCGGCAGCCGGATAGCCCGTTGCCGCAACCCAAGCCTGACGACGGTTATGCGCGTGTGTCCCAAGGGTGGGGATTTGTGCAGCACGCTGCCGGTTTGGCCGCGATGTGCCGCGATAGCCGTTACACCTATGCAGGGATGGCGAGTGATTTTCAGGCGGTTTCAGACATCGGGCAGGTCGTATCGGTGTGTTTTGAGCCGTTTGCCGACGCGTTGTCCGATGTGCGCCATGCCGCCGCCGCACATTACAGGCCGTCTGGAAAACTCGGCGGCTGCGGCCATGTGCAAACCAGCGGTATTGCCGATTTGCGCCGCTGCGAACAACCGCACACAAGCGGCAGCGCGGCTCGGGCAAACGGCAATCATGACGACACGTCGGCGGTTTCCGGTTTGTTTGTCGATGCCTGCACGCGGCCCCGTACAAGCGCGAGTGGTGCGGTGGGCTTGTGTTTGGATTCGGACCTGCACGCGGCGCAGGATTTGGCGGCCTGTCTGCACCCCCGATACCAACCGGCTTTAAACGTGCCGTGCGAATACTACGAGATTCCGCTCGAGCCTGAGCCGGACAACGCCGAAAAGACCTATATCTGCGGCATCCGCCCGCCGTCCAACCGCATGGCATTGCGGTTTCAGCGGCGCAAAACCGCCCACGCCGCCCATGCCATACCGTTGCCGTTTGCCTGTTTTGACCAATCGGCCACGCCGATTTTAAAAGGCTACATCATGCAAAACACCATTTCCGCCGCCGTTGACGGCCAGCCGCTCAATCTCTTGTCGGCATCGTTTACCAGCGATACCGGCGGCTACTGCTGGCAGGGCATCGTGACCCTGCCGCCCGATGATTTCGTGCGGCTCAATATCGACGGACGCGCCAAAGGCAGCCCGGCTTTAATCAGTTGCCGTATCAATGGCGATAATTTTGTTTTCATGGCCGAGGATTACAGCGACAACCGACAGTTCGGGCAAAAATCCTACACCGTAACCGGGCGCAGCCAAACGGCCCTGCTGGGTGACGACTACGCGGCAAAAGGCGACGGCACTTACCGCAACCCGATTTACGCGGCACAAATCGCCAACGAGCAGCTTAAGTTCGGCAGCGTCAAACTGGACGGATGGGGCATCGCCGATTGGCTGATTCCTGCCGACGTGTATTCCGTAACGGATAAAACGCCGATGGCTGTGTTGCAGGAGTTGGCGGCGGCCGCAGGCGGTTTTGTCGAGAGCGACCGCGCCGAAGCCGTGGTACGGTTCAAGCCCAAATGGCCTAAGGCTGCATGGGAGATTGATTCTGCCGTCCCTGATGTTTCCGTGCCGTCCAGCGTGATTATTAAAATCAGCGGCCGGCGCAGCGTGTCGGAAAAAGCCAACGGCGTATTCGTTTGGGCAAACCATGACAAAGGTGTGGGCGGCGACATTTACCGCAGCGGCAGCGACCGCGAGCCGCGCGCATCGGCTTTGAGCGGTGCGCTCTACACCGACCAAGCCGTGTTGACTGCCGCCGGTATCGCCGCCTTGAGTGCCACCGGCATCCATAAAAAAGAGACGGTGACGCTGCCGGTATCCGACAAGTACGCCATTCCCTTAGCCGCGCTGGGGCAGATTTGGCAAATCCAAGAGCCGAGCGGTATGTGGCAAGGCGTGGTTACCGGCGTAACGCTGGACGTGTCCATCACCGACGATGCGCCGGTTGTGACGCAAGCCTTGAGCATAGACCGTTATCTGGACAATTAAACCGTTTTCAGACGGCCTTTAAAAAAGCGAAGTATGAATACCTACCAAAGATTGAGCAGCATTTTAAGCCGTCAGCAGCAAGGCGTTGCCCAAATCACCGGCGACCTGGGCGGAGGTGCATGGGCGGCGCGCTCGCAAAGCGGCGGTAATTTGGTGCTGAGCGGTCAGGCGGCAATCGGCAATAAGGTGTTTTACGACATCAAAACCAACAAAATCTTGAGCCAAGCCCCGGATTTGCGCCTAATCGAATTGGGAGTGTGACAATGACAAAACAGCCCGAATTGACGTTCAAGCGCGGCGAAACGGTGGAAATTACCGTTTTATTCAATGTTTTGGATGATTACGCCATATCGTCGTTGACGGGCGTGACCGCTGTTGCCCAACTGCGGCGCAAATACGGCGGCGGCACCGTGGCGGATTTTGACGTATCCGTCTACCCCGAGACCCCGCGCGTTTTGCTGACCTTGCCTGCCGATGTTTGCGCCACTTTAGAAGCTGGGCAATACGTTACCGATGTGATGTTTACCCGGCTTTCAGACGGCCTGATCCAATACAGCGGCGACATCGCCGTCAACATTATCAAGAGTACCAGCCATGCTGACTGATTTTAAAGTATACCGCGGCAACATCGAGCATGCCGGCCATCGCTACGATGACGATTTGTACCGTGTGTGGCTGGAGCAGCCCGGTAATCGCGACAAGTCGTTTGACGATTTCTGCGCATGGCTGGTGGAGATAAAAGGCCAACCCCTCGAAGCCCCTGATTTTACAGCCCGACTGATTTTATCCATGTATTAAGCCATAAAAAAGGAAACCACCATGACCCTGATTGAGCGTATCAGCCAACTGGCCGACAAATGCGGCGAGCTGTTTAAATCTTTGCGCACCGACCTCGGGCAAAAATCCAGTCTTAAAACCCAAAACAAAAACAGCCTTGTCGAGGCGATAAACGAGTTGGCCGACCGACCGCAAGGCAACAGCGGCGCAGCCATTGACGACAGCCAAGCTGCCGCACATACCGCCTATTCCAGCCAAAAAACCGTTGAATTGATTGCAGCCGCCAAGCAAGAAACCAAAACCGAAATCACCGCCGAAATCGTGGGCGAAGCCGCCGAAGCCTACAACACCTTGAAAGAGGTTTCCGACTACATTGAGTCCGACTCAACCGGTGCGGCGCGGATGGCCGAGCAAATCGGCTACCGCCTGCGTATTGACGAGACGCAGCAACTTTCGCCCGAACAAAAAACGGCGGTTGAGGCCACCCTTAATTTGGGCAACACCGATACCGATTTTGCCGCACGGTTACAAGAGGCTCTGCAATGACCTTGGAGGAGCGTATAGATGAGCTGGTGCAGGCCGTTGCCGACGAGTTCAACCGGCGTAAAGTCCAATCCCAGCCGCTCAATATCCAGCGCGGCAAGGTGGTTTTTGATTCCAGCATCAGAGGCAATACATCAGATTGGAGCAGCTTGGTAAACGGCGTAGCCACCAACAATTCGATTTATCACGTCAGATTTCCAAAGCCTTTTAACGGCGTACCGGTAGTAACGTTTGCCCAACAGCGCAAAAGTGCCCCGGGCTGGCGGTTTGTGGAGATTGTCGATGTGACTAATGAGATGTTTAGCGTCAGATGCAACTACTGGGGCAGCGACTTAGTGTTGCACTGGATGGCAATGGACGAAGAGACGGCATAGCAAATAGATTAATCAATAAGGAATTTAAATAATGTCATTTTATCAACAAGTTACCCCCCCCCCCGAAAAAATCTTAAATGAAATGCGGTGTATGAATTGTAGCAAGCTACTGGCTAAGGGATGTGGCTGTGTGCAAATCAAATGTCCGCGTTGCAAAACATTCAATCAATTTAAATAATCCTTTGAGCTTTGCCTTCGAGTGCCGCGAGCACCGGAGATTAAGAAGTGACTAAAGTTTGGAATCAGGCCCCGCTTCCTTTTGTTGGGCAGAAACGGTTTTTTCTACAATTATTCAAAGAATCTTTGAAACAAATCCCTGATGATGGTGCGGGGTGGGTGATTGTCGACGTATTCGGCGGCAGCGGCCTATTGGCACATACCGCCAAACGCAATAAACCCGCAGCGCGAGTCATCTATAATGACTTCGATGGGTATGCCGAAAGGTTAAATAACATCCCTGATTACAACCGCCTATTGGCAGAAATTCAGCAGCTTACGAAAGATGTATCAAGAGAATCGAGATTGCCGCAGGATGTAGAAGCGGCAGTAAAATCAGCCATCCGTAGTTTCGACGGTGCAATTGATGTCAGGGTGTTATCATCATGGCTGCTTTTTAGTACCAAGCAAGCAATTGATATTGAACAATTATTGGGCTGGGAATTTTATAACAAGGTGCGCAAAACCCCGTTTAATCCGTGTGATGGCTATTTGGACGGTTTAGAGATTGTTTCTGAAGATTATGAAAATCTCATGCGCCGTTATCAGGATGGAGAGAATATCTTATTTGTACTCGATCCGCCTTATGTAGGCACGGAGCAATTTGCATACAAGAGCGACAAATATTTCAATATGGTCGCATTTCTTAAGCTAATCCACCTGACACGTCCGCCTTTTATATTATTCGGCAGTACACGGAGTGAGATTTGTGAGTATCTTGACTATTTAAAAGAGTGCGAGCCGCCGGCTTGGAGTAAGTTTGCAGGCGCGCAAATACATAAGTTGCCAGCCAAGATGGCTAAGGGGGTTTCTTATGAGGATAATATGGTAGTTAAATTTTAGATTTCGTATTTTTTTGTCACGGATAAGCCGAGTAACTTTATCTTGGTGTGTTTGCTGTGATTGGTGGTGGCTCGTATTGAGCCGCTTAAATGCCCGCTTAAATCAGTTTTAAGCGGGCATTTAAAAGTGCAAAAGCTGGTGGATTTTAAATTTTCAAAAAGTGCAAAAGCTGGCGCAAAATCGTGCAAAAGCTGGCGGTGTCTTACAAAGGCCGTCTGAAAGTAAATTCTATTTTCAGACGGCCTTTTATTCATAACGGAAGCATTACGCCGGATTCATGAAGGTTTCGATTTCCTGCAAAGAAATTTCAGGCGTCGCCCCATGACGCGAAGCCACTAAAGCACCCAATGCGCAGGCAAAGGTTACGGCTTCTTGCGGGTCGGCGTTGTTCAACAGCTTATACGTCAAGCCTGCCAAAAAGCTGTCGCCCGAGCCGACGGTATCGGCTACTTTCACGCGGAAACCGCTGTGGCGGTAAAGCTGACCGTCGCGATACAAGGCCGCGCCGTGGCTACCCAAAGTCACCACCAAGGTTTTCACGCCGGTGAGTTTGGCGATGTAGGCGATGTTTTGCTCAATAGAATGATAAGGAGAACCGTACACTTCGGCCAATTCATACAATTCGTCGTCATTCAATTTCACCATGTCAACTTTCTTCATGGTCGCCAACAGGCGGTCGGTATCGTAATGCGGCTTGCGCAGATTGACATCGAAAATCTTGAATTTGGCTTGCTCCAGCAATTGTTCCAGCGTCGTACGGGAAACTTTGTCACGCGTGGCGAGGCTGCCGAAAATAAAAGCATCGGATTCGGCCACGCGCTGCAAAGCTTCTGGATGCACCCGAATACGATCCCAAGCACAAGGGTAAACAATTTCGTATGAAGCGCTGCCGCTTTTATCAAGCGACACTTTCACCAAACCGGTGGCTTGGCCGGAACAAACCTGTATCAGGTCAGCATTGACGTTTTTATTCAGAATCTGGCGCAACAATTCCTCGCCGTCCTCATCATCGCCGCGGCAGCTGATGATGCTGCTGTCCGCACCCAAGGCTTTCAGGCGGACAACCACATTCAGCGGCGCACCACCCAATACTTTTCCGCTTGGGAAATCGTCCCACAGCACTTCACCGAAACTGGTTACTTTCATTCTCAATCTTCCTTAATTAACGACTTAGACAATTCTTCCAACGGAACGCCTTTGGTTTCCGGCATCATAAACATCACGAACAGCAGTTGCAATACCATCATCAGCATGAAGCAAACGAATACCCATGCCGCGCCGATGCTAGAAAACAAGAACGGAATCACAGCCGGAATGGCAGCAGCCAAGACCCAGTGAGTCGAGCTACCCAAAGACTGGCCTTGCGCACGCAAATGCCCCGGGAAAATTTCGGAAATAAATACCCAAATTACTGTACCTTGACCAATCGCATGGGCGGCGATAAACAGGAAGAAGAACACCGGTACAGCCATGCCTTTCCAACCCATAAAGAACGCCAGCGATACCAAGCTCAACGAAATGATGTAGCCGAACGAGCAGATATACATCAATTGACGGCGGCCGAATTTATCAATCAGCGACAAACCGATAAAGGTAAACAGCAAGTTAATCACACCGATACCCACGCTGCTCAACATGGCAGCACTTTGTTCCAAACCGGCGATTTCAAAAATACGCGGAGCGTAGTACAAGAAGGCGTTAATGCCCGACATTTGGTCAAAGAAGGCAATCAAAAACGCCAGAATCACCGGATAGCGGTATTTCTTCAGCCATATGCTTTCGTGTTTGCCGCCTTCTTCCCGATTGGCTTCCAACAAGGTTTTTATGTCGGCATTCGGGTTAACTTTTTTCAACACGGCTTCGGCTTCCTGCAAACGGCCTTTCATCGCCAACCAACGCGGCGACATCGGCACGCCAAACACCATCAAAGTATAAATCACAGCCGGAATCACTTCGATACCCAGCATCCAGCGCCAAGTCTGTTCTCCAAAATCCATATTGCTGATGATGAAGTTAGACACATACGCCATCAAAATACCGAATACGATGTTGAATTGATACATTGCTACCAAACGGCCGCGTTTTTCGGCCGGTGCAATTTCGGTCACATAAGCCGGTGCGGCAATAGTGGATGCGCCCACGCCCAAACCGCCGATAAAGCGGAAGGAGGCAAACAGATAAGGATCCGACACCAAGGCCGAACCCAAGGCGCTGGCCACATACAAAACACCAATCACAACCAGCGTTTTTTTACGGCCGAATTTGTCGGTCGGAATACCGCCGAACAGCGCGCCGATTACCGTCCCCCACAGAGCAGACGACATCACCACCAAGCCGTGAAACAAAGGCGAACTACCCCACATATTCTGCAATGCTTGGTCGGCACCGGAAATCACCACCGTGTCGAAACCAAACAGGAAGCCCGCCAAAGCGACGGTCACCGACCAATAAAGAAGTTTGGATTGATTCATAAAAAGAGCCCTCACTCTAAGTATCAAAATAAAAAAGTATATTTACTGCTTTATTTATAACCGATACCGCCTGCGTTCAGACGGCCTGTCAATTAAACTTTCGGTTTGAAGTCTGTGTAAGAAATGGGGCTTTGGTTCATTTAAATTCATGTTATCTTTTGTAAATCCTAAATATGTAATAAGATTTACATGCGAGGTATTATGTTTAAAAAACTTGAAACTGACAAGTAACCCTTTAAAAATCTGAAACATAAATTTGATACACCGCAAAATACATGCAAATAAACATTTTAATCTCTTAAATTTTTCATTTTTCTTTCATATCCAGCCCGTGTTAAATTTACCTTCGAACACAAAAAATGAAATTTAAATACATTCGCCTATGTATTTAAAGCACTAATCATTCATAAAATATGAAAGCCGTCCGAAAGGTCGGTTTTCCCTTTCAGACGGCCGATTCTCATTGATTGGGCATATTTTCTTAAGCGTGTTTCACCTTAGGCTTCAAGAAGAACAATGCCGCTACCGCCAATATAATCACGGCTGCAGTTGCACCATATAAATCATCTTTCGCCCAACCCGCGTCCAGCAAACTGCCGGCTACAACCGGCGCCAAAATCGAGCCCAAGCGGCCGACACCGATGGTCACACCCACGCCGGTACTGCGGAAATCAACGGCGTAAAGTGTCGGATTGATGGTGTAAAGACCGGCAATACAGCCATTCATCAGCGCGCCGAGCAATACGGCAAACACCAGCGCCACGCTTAAGGCACTTGATGATAAGAATGCAAAAATCGCCCCTACCGCCAACACGCCAAAGCTGATTAACACCGCGCGCGCCGTCCAACGGCTGGCTAAAAAACCAAAAATCAACGAGCCAATCGCACCGCCCACCGAAATCGCCATGCCGACCGACTGGCTTTGCGCTTTCGCCATACCGGCTTGTTCCAGTAAGGCAGGTGTCCACGAGTTGATAAAATAATACGAAGCCATCACGGTGATAAAGGCCAACCAAATCAACAGCGTGGTCGCTCGATATTGCGGCCCGAACAAACGCAGAATCGACACTTTCGTCTTCTTCACGCCCTCCTCGATTTCAGGAAATGCCCAATCGCCGCTCAAGCCCATTTTGGCTGCAATCTTATCCAAACGTGCTTTGGCATTGGCCGGACGCTTGGTCAATAAAAAATCCACCGATTCCGGCAAAACCGCCATCAGTAACACCGCCGCCAACATGGTCAACACCGCACCAACCAAAAATACTGAACGCCAGCCATATTCGCCCTGCAGCATCACCGCCGACATACCACCCAACATCGCGCCGATACCGAAGCCGGATGCATAAACCGCAATCGCCAAACCGCGCCATTTTTGGTTGGCATATTCACTCACAATCACGTTGGTACACGGCAGAATACCGCCCACACCCAAGCCGGTGACAATGCGCCAAAAAGCAATCGTTTCCATCGAATGCGAGAAATACGTCATCAACATACCGATGGCCGGCAACATCGTTGAAAAAATCAACAACGGACGACGGCCGAAACGGTCAGCCAACGGCGCTAAAAATACCGAACCCAAAGTCATGCCCAGCAAACCGGCACTCATCAGCGTACCGATGTGTGCGCCATCCAAGCCCAGCTCGGTTTGAATACTTTTTGCGGTAAACGCCACTGCCAACACATCAAAACCATCAAGCATATTCAGGATGAAGGTCAATACAACCACCATCCATTGATGACCGCTCATCGGGCTTTGGGCAATTTTTTGTCTTAAATCCATGAATAACCTTCTCTTTCCATAATATAGTGAATTCACTATAAATCAGGCGTTGTTATCATTCTCTATACCACCCGAATGCGCCACTATAACGACTTTACTGTACGTAAACAAATTCTAAATTTGCGCGTTGGTATGAATGGAATTCATTGTGAGGCCGTCTGAACATTTCAGACGGCCTCAACACTACAAATCAAATATTGAACTATCTACATTTCGTTTTACACGAATGAGGCGCCCATAAAAAACACGCTGGCAATCAGCGTGTTTTTTGGTTCGGATAGCCTGATATTTAAACAAGGCCGTCTGAAAATAGGATGGCATTTATACCACCACTTCTTCTTTTTTCTTCGGCATTTTGGAAATATTTTCTCGATTCAGGCCGAACATCAACAACATCGGGCTGGCCACCAAAACCGATGAATAAATACCGAATACGATACCGATGGTCAAGGCCAATGAGAAACCGTGCAAAGCCGCACCGCCGAAAATCAGCATCGCCAATACCATCGCTTCGGTCGAGCCGTGGGTGATGATGGTACGGCTCATGGTAGCGGTAATCGCGTTGTCAATCACTTGTGGCACAGTATGATTGCGCATGGCCGGTTTACGGAAGTTTTCGCGGATACGGTCAAACACCACCACCGATTCGTTCACCGAATAACCCAACACCGCCAAAATACCGGCTAACACGGTCAATGAGAATTCCCATTGGAAGAACGCGAAACAGCCGAGAATAATCACAATATCGTGCATATTGGCAATAATCGCCGCCACAGCGAAACGCCATTCGAAACGCATCGACAGATAAATGATGATGCCAACGATAACCACACCCAAAGCCATCAGACCGTTGGTTACCAATTCTTCGCCGACCTGCGGGCCGATGAATTCGACTTGGCGCAAAGTTACATCAGGATTACTTTGTTTTAGCAAACCCATCACTTGATTCGACAATTGCGCCGATGACACGCCTTCTTTGTTCGGCAGACGAATCATCATGTGCTTGTTGGTGCCCAAAGCTTGAACCTGCACCTCACCCAAATTTAACGTATTGAGTTTTTCACGGGTTTGATTGACATCGGCACCTTGCTGATACTGCACTTCCATCACGGTACCGCCGGTAAATTCCACCGAGAAATTCAAGCCTTTGGTAACCAAGAAAAATACGGCCGCAATAAACGTTACCAACGAAATAAACGTGGTCAGCTTACCGTAGCTCATGAATGGAATATCGCGTTTGATTCTGAATAATTCCATGTTTTACTCCTTATCCGCCACAGTATTCGAGACAACCGGCTCCGGCTTCCATACTGAACCGATGGAAATGCTTTGCAGCTTGCGTTTGCGGCCATACCACAAATTCACCAGCGCACGCGATACCACCACCGACGAATACATCGAAGTCAAAATACCCAAGCAATGTACCACGGCAAAGCCGCGCACCGGACCCGAGCCAAAAATCAGCAAAGCGATACCGGCAATCAGCGAGGTCAAGTTGGAATCGACAATGGTCGCCCATGCGTGTTGGTAACCCAAATTAATCGCCTGTTGCGGCGGCACACCGGCGCGCAATTCTTCACGGATACGCTCGTTAATCAATACGTTCGAGTCAATCGCCATACCCAAAGTCAGAGCTAAGGCAGCGATGCCCGGCAAGGTCAAAGTGGCTTGCAAGGCAGACAAAATCGCAATCAAAAACAAGATATTGGTGCTCAAGGCAATGGTCGAGAACACGCCCATCAGACGGTAGTAAATCACCATAAACACCGCCACTGCAACAAAGCCCCACAGCGTCGAATTAAAGCCTTTTTCGATATTTTCCTTACCCAAAGACGGGCCGATGGTGCGCTCTTCCACGATCTCCATTGGCGCGGCCAGCGAACCGGCGCGCAACAGCAAAGAAGTATCGTTGGCTTCCGCGCTGCTCATGCTGCCGGAAATCTGCACACGGCCGCCGGTAATGGCAGAACGGATCACAGGCGCAGTAACCACTTCGGCTTTGCCTTGGTCAATCAAGACCATCGCCATGCGTTTGCCGACATTCTGCGAAGTCAGCTCGGCAAAAATGGTACCGCCGGTGCCATCTAAGTTGATGCTTACGGCCGGTGCGCCCATTTCATCGAAACTCGGTTGCGCATCGTTGATATTGTCACCGGTCAATTCAACCTGCTTGCTCACCAAAGTGGCTTGCGGATGCTCGCCTGCGCTATACAGCAATTCATAGCCGCTCGGCACATTGCCGTTTAAAGCCGCCGTAATTTTCGCCGGATCGTCTTCCACCATGCGCACTTCCAACGTGGCAGTACGACCAATAATGTCTTTGGCTTTAGCCGTATCCTGCACACCCGGCAGCTGCACCACAATGCGTTCGGCACCGGATTGCTGAATCACCGGCTCGGCCACACCTAATTCGTTCACACGGTTGTGCAGCGTAGTGATGTTTTGCCTCACCGCATCAGTGCGGATTTTGTTAACTGCCGCTTCAGACAGCGTCAGCACCACATTATTGCCTTCAGCCGTCAGTGTGGTTTCCGGCAACAGGTTTTGCAGTTTCGGCAAGGCTTTTTGCACGTCTGCCGCATCTTGGAACGGCACAGTCAGGCTGCTGTCTGTGTGACGGATGGTGCCGATACGGATTTTTTGACGGCGCAAATCGCGGCGGATGTCGCCTGCGTAGCGCTCAAATGTTTTCTGCATTGCCGCCCGCATGTCCACCTGCATGGTGAAATGCACGCCGCCACGCAAGTCCAAACCCAAGAACATAGGATTGGCGTTCATTTTCGCCATCCATTCCGGACTGTCGGCCAGCAGGTTGAGCGCAGTGATATAGCCTTCGCCCAAGGTATTTTCGATTACATCGCGTGCTTTCAGTTGCGTTTCCGCATCTTTAAAACGTACTTTCAGCGAATTATCGGCAATAAACATACCGTCGGTCGAAATATTGGCCGCCTTCAAAGCAGATTCGACTCTGCTTTGGGTTTGTTCGTTGATGACAATAGATTGTCGGTTGGTCGATACCTGCACTGCAGGCGTTTCGCCGAATAAATTGGGCAGCGCGTAAACCACCGCCACAATAATCGTAAACGCAATCAGCAAGTATTTCCATAAAGGATAACGGTTCATGGGAAACCTTCAGTTTTTCTTAAAAGACAAACAGCCGCACTCACAATGAGGCGGCTTTTGCAGCAACCAATCTTATTCGGCTTTGCTGGCAATGGCGTTGCGGTCAACTTCCACTTCCACACCGCGGCCGATTTCCACGCCGTAAAACTGCTCGCCGACTCGGGTGACGCGGCCTTTGAAACCGGCAGCCAAGACCACTTTATCGCCGACTTTCAATTCAGACAGCATTTGCTGGTGGGCTTTGAATTTCTTTTGTTGCGGACGCATAATCAGGAAATAAAACACCACCATGATGAGAACGAGCGGTGCAAATTGAGCCAACATACTTTGTTCCATAGTTTTTCCGTTCTATAATCGTTGTTAATTGAAAAGCAGGACTGAAATTATAGTTGGGTCAGCCCCAAAATTACGCTATTCTAAAGGCCGTCTGCAAATTTTCCAAGTATTTCCGTACTTAATTAACCATATTTATCAGTCAGGCCGTCTGAAATTTCAGACGGCCCAAAGCCCACCTTATTGCGAACCGACCCACACATGAAGAAAATCATCAACCGCTTGCGTACGTTTATCCGACGGCTTATGGGAAAAAACGCCCGCACCCTGTGGGTATCGCATCCTATTTTTGCCGAACACGAGCCGGGCATCCGCCACCCCGAATCCCCTGCCCGCATTGCCGCCATCGAAGCCGAACTCAAGCGCCAGAATATTTGGCCGAAGCTGCAAACCGCTCAATCACAGGAAATCAGCGACAAACAATTGGCTCTGGTACATCCGCGCAAATACCTGCGCTTTCTAGAATGCCGCCAGCCGCAACCGGGAAAAATCCATCGCATTGACGACGATACCGTAATGAGCCACGGCTCGTTGCAAGCCACCCGTTTCGCCGCAGGAGCGGTGGTTCAGGCCATTGATATGGTGATGAACAAAAAAGCCTACCACGCTTTTTGCGCCGTGCGTCCGCCCGGCCATCACGCCCATTCCGACAAAGCCGGCGGTTTTTGCTTAATCAACAACGTGGCTGTGGGTGTAATGCACGCGATTGCCGAATACCGCTTACAACGTGTGGCGGTGATTGATTTTGACATCCATTTCGGCGACGGCACGGCTGAAATTTTTAAAGACGACCCGCGCGTGATGCTGCTGAATTTGTTCGAAAACGATCTATTTCCGTTCGTACTGCCGGAAAACCAGCAAGGCCGTAACCCGAATATGATTCACACGCCCTTCCCTACCGGCACCGGCAGCCGCGTGTTCCGCACTGCCATTCGGGAAACATGGCTGCCCAAGCTGGCGCGTTTCAAGCCTGAATTGGTGTTAATTTCCGCCGGATTCGATGCACACAAACTCGACGAAACCGGCCGTCTGAATCTGCACGAAGCCGATTTTGCTTGGCTGACACACAAAATCGTTCAGACGGCCTCAAACTGCAACGGCAAAATCGTGTCGGTATTGGAAGGCGGCTACACGCTCGAACCTTTGGCAAAATCGGCCGCGGCGCATATCCATGTATTGGCCGGTTTGCCTAAAGCCGATTATGTGCATCAATATGAAAAACGGCTCAAGGGAAAACGTTCGGCTAAATAATATCTTTCGTTCTATTCAGGCCGTCTGAAACCTAAGTTTCAGACGGCCTTTCTTGCCCAACCCAATTACTTATCGTATTGCACCGAATCATTGCCGGAATTTTTTTGGATGAACTCGATTTTGTAACCATCAGGATCCTCCACAAAGGCAATCACGGTGGTGCCGTGTTTCATCGGACCGGCTTCGCGTACGACTTTACCGCCTTTTTGTTTCACCATTTCACAGGCTTGGTAAGCATCATCCACTTCAATTGCAATATGGCCGAACGCGTCGCCCAAATCGTAGCTTTCAGTGCCCCAGTTGTAAGTGAGTTCCAATACGGTATTTTCCGCTTCGTTGCCGTAGCCGACGAAGGCTAAAGAGAATTTGCCGTCCGGATAATCGTGTTGGCGCAGAAGTTGCATACCCAAAACGTTTTGATAGAAATCGAGTGATCTTTCCAGATTACCTACCCGCAGCATGGTGTGAAGCATTCGCATAATGTGTTCCTTTTATTGGTTTTAAAGCCTTATCTTAACACGATAATCCCTACGCTATCCATCGCCTTCCCCCGCGGCCTAAAGTTTTTTTCGGACTAAGCATAGTCGAAATTAATATATAAATTAATATATTAAGAAAAAGAATTTTTTCATTGTCTTTCAGGCAAAAATTAGTTATAAAGTACTGGTTAAGATTTATTTACATAAGCTTGATTAACTAACTTGGAAGGACGAAGACATGAGGATTGGCATTCCTAAAGAGTCTCTGGCCGGTGAAACCCGCGTGGCGTGCACGCCTGCGACCGCGGCCCAGTTGCAGAAGCTTGGCTTTGAGGTTGTGGTCGAACGTGATGCCGGATTGGCCGCCAGCTTGGATAATGCCGCTTACGAGGCCGCCGGTGCCGTTGTAGCCGACGCGGATATCGTATGGCAAAGCCCGTTAATTTATAAAGTGAACGCGCCGACCGAAGCGGAAACAGGCCGTCTGAATGCCGGCCAAACCTTGGTCAGCTTTATTTGGCCTGCGCAAAATCCCGAATTGGTGCAGAACTTAAACGATAAACAGGTCAATGTGCTGGCGATGGACATGGTTCCGCGCATTTCCCGTGCCCAAGCCTTAGACGCACTTTCTTCTATGGCCAATATTTCCGGCTACCGTGCCGTAATTGAAGCAGCCAATGCGTTTGGCCGTTTCTTTACCGGCCAGATTACCGCTGCGGGCAAAGTGCCGCCGGCACAAGTGTTGGTGATTGGCGCAGGCGTGGCCGGTTTGGCTGCCATCGGCACGGCAAACTCGCTCGGCGCCATCGTCAAAGCTTTCGACACGCGCTTGGAAGTGGCCGAGCAAATCGAATCGATGGGCGGCCAATTCTTGAAACTTGACTTCCCTCAAGAAGCAGGCGGCAGCGGCGACGGTTATGCCAAAGTAATGAGCGAGGAATTCATCGCCGCAGAAATGAAGTTGTTTGCTGAACAAGCCAAAGAAGTGGACATTATCATCACCACCGCCGCCATTCCGGGCAAACCGGCGCCGAAGCTGATTACCGCCGAAATGGTGCAATCGATGAAACCGGGTTCGGTAATTGTCGATTTGGCGGCGGCCACCGGCGGCAACTGCGAATTGACCCGTCCGGGCGAACTTTTCGCCACCGACAACGGCGTGAAAATTATCGGTTACACCGACATGGCAAACCGCTTGGCTGGGCAGTCGTCCCAACTTTACGCCACCAATTTGGTGAATTTGGCCAAACTGCTCGGTCCGAACAAAGACGGTGAAATCACGTTGGATTTTGACGATGTGATTATCCGCAATATGACCGTGACACGCGACGGCGAAATCACCTTCCCGCCGCCTGCGATTCAAGTTTCCGCCCAACCGCAAGCCATGCCGTCTGAAAAAGCCGTGCCGACGGACAAACCTGAGCCGAAACCTGTTCCATTATGGAAAAAACTCGCCCCTGCGATGATTGGCTCCATTCTGATTTTGTGGATCGGTGCAGTCGCCCCTGCCGCCTTCCTGAACCACTTTATCGTGTTCGTTTTGGCCTGCGTGATTGGTTATTATGTGGTGTGGAACGTGTCGCACTCGCTGCACACACCGCTGATGTCGGTGACCAACGCGATTTCGGGCATTATCGTAGTCGGCGCACTGCTGCAAATCGGCCAAGGCCACGGCTTTGTGTCGCTTTTGGCATTTATTGCGGTATTGATTGCCAGCATTAATATCTTCGGCGGCTTTTATGTCACCCGCCGCATGTTGAATATGTTCCGCAAAGGATAAGGGGTTACGATATGTCTTTAGGTTTGGTTACTGCGGCCTACATCGTCGCCGCAATTTTGTTTATTTTCGCGCTGGCCGGTTTGTCGAAACAGGAAACCGCCAAACAAGGCTGCTATTCCGGCATGGTCGGCATGGCGATTGCTTTGTTTGCCACCATTTTCAGTGAGCAGTCTTCAGGCTTTTTCTGGGTCGTGTTGGCCATGGCCGCCGGTGCCGCCATCGGCATCTACAAAGCCAAAAAAGTCGAGATGACCGAAATGCCCGAGCTGATTGCCCTGCTGCACAGCTTCGTCGGCTTGGCCGCGGTGTTGGTCGGCTTCAACAGCTTTATCGCACCGGGTAATGTATCGAACGATATGCACACCATTCACTTGGTGGAAGTATTCTTAGGCGTATTCATTGGCGCGGTAACGTTTACCGGCTCGATTGTGGCCTTTGGCAAACTCAACGGCAAAATCAGCAGCAAACCGCTGCAACTTCCCGCCAAACACAAGCTGAATCTGGCGGCATTGGCGGTATCGTTTGTCTTGCTGCTATTGTTTGTCGCTGCCGACGGCAGCTGGTTTGCCCTGCTGCTGATGACGTTGATTGCCTTGGCTTTCGGTTGGCATTTGGTGGCTTCCATCGGTGGCGCAGACATGCCGGTGGTGGTGTCGATGCTGAATTCGTATTCCGGATGGGCGGCAGCGGCGGCGGGCTTTATGCTGGCGAATGACTTGCTGATTGTTACCGGTGCTCTGGTCGGCTCAAGCGGTGCGATTCTGTCGTACATTATGTGTAAAGCCATGAACCGCTCGTTTATTTCCGTAATTGCCGGCGGTTTCGGTTCAGACGGCACGGCAGCCGCAGCAGGCAGCGATGAAGTAGGCCAATACCGTGAAGTCGATGCCGCAGGTGTGGCCGCTTTGCTGAAAGATGCTTCCAGCGTCATCATCACTCCGGGTTACGGCATGGCGGTAGCACAGGCACAATATCCGGTAGCTGAAATCACCGAGCTGCTGCGCCAAAACGGCACGCAAGTGCGCTTCGGTATCCACCCTGTCGCCGGCCGACTGCCGGGGCACATGAACGTGTTGTTGGCCGAAGCCAAAGTACCTTACGACATTGTGCTAGAAATGGATGAAATCAATGATGATTTTATCGAAACCGACGTGGTGTTGGTAATCGGTGCCAACGACACCGTCAACCCTGCCGCGCAAACCGACCCGAACTCGCCGATTGCCGGTATGCCGGTATTGGAAGTATGGAAAGCCAAAGAAGTAGTGGTATTCAAACGCTCGATGAACACCGGTTACGCCGGTGTGCAAAATCCGCTGTTCTTCAATGAAAACAGCGTGATGTGTTTCGGCGATGCGAAGAAAACCATCGATGATATTTTGGCCGAACTGAAAAAATAAGCCAAAATCAACTTGAGGCCGTCTGAAACGTTTCAGACGGCCTCAATTACATGGAATAACAAAAATACACCCTTGAGTTATATCAAGCGTAACAGTTTTCCGCCACCGTAAAATACCGCTTGTATTCTATACGGACAAAAAATATGAGCGATTTATACCCGCATGAAATCTTGCGTGCCACCGCCGATAAAGGCATCGCAAAGGGCAATGGCGATGCGCTGCAACTCAGCGTCTTGGGCTTTTTGGGAGGCGCGTTTATTTCCATCGGCTATTTGGCATACATCCGCGTAGTCGGCGGTATGCCGGAAGAAATGGGCAGCTTGGCCACCCTCCTTGGCGCAGCCGTTTTCCCCATCGGTCTGATTTGTATTTTATTGGGCGGTGCAGAACTGATTACCGGCAATATGATGGTGTTGCCCGTGGCCGTGATGATGAAAAAAATTACCGCCGCTCAATGGCTGCGCAACTGGCTGATTGTGTCGCTGGCGAATGTGCTCGGTGCATTTTTTGCGGCGTGGTTTTTCGGCCATTTTTTGGGCTTGACCGAAGGCCGTTACCTGCATGAAACCATTGCCGTGGCGCAAACCAAAGTATCGGCGGATTTCGCACATGCTTTTGTGTCCGGTATCGGCTGTAACTGGATGGTAGCGATGGGCGCATGGCTGAGCTACGGCGCGCATACTTATGGCGGCAAGATTTTGGCGATTTGGTTTCCGATTATGATTTTCGTGTTGATCGGTTTCCAACACGTTGTTGCCAATATGTTTGTGATTCCGGCCGCGATTTGGGGTGGCGCCGACATTTCTTGGGCGCAGTTTATGCACAATATGGTTTCGGTTTATTTGGGTAACGCGGTTGGCGGCTCGATATTCGTTGGCATGCTTTATGTATTAGCTTACAAAAAACAAGCAGAAGCAATCGACTCCGGGCATTGATAAAACAATAAAAAAGCCGTCTGAAAAAATATTTTTCAGACGGCTTTTTTTTATATTTAGCAACCCGATGAACCATCTTTCAGGCTACCCTAAACCATTACAGCTTGTGTTGGTTGTTGATATCGGTAATTGGTGTTTCAACCGGTTTTTCGTCGGTTTTGGCCATCACTTCACGGTACCATCTTGGGTGGTGCTTTTTCGCCCATTGTTGCGAAACCACGCCTTCGGTCATGGCACGAACCGTACCTTTAACCCAAATAGCTGCATAAACGTGCACGATAATACCGGCAATCAATACAATCGCGGCACCGGCATGGAACAACAAGGCTAAACGAATCACCGGAATCGGGAACATTCCGGCAAAATACGGACGCCATGCGATAACACCGGTAATCACCAATACCAGCATACAGGCCGTCATCAACCAGAACATGCCTTTCTGACCACCGTTGTATTTGCCGACGTCACCCACTTCATGGCCTTTCAAAATGGTGGTTACCGATTTCATCCATTTTACATCTTCTTTATCGAAGAAGTTAAATTTCCAATAACGGAAAAATTGAATGAAAAAGCCGATAAACATCACCACACCGATAAACGGGTGCAAAATCCGTGCCAATTGCGGCGTACCGAAAATGCCGGCCAACCAGAAAAATGCCGGATAGAAGAAAGCCAAACCGGATACGGCCAGCAAAATAAAACACAAGGCAACAACCCAGTGATTGATGCGTTCACTGCGTTTGTAACGCTGAATTAACTTTGGTTTCATTATGCGTCCTCCTCACCGTGCAAGATTTTACCGTCTTTGCCGATGACTTCAGGTTTATCTTCGCCTTCACGGTTAGGACCTACGGTAATGTAGTGCATCCAACCGGCAACCGCTGCCGCAGCAATACCGAATGTCGCCAAAGGCTTGAGCAAACCTTTCCATACTTTCACGGTTGGGCTGATACTTGGATTCTCAGGCAAGCCGTTGTACAGGTTAGGTTTGTCAGCATGGTGCAAGACATACATCACGTGCGTACCGCCTACGCCTTGCGGGTCATACAGGCCTGCATTTTGATAGCCGCGGCTGTTCAAGTCTTTAATGCGCTCTTGAGCCGCTTCTTTCATGTGCTCCTTGCTACCGAACTGAATTGCGCCGGTCGGGCAGGTTTTCACGCAAGCGGGCTCTTGGCCGACAGCCACGCGGTCCGAACACAAAGTACATTTGTAAGCACGGTTGTCTTCTTTGTTGATGCGCGGAATGTTAAACGGACAGCCTGAAATACAGTAACCGCAACCGATACAGTTTTCCTGATGGAAATCGACAATGCCGTTTTCATACTGAATAATCGCACCCGGTGATGGACACGCTTTCAGACAGCCCGGATCGGCACAGTGCATACAGCCGTCTTTACGAATGAGCCATTCCAGTTTGCCGTGTTCTTCGGTTTCGCTAAAACGCATCACCGTCCAGCTTTTTGCGGTCAAATCAATCGGGTTGTCATACACACCGACGTTTTCACCGATTTCGTCACGAATGTCATTCCATTCCGAACACGCCACCTGACAGGCTTTACAGCCGATACAGGTGCTGACGTCGATTAATTTTGCCACTTCAACCGGTTTACGCACCTGAGGCGGAGGCGTGATACCCGATGTTGCAGAGCGGCGTTTGATGTCTAATGATTGCAATGCCATTGTTCCGCTCCTTACGCTTTCTCAATATTAACCAAGAAGGTTTTGTATTCAGGCGTTTGCGTGTTGCAGTCGCCCACGAAAGGTGTCAGCGTATTCACGATATACTGCTTCCGGCCTGATACGTTTTCCCAACCGCCGTGTAACGGAATACCGACTTGGTGAATGGTTTTGCCGTTAATGATCAACGGTTTCACCCGTTTGGTTACCACCGCTTTGGCTTTGATAAAGCCCCGTTTGGAGCTGACTTTGACCCAATCGCCTTTGACAATGCCTTTTTCCTGCGCCAAATCTTCGCTGATTTCGATGAATTGCTCAGGTTGGGCAATCATCAGCAACTTCACAGACTTGGTCCAGAATTGGAAGTGTTCGGTCAGACGGTAAGTGGTGCCAACATATGGAAACTCTTCAGCCGTACCGATACGGTCTTTCACGCTGTCAAACAAACGCATGGCAGGTGATTGGACCACTTTCGGGTGCAGCGGATTGGTACCAATCGGCGATTCCACAGGCTCGTAGTGTTCAGGGAACGGGCCGTCAACCAGTTTGCGTTGAGCAAACAGACGGCCAACACCTTCTTCGTTCATGATGAACGGACTCATACCGCTGCCCGGTGCCTCATCGGCTTTAAAGTCGGCCACGTCGGCACCGGTCCATTTTTTACCGTCCCACTCAATCAACACACGGTTCGGATCCCAAGGTTTGCCGCTCGGATCCAAGGATGCACGGTTGTACAGGATACGGCGGTTGGCAGGCCATGCCCATGCCCAGCGCGGGGTGTTTCCCAAACCAGTATCGGTATTGTCACGGCGATCCATTTGGTTACCGGCCTGCGTCCACGAACCTGAGAAAATCCAAGTCGCACATTCGGTGGTACCGTCATCACGCAACTGTGAAAAGCCGTCGAGCAATTCGCCTTTTTTACGGATAACATTACCATTGGCATCTTTGATATCCGCCAAGGCATAACCGTTAGATTCTTTAGCCATTTCTTCCGGGGTTGGCGCCACTGGATTTTTGTAGTGCCATGCCAGTTTGGTAATCGGCTCAGGCGCTGTACCGCCTTCTTTTTCGTACATTTCTTTCAGCAAGACGTGCAGTTCGCCCAAAATATCCAAGTCAGCCAAGGCTTCGCCCGGAGGATTTTGACCCGGATGGTGCCATTGCAACCAGCGTGAAGAGTTCACAATCGAGCCGGCTTCTTCAGCGAAGCACGGTGTCGGTAAGCGGAATACTTCAGTTTGAATTTTAGACGGATCAACATCGTGCGCTTCGCCATGGTTTTCCCAGAAGGAAGCGGTTTCGGTTTTCAGCGGATCCATCACAACCATGTATTTCAACTTCGAGAATGCTTCGGTCACACGGTGAGCATCAGGGAATGAGCCTTGCGCGTTAAAGCCTTGCACCAACAAGCCGTTTACTTTGCCTTGATACATCAATTCAGTGGTTTGCAAAATGTCATACATTTTGTCCCACTTCGGCAGCCAGTCGTAGCCCCAGTTATTTTCTTTGGTGGCGTTTTCGCCGTACATCCACTTCAGGAAGCTGACGAAGAATGCCGGCGTATTGCTCCAATAGTTCAACTGATTGGCTTGTAATGCTTTTGGTGTTTGTTTCGCCAAATAGTCTTGGAAAGTCGGGTGATTGTCTTCGTTAGGCAGGGTCAAGTAGCCCGGCAGTGAAGTTGACAACAAGCCCAGATCCGATAAACCTTGAATGTTAGAGTGGCCGCGTAATGCGTTCACACCGCCGCCGGCCATACCGATGTTCCCCAACAGCAATTGGACCATGGCCATGGTACGGATGATTTGCGAACCGTAAGTATGTTGCGTCCAGCCCAGTGCATAAAGAATGGTACCGGCTTTATTCGGCGCAGCAGTTTCACCCCATGCTTCGGCGATTTTCAAGAAGTCTTCTTTACTGGTACCACAAGTGGTTTCCATCACATCCAGCGTGTAGCGTGAGTAATGTTTTTTCAACATTTGGAACACACAGCGCGGATCTTGCAAGGTTGGGTCGGTTTTGGCGTGGCCGTTGGCATCCAATTCGTAGAACCACGTTTCGTTGTCGTAGTAGTTCTTGCGGTTGCCGGTACGGCTGGTTACTTCAGGCTGTTGCTCGCCTTGTTTGGCTTCAGGCGCTTGGAATGCAGCGGCACCGGAGAACAGGCCTTCATCAAAATCAAAGCCTTCGGAAACGATAAAGCCGGCATTGGTATAGGCTCTCACGTATTCCCATTGGATTTTATCGTTTTCAATCAGCCAATTAATCAATGCGCCCAAGAATGCGATGTCACTACCCGAACGGATGGGCGCGTAAAAATCAGATACCGCAGCAGTACGGTTGAAGCGCGGGTCAACCACATATAATTTGGTGCCCTTTTTCTTTTTCGCTTCAATCACCCATTTGAAGCCCACAGGGTGCGCCTCTGCGGCATTACCGCCCATCACCATGATGAAGTCGGCATGCTGGATGTCCACAAAAGTGTTGGTCATCGCACCACGGCCGAAAGTCGAAGCCAAAGCGGATACGGTCGGACCGTGACACACGCGCGCCTGCGCATCGGTAGCAACAATACCCAACGAGCGCATCCATTTTTGGGTCAAGATACCGGTTTCGTTAGAAGCAGCAGAAGCTGTCAACATGCCCACGGTAGGCAAGCGGTGTACCGGCACGCCGTTTTCGTTGGTGACGATTAAGTTTTCGTCACGGTCTTTTTTCAGATGCTTGGCAATGCGGGTTAAGGCATCATGCCAAGAAATGCGTTTCCATTCATTGGTAAACGGCTCGCGCACTTCCGGGAAATGCAAGCGGTTCGGGCTGTGTACAAAATCCAACAAACCCGCGCCCTTCGGACACAGTGAGCCGCGACTCACCGGATGATCCGGGTCGCCTTCGATGTGGAAAATGACTTTTTTGGCATTTTTGGCACCGTCACCCATGCTGTACAAAATCGTACCGCAACCTACGGAACAATAAGTACAGTTATTACGCGTTTCAGTGGCACGCAAAAGTTTATACTGACGCACCTCCGCCCAAGCATTGGTCGGCATCATGCCCATTACGGCCAAACCCGACGCGCCGGCACCGGCGGCGGTCACTTTAAAAAACTGCCGTCTTGATATATTCATGGTTTCGTTCCCGCTTGATTGGGAAGCCGTCATTTTCAGACGGCCCCACTATCACTATATTTTGTAACAATACTTTAAAACTAATACTTTAGTATTATATTGCGACACACTACAACTGATGTAGTCAATTGTAAGTCATTCGACATTGATAGTCTAACTTTATTTTAAATCCGTTTTGATTGATTTTTATTATTAATATCAGAGTGATTTTATCAGGATTAAAGAAACGGCCGTCTGAATGATCAATTTCAGACGGCCTTTTATTTATGCTTCCGTTGAACGGCTGTTTAACGGCGCAAACGGTTTACATCCAACCATTTTTCCAAATCTTCGGCACTCAATTTGCCGCCGTTGTCTTCTAAGTCCAATTTATTCAACTGACGGCCTGCACCATAAGCCGCCAATACCGGCGTACCGCTCAAACCGTATTGCCGCTTGAATTCGGTCCACGCAGCCTTATCCTGATGCAGGCGGTGTACGTTGACAAAATAGATTTTATCGTTGAGATGATATTGCGTGATGTAGCGTTTGAACATCGGCTCGAATGCGTTGCAATCGCCGCAACTCGGGCGGCCGATATACGCATAAAACTTATCGCCCTCCGCCACTTTGGCTTTGAAGTTTTCCACAGTCAGGCTATTGAGTTCAAAATAAATATCGGAATAAGTATCTTCCAAACGCTTGGTATTGGCCGCGGAAAGTTTCACCGCCGTTTGCGCTTCCGACAATTCGCTTTTTAATTTACCCAGCTCTTGATGATGGCTGCACGCACCTAACAGCAACACAGCGGCAAGTGACAATATAGCGGTTTTCATGGCAGGCTCCTCATTGGATAATGAATATCTTATCGGATCAGTATAAACCCGTTTGCCGACATAGGCTTAAATTTTTTGACAATGCTTTGATAAAACGCAACTCATGCTGCCCTTACCCCATCAAATTTACAGATCCAGATTGGATAAGCAAATAAAAAGGCCGTCTGAACAATATTTTTCAGACGGCCCCAACCTGCCCTATCGGTTGGAACCTTTCACCATATCCATCAAGAACAGGCGGCAATCCAAATTGCCGTTATACAACGGAATTTTGCGCTTCGGCGACAAACGCATGAATTTCGGCATATCGCGGTCGCCGGTAAACATACCGATGAGCCAGCCCGCATAATGCTGCTTCAGCCATGAACCCAACTGCGGATACAGCGCCTGCAAAGCCTGCATTTCCGCCAAGCGCACGCCATAGGGCGGGTTGGAAATCATGATGCCGTTGTTGCCGTTGGGACGGGCATTTTGCGCGTCTTCCACTTCGAAACGGATAAATTCAGCCACTTCGGCCGCTTCGGCATTATGTTCGGCGGCGCGAATCATGTGACGGTCATTGTCGCTGCCGGCAATCGGCGCGGTAACCGGCACAATTTGTTCACATGCTTCTTGGCGGATTTTCACCCATGCGGCTTTATCGAAATTTTGCAGCTTTTCAAAACCGAAACGGCGCATCAAACCCGGCGCACGGCGGCCGGCAATCCATGCCGCTTCAATCGCCAAAGTGCCGCTGCCGCAGAACGGGTCTTGGAACGGTTGCGAACCGTCGTATCCGGCCAGCAACAGCAAACCCGCAGCCAAGTTTTCACGCAAAGGCGCTTCGCCGGTGTCTTGGCGGTAGCCGCGTTTGAACAAGGCCTCGCCGGACGTGTCGATAAAAATCTCGATATTACGCTCATCCATAAACGCATGCACGCGCACATCGGGATGAATTTTGCCTACACTCGGGCGTGCATCATAAATGTCACGGAACGAATCGCACAGCGCATCTTTGATTTTCAGGCCGACAAAATCCAAGCTTTTGACATTGGCGCGCTTGCCTTCAATCTTCACTTTAAAGGTTTGATCCAGCGTAAACCAATTAAACCAATTGATATTTTTGGCTAATTTGTAAATATCCTGCTCACTGCGGTAGCTGCCTTTGGTCAGGCGCAGCAGCACGCGGCTGGCGGTACGCGAATGCAGATTGATGCGGTAAACCTGCTCCATCGTTGCTTTGCAGCCCACGCCGCCGTCGGTAGCTTGGATATCTTGAATATTCAGGGATTTGAGTTCGTCGGTCAACGGCGTTTCCAAACCGCGCGGACACGTGATGAATAAGGCGTATTGCGTCATGGGGATTCCTTTCCGGGTCGGACGCACAGGCTTTCTGTGTGTGAATAAAGAGAAGGATTATAGCGCAGATGAGAAAAGTAAAATATTTATTTTTCAGGATTTTTTAATAAAAGGCCGTCTGAAATCATTTCTTTCAGACGGCCTATTCCGCCGCAAAGGCCGTCTGAAACACTTCGCCGTCGATATTGATATCGGCCAAATAATCATGGCGGTTTTCGACACACATCGGCAAGCGGATTTGCTTGGCCGCCCATGTGCCGTCGTCTTGGCGGCGGATATTGAAGCGGTTGAAGCCCATGTCCATGTCTTTCATGGTAAAGCCGACGGTAACTTCCCGAGTTGCTTGCGGCACATTTTTCAACACAATATCAAAGGGTTGTTTTGCTTTAACCTTATCGCTGAATTTGACATACACACCGTTGGGCAAGGTGCAGCCCTGTGTCACTTGGCATTCGGCCTGCCGTGTTTGCGGCTGTTGCTGCCGCCACCAATCCAAGGCGATGAGTTTGACGGCGGCAAACACCAGCAACAATACGCCGGAGATAATTAACTTTTTGTTTTTATTCATATTCAGACGACCCCAATCTCATCATCAACCACCACCGTATGCGCACCCGCTTCCAGCCATTGATCTTGATATTGCGCTGCCCAATCGGGTAAAGCGGCAATCACCAAAGGCATGGACACGCCTTGTTGCAAAGTTTGCAAAGTGGCTTCGGCAGCGGCTTGGTTTTGCACGCGCCATACCGCCACATCAGCATCCTGCACATTGTGCCATTGTGCGGCGGTTTCCACCACCACCCATACGCTTTGCGCCGGCGGCATTTTGCCCTGCGCACGCAATTCGGGTTCCTCGATCAACACATGCTCATGCTGCGGCCCGGCCAAATGATGCGGCACCACACGGTATTCGCCCATGCGGTTATACCCGCGCAAACCGCTTTTCAGACGGCCTGACAATACACGCGGCACGGAAAGCGATTGCAGCAACGCGTCATTGGCGGGCAACATCGGCGACACGGTAAAATCACCCGCTTTCTGCCACGACCATGTCTGCCCTTCTTTTGCCTGCAATTCGCCCGACCATTCATCGGCTTCCACCCGTAAAAAACGCAGATGCACATGCGCGTGTTCGTAGGCGTGAATTTTGGTCAACCACGGCGTAGCGTGATGAATGCGGATGCCGAGTTCTTCTTCCAGCTCGCGCTGCAAGGCCTGAAACTCGGTTTCGCCCGCTTCCACTTTACCGCCGGCAAATTCCCAATAACCGGCATAAGGCTTGCCTTCAGGACGTGAGCTCAGCAAATAATCGCCATCGGCATTGAGTAAAATGCCGGCAACAACGCGGACTAAGGGGCGTGGGTCTGATGTGGTCATGATGTTTCGAGAAAGGAATATTAATTTTCGGACGGTCATTTTACACAACACATCACAGGCCGTCCGAACGTTCACATTGGAAGAGGCCTTTGCAAACCCTAAATTTGCATGCGGTTCGAAATGAGCAGCACTGAAAGCGCAGACATATCATTTAGATAGGCAAGCTTCCGAGCAGCGCATAACGAAGAAATGTGCCAAAGACGGGGATTGTGCAAAGGCCTCTGGAAATGCGCCGGAAAACCTTGTTTGCCTGAGCATTGAATAGTTATTTTTCAGCAATCACAAAAGCCAATACGGTATCTTCTTCATCGGCCATGCTCAAGCTGACGCAGCTGATGCCCTGCTCTTTCAACCATTTTTCCAGCACCGGCGCGTAGAAAAATTCAGGCTTGCCCATTTCGTCGTGGCCGATGCCAATGTTACGGAACGACACACTGCCGCGAATACCGGTACCGACGGCTTTGGCAAACGCTTCTTTGGCGGCGAAGCGTTTGGCCAGATAATTCACCGGTTTGCCGGCCTGGGGGAACTCCATCAATTCTTCGGGGCTGAGAATGCGTTCGGCAAAGGCTTGGCCGAATTTTTTATTCAGTCGAATAATGCGTTTCAGGGAAACGATGTCGGTGCCGATACCATAAATCATGAGGTTCTCCTTATTATCATGTGAAAAACCAACAGGCCGTCCGAATTGCCTGATTGGGCATTACAAGCCATTATTTCGCCATCAATCGTGCTTTAAACATCACGTCTTTCATCTGGCGGATTGCTTCGGGCAAACCTAAAAACACGGCTTGTGCAATGAGTGCGTGGCCGATGTTTAATTCTTTAATCGCGGCAATGCGGGCAATCGGCGCAACGTTGTGAATAGTCAAACCGTGTCCGGCATTCACCACCAAACCCAATTCATCGGCGAAATGCGCGCCCTCTTCAATCCGCGCCAATTGCTGCGCCTGTTCAGACGGCGTGCGCGTATCGGCATAGGCGCCTGTGTGCAGTTCAATCACAGGTGCGCCGATCTCTTTGGCCGCCTGAATCTGCGCTTTGTCGGCATCGATAAACAACGATACGCGGATACCGGCATCGGTGAGTATGCGCGTGAATTGAGCGGTTTTTTCCTGCTGCGCCAACACATCCAAGCCGCCTTCCGTGGTCACTTCCCGGCGTTTTTCCGGCACGATGCACACGTCTTGCGGCATGACGTTTAGCGCGTTTTCCAGCATTTCTTCGGTCAGCGCCATTTCCAGATTCAAGCGCGTTCGGATGGCGTTTTTCACGGCGAACACGTCGGCATCTTTGATATGGCGGCGGTCTTCGCGCAAATGCAGCGTAATCAAATCCGCGCCGTGGGTTTCGGCGGTGAGCGCGGCTTCTACCGGACTCGGGTAAATGGTGCCGCGCGCGTTACGGACGGTGGCGACATGGTCGATGTTAACGCCTAATAACATGGGTTTCCTTTCGCTGATTCGGTTTCAGACGGCCTGTTGATCATCAAGGCCGTCTGAAAAATAGGGTTGGTTGCATTTCCGATTCAGACGGCCTGCGGAGGCTCTGCCGCTTCATGCCGTCCGAACGACATCGGATCCAAATCAAACTGTTGCAACTGCTGCAATACCTGCCGCGATTTAATTCCTTCGGGAATGTGGAAATCAATCAACAAGCGGTTGATTTTCAGAGCCTGCTGCAAACTCACGCCGTCTGAAAACTTGCCTTGGCACAATTGGATTAAGCTGCTGCCGTTAACCGCGATGCCGCTTTTCTGCTGGCTGCCCGAACCGTCTGCTTCGGTCAGCGGCAACAAAGCTTCTTCCGGACGCAACCAATATCGCGTATCAGGATCGATGCCGTTGCCGTGAATATCATGCATCAAATCCGGTGCATAGCCCGAGAGGCGCAGCAATTGCCATTCAAAGCGGCGTAAAGCGGCGATGTGGTTCGGCTCGCGGCACAAGGTTTGCATGGTGTCGGCAAAAGTGTCGTACAACTCGGGCAGCGGGTCTTCGCGCGCGGTGAGTTTCAGCATCAGCTCGTTGACATACAGCCCGCTGAACAAAGCCCGCCCCTGCGGCTGCGGCCAACCGCCCAACCACTCGGCACGATGCAGCGTTTTGAGTTCTTGGCTGCCGTACCACGACGCGCTCATCGGCACAAACGGCACCAACACCCCGCGCAATTCGCTCATGCGCTTGCGGGCGCTGCGTGCCAGCAAGGCTACACGACCGTAACGGCGGCTGTACACTTCCAGCCACAGGCTGCTTTCGCGCCAAGGCGCGGAGGCGAGCATAAAAACAGGTTCGTGGTTGATGCGGTGGTTGGACATAATTTCCGGACTGAACTGAATGAAGGAATTATAACGTTTTTCAAATAAAAAAGTGATGAAAATGAAACAAGGCCGTCTGAAAAATTCCTCACGATTTTTTCAGACGGCCTTAATGCATTAAGCACACTATTTTGGCGTGTAGCGCCCTGCCATGGCTTTATATACCATGTTTTCGTATTTCAGTACATCATAGTGCCGGTTTAATACGTTTTGCGCCGAGTCGTATTCGCCGTTTAAGGCTTCAAGCCAGTCTTTCAACTCGTTTTTGCCGTGTTGGTAGCGCACTTGGTAATAGCGGCTGTTTTTCTGGTCCAAGGCGTAACGCCGGCGGGTGTTGTTCAAAGCGGCTTGCGCGTTTTGATAGGCGAGATAGTTGGTGTTGACTTCATTGAGCGCGGCCGTTAAAGCCTGCTCGAAATTCAATGCCGCGCTGTCAAAACGCGCTTGGGCGTCTTTGTCTTCCCATTGCAGCGTTTTCCAACCCAAAAACGGCAGGTTGATTTGCACCGAACCGCCCAAAAACGGTACGTCAAACATAGTGCGCGCTTTGCTGGAAGACGTGCTCAGGCTGGCACCTAAAGTGATGCTCGGATACCAACTGCGCTGCTGCGCCGCCAAGGTTTGCACCGAAGATTGCAAACGGTATTCCGCCGCGCGTAAATCAGGGCGGTTGGCCAACACCGAAATCGGTACGTTCAAATCCACGCCTTTCACCGCCAACAAACGGTATTGCGATGGTTCGGCGGCGATGGCTTCGCCCGGCTTCAGATTGAGCAGATTGCGCAAGGTTTGTTCTAGCGCATCACGGCTGTTTTGCAGCGACAACAGATTGTTTTGCGCACTCAGCAAAGATTGTTTCGCCTGCGTGCTTTGGCCGGAATCGGCCTTGCCGTGGCGGTATTTGGCATCGGCAATGCGGGCGATTTCCTGATATTGCTTCAGCGATTGGCGGGTTAAAGCAATGGCTTCGTTGATGTAGGCGATGTTGAAATAGGCATCGGCGACATTGTTCACCAAGGTCAGGCGCGTGTTGGCCAAATCTTCCTGCGTGGCGCGGTATTCCCACACTTGCGCATCGGCGGTGGCGCTCAATCGCTTCCATAAATCAAGCTCGTAACTCAAGCCCAATTGGCTGCTGAAGCTGTTGTTGTTGCTGCCGGATTTGAGGTTTTTGGAAGCCGATGCACCGGCCGAACCGTTAAACGACGGCACCAAATGCGCGCCCAAAATATTGGCCTGATACAAGGCGCGGTTCACCGAAATCGCAGCCCGTTTCAAATCGATGTTGTTGTCTAAAGCCTGCCGGATTACGGCATTGAGTTGGGCATTTTGATAGATTTCCCACCAGTCGCCGTTAATTTGATAACGCTCGGCAGCTTCCGTGGCGTTCATAATATGCGTATTGCCGGCCAAACCCAGTGTGTTCACTTTGGGATTAACCGCACACGCACTTAAAGCCAAGGATACGGCGATAACGGATGCCGTCTGAAAAAAAGTTTTGCTGTTCATGGATTCATCATTCTGATGTTTCAGACGGCCTTGATCACACAGGCCGTCTGAAAAAGGTTAATCTTGCGCCAAGGCATCAATCGGGTTGAGCTGCGACGCGCGGTTGGCCGGCATAAAGCCGAAGGCCACACCGATAACGGTCGAACACAACACCGCGCCGGCAATCGACAAGGTGGAAAAGCTCATCGGGAAATCGGTGACAAAATGGTTGAACACCAAACCGATTGTGCCCGAAACCGCTACGCCGGCCAAACCGCCGATTAAGCAAATCAACACGGCTTCAATCAAAAACTGCTGCAAAATATTGCTGCGCCGCGCGCCAATTGCCATGCGCACGCCGATTTCTTTGGTACGCTCGGTCACCGACACCAGCATGATGTTCATCACGCCGATACCGCCGACCACTAAGGAAATCAAGGCAATACTGGAAATCAGCAGCTTCATCGTGCCGGTGGCGCTTTCTACGGTTTGCTTGATACTGTCGCTGTTGCTCATGAAAAAGTCTTCCGTACCATGGCGCACGGCCAACAATTCGGTCAAGCCTTTTTCGGCGGCCTGCGTGTCGGCATCGTCTTTGATCTTCACCACAATCGAATTGGTGTAGCTCTCGCCGGTAATTTGGTGCATCACAGTGGTGTAAGGCGACCACAACATCAGGCTGTCGGAGCTGCCGAAATTGTTGGTTTGGTCGTCCATCACGCCGATCACCGTCAGCGGCCGCTTTTTAAACAGCATCACTTTGCCCAAAGGATTCTCATCACCGAAAAGCTTGGCGCGGGTGTTTTTATCGATCACCACCACTTGTGCATCTTCTTTGACATCGCTTTCATCAAACAAACGCCCTTCCGCCAAGGTCAGGCCACGCACATCGAAATATTGTTCGCCCACGCCGTAAAGCTGGCCGGTCAAGTCGGTGTTGCGGTAGGTTATGGTACCGCCGGAAGACGTTTGAGGTGTGGCAGAGTCGACGTAGCTTTGTTTGCCGATAGCCAACGCATCGTCGATGGTCAGCGTTTTAATGCGTCCTGATCGCCGGTCGCCAAAACCTTTGCCGGGGAAAATGGTGATGGTGTTGGTGCCCATGGCGTTGATGTCGGCCATGATTTTCTGCTGCGAGCCGTTACCCAAAGCCACCACCGACACCACCGATGCGATGCCGATGATGATGCCGAGCATGGTCAGCAGCGAACGCATTTTGTGCGCAAAAATCGCGTGCACCGACATTTTGAATGCTTCCGTAAACTGATCATAATAAAACCACCACGAAGCCTTCTCTTTTACCGCCTGCACTTGACTGGGCATAATTTCGGCGGTTTTGCTGGTATCGTCAATAATCTCACCGTCGCGGATTTCAATCACGCGGTTGGCATTGGCGGCGATTCCGGGGTCGTGCGTCACCATGATGATGGTATGGCCGTCGGCATGCAGCTTATGCAGAATTTCCATCACGTTTTGACCGCTGGCGGTATCCAATGCGCCGGTCGGCTCGTCGGCAAAAATAATTTCACCGCCATTCATCAACGCTCGCGCAATCGAAACCCGCTGCTGCTGGCCGCCGGATAATTCGTTGGGTTTGTTGTCTTCTTTGCTTTCCAAGCCCAAATCGTGCAGCAGTTTTTCCGCGCGGACAGAACGCTCTTTCTGATCGACGCCGACATACGCCGCCGGCAAAGCGACATTGTCACGCGCGGTGAGCGAGCTGAGCAGGTTGTAGCGTTGGAAAATAAAACCGAAGCGGCTGCGGCGTAAAGCAGCCAATTGGTCAGGATTCATTTGCGACGTTTCGATACCGTCGATTTTATAAGAACCGGTGGTCGCACTGTCGAGACAGCCGAGAATATTCATCAAGGTCGATTTGCCCGAACCGGATTGGCCGATAATCGCCACGAAATCGCCTTTTTCCACTTTCAGGCTCACGTTTTTCAACACGTGGACGCGGTTTTCGCCGCTGCCGAAATAGCGGTTGATGTCAGTGCATTCAATTAAACTCATATGTGCTTGCCAAAGTGTGGTTGGAATGAGGCCGTCTGAAAAAAGCATAAATAAAATCATTCAGACGGCCTGAGTCAGACAATCCGACTTACATCGGCCTCATGCGTCGGTTGCCGCTTTGCGCTTGTTCGGACGAACCTGTCTCGGAAACAATCACTTTGTCGCCCTCGTTCAAACCGCTTTTCACTTCGGTATTCATGCTGTCTTTCAAGCCGGTGGTGATGTCTTTGCGCACTACCCGGCCGTCCTGCCCCAACACACGCACAAAGGATTTGCCTTCGCGGTCTTTTTTAATCGTGATGGTCGGCACGGTCAGCACATCTTCTGCCGAATTGATTTCAATGGTGTTTTGCGTGGTCATGCCGATGGCAAGCTTGCCTTCTGCATTCGGTACCAAGGCACGGGCGTAGTAATAAATCGCGCTTTCGGTGGTGTCGGTACTGTTGCTGTAGTTGCCTTGCGACATGGAGGTCAAGCCGGGGTCGATGCTTTCCAATTGCGCATGAAACGGCGTATCCGATTCAGACAAAATGGTGAACGAAATCGGCTGCCCCGGTTTCACCTTGGTAATGTCGCCCTCGGCAATCTGCATTTTATTAAGCATGACTTCCAAATTCGCCAACTGGATAATCGTCGGCGTGGTTTGGTTGGCATTGACCGTTTGGCCTTCTTCTACCCGAATCGCCACGACTGTACCGTCCATCGGTGCAATAATGCGGGTATAGCCCAAGTCGGCCTCGGCAGTATTGATGGAAATCTGCGTTTGGCGGATGGAAGATTTCAGTTGCGTCACCTGCGCTTTGGCCGCGGCTAAAATATCTTCGGCATCCTCCAATTCTTGTTTGGAGGTCGCATCTTCTTTCCACAACGCCGCTTCGCGCTTGTATTTTTTATCAGCGCTGCGCAACGCGATTTCGGCGGATGCCAATTGCGCCTTATACGTATCGAGCTTGGCTTTTTCGGTGTTTAAGGTATTGGTTTGGGTGGTGGAATCAATGTCGGCAATTTTGTCGCCTTTTTTGATTTCCTGCCCCAGTTTGACATACAGCTTTTTAATCTGGCCTGAAGCCTGTGCGCCGACTTCCACTAAGTTTGACGGCGAAATTTCACCGGTTGCGGAAACTGTTTGACGGATACTGGTACGCTTCACCGGCTCGGTAATGTAATTGATCTTATCGGACGGTTTGAAATAGCCCCATGCCGTATAAGCCAACGCGGCCACGATTACCGCACCCAACATCCATTTGATTGTTTTTGCCATGATTTTTTAGCTGCCTGATTTATGTGTTCGCGTGCGGCTTAAAATTTTTGTCGCACAATGCCAACAGTTATTTGGAATAAATTTTAAAAACGGGCAAATTTTACTGGGTTTCATTTCCCCCGCCAAGCCTAACGAAATGTTTTCATAAAAATAACTCATTGTTTTTAATTATTTTTAATTAGATAAATTTTCCAGAATATTGCACCGCTTTAACATATTTTCCCAAATCCGCTATTTATCCATACATACCAAATGCAAGAAAGAATTTATAATAGTCAGCAACAAAGCCTTGCAAAGGCATAATTGTATATAACTATATTGATAATCACTTACTTATGAAAACCAGACAATCCGGCTTTAACTTAATCGAACTTTTGATTGTTATTGTGATTTTGGCCTTACTCGCCACCATCGCCATGCCTTCGTTCCAATCTTTTATCCGCAGCACACGTTTGGCCAATGTGCGCAGTGAATTGGTGCAAAATGCCACCATGCTTGAACGCTATTACACGCAAAAAGGCACATTTATCGGTTTTGATGAAAAAAATTTGGTTCAAAACGAATATTTTGTCATTACTTTCATGCGTGCCCAAACTCCTCTTAATGATCAAAATCCTTCGGATTCCGGTTTTATCTTACAAGCCGCACCGACACCCGACTATGCCCAAACCGAATCATGTACGGTTTTCCTCAACGATAGCGGTATTTTCTGGGCGGTCGGCAACGATGGTGAAACTTGCCCCGGCTACGAAGAAGCACATTGATCCAGCTAAAGATTTGATTTACACCCCAATTAAAATCGCATAATATACTTACTTAAGTAAACATTTTACCAGTGATTATATTATGCGGTCTCCACAATCCGGCTTTTCCCTGATTCAGCTTCTAATCGTCATCGCCGTGTTGGCCGTCTTGGCCGCCATTGCCTATCCTGCTTATCAAATCTATATCAAAAACGCAGATTTGCGCGCCGCACAAGCTGCGCTGGTGCAAAACGGGCAATTTATGGAACGCCTTTACCAGCAAAAAGGCTCGTTCAAACAAACTTCGACCACATGGCCTGCCTTGCCGAAGAGCGCTACCGACAAATTCTGCATCCGCCCCAACAACAATGCCAAGGGCGCACACGACAACAAATTCACATTAAAAGCCGTTGCCTTCAATAGCCAAAACGAACCGCGCGTATTGAAAATCGATGAATCGCTGACAACGTTTATCTGCGAAAGATCGGAGAGTTCGTGCGACCCCGATGATGGATTTTTTAAAGGCGCAGATAAAGAATGCAGCATTTACCAGCCTTAAATGTAATCCGATAAAAAGGCCGTCCGAAATCATAAACTCGTTTCAGACGGCCTTTATCCGTATGCGCGCTTATTCTTCTTTGGCTTTCACTGCCATCAAAGTATGCAGGCGACGATTATCGGCGCGGGCGACGGTAAATTGCAGCGGCCCGATCACCGCTTTCTCACCGCGCACCGGCAGATAGCCGAATTCTTGAATCACCAAACCGCCGATGGTATCGACTTCTTCGTTGCTGTAATCAGTGCCGAAAAATTCGTTGATGTCTTCGATTTCGGTCACCGCATGAATGCGCCAGCGCTCGGCAGACACGGGGAAAATATTGTCGGCACTTTCGTCTTCGTCAAACTCGTCTTCGATATCGCCGACAATTTGTTCGATAATGTCTTCAAAGGTTACCAAACCTGATGTGCCGCCGTATTCGTCAATCACAATCGCCATGTGGTTGCGTTGCTCGCGGAATTCTTTCAATAAGGTATTCAGCGACTTACCCTCGGGAACAAACACAGCCGGCCGCAAAATGGATTGCAGATTGAATTGATCGGCATTTAGCACGTATTTCAATAAATCTTTGGCATGCAAAATGCCCAACACTTCGTCTTTGTCTTCACCAATCACCGGAAAACGAGAATGCGCAGTTTCGATGATATAGGCAACGATGCGCTCAAGGCTGTCATTTTCCTTAATCACATTCATTTGGCTGCGCGAAATCATCGCATCGCGGACTTCCAACTCGGTAAAATCCAATACTTTTTCCAAGCGGGCAAAGGTATCGGCATCGAATACTTCTTGCGCATGCGCCTGCCGCAACAGGCTGATGACGTCTTCGGCGGAATCGGGTTCACCGGTCAAACGGGAAACCAAACGTTCGAAAAAATTGGGTTTCGACTGAGTGTCTTCCATATTAATGTTCGTCCTCTCGATAAGGGTTGGGATAACCTGCGGCCTGCATCAGGCGGATTTCGGCGGCTTCCATGATTTCGGCTTCATCATCTCCGATATGATCGTAGCCCATTAAATGCAAAGTGCCGTGCATAGTGAGATGGGCAAAATGCTGCTCGGGCGTTTTGCCCTGCTCTTTTGCTTCTTTCAGTACCACTTGCGGGCAGATAATCAAATCACCGTAAAGGCCGTCTGAAATTTGGCCAGGCATGACGGCGCCTTCGTTCAAGGCAAAACTCAATACATTGGTGGCGTAATCTTTTCCCCGGTAATCACGGTTGTAGCCGCGCGCTTCTTCTTCATCGAGCAAAATCAGGCTGATTTCGGCGCGGCGGTATTCGTCTTTCAAAGCGGCAAAAGCCCAGCGGTAGAAATCTTTTTCAGACGGCACATCAGCTGCGGAAGAGGCGTTGTCAAAGTTTAAATGAAAACGTTGACGTTGTAATGACAGAAAAGGGAATTTTTTGGCGCGTTTCATAGATATCTACTATTTTAATTATAAGATTGATAATAATTATTATTGAACTATACAATTTTTTTTTACTCTGGATTCCTGTAGTTTGCGTTTACTACACAGTATCCTGAGTTTCAAATTTATAGTCGGATTATAGGATATCCTTTATTTGATTTGTAATTTTTTAGACTTTAAGGAGTTCAAAATACAAGAATTAAGTATATGTGAGCTGGAAGCAGTCAGTGGCGGACTGAATACTACTTTTCGGCCTGTGAGCCAAAATGTTGAAGACCGACGTATTGGTTGGCGTGATAATTCTTTCCGGTGGCATTTTGAAGGGATTTTACCAAGATTCGGCAGTAATTGGATATATGGATAACCTGTAAAATAGGCTTTCTACGAAACTATGCGGTTTTCCGATTTTTTATTTAAGTCAGAAATATACAATACTTACTGGGGATTACCAAATTCGGATGTAACCTGTGTGGCATGCTGTGTATTCGCTATAAATAAATGTCAAAACGTAACATTATAGTGAATCCACTATAATTTATATCAAACTGCTTAGCAGTACCCATTCTGAAACTCAAAGGAAACATCAAATCTGAATACTTTAAGAAAAAATCTCAACATTTAATTGAAACGGAAACCGGATGAAAAAACTGTTTTATTTTTTATTGCCTGCTTTGGCAGCATGTTCACAGCAGACCCAAGCAGATAGCAAGGCTGATATTTCCTTCCCGGGGCATGGCCAAACCATCGCTTCAGAAAATGTAACGGATTCTGATAAAGTCAGAATAACAGGGAGTGTCCGTTTTTCTTTCGAACAGTCGGAGTTTATTTCTCAAGGTAAAACTTATTTTATCGAAAAAAGTTACGCAGTAATCGGTGAGATCAAAGCAAAACGGAAATATTCCGGTGCCTATAATGTAATGCTGCACAATATATGTATTCAGGGAAAAATTTTGGATAAAGAACAAAATAAAGGAAATAATTTCGGCCCTTTGGGGCGTTATGAGCAAGCTGTCATCATAGAAGGTTTATGTTAAACTTCTACCCATTCCGACTTTGACGAAACAAGCTTATGAACCCGAAAAAACTTGTGATTGCCAGCCGCGAAAGCCTGTTGGCCATGTGGCAGGCCGAACATATTCAAGGCCGTCTGAAAGCCCTTTATCCCGACTGCGACGTGCAAATCTTGGGCATGACCACGCGCGGCGACCGGATTTTAGACAAAACCCTTTCCAAAATCGGCGGCAAGGGATTGTTTATCAAAGAGTTGGAACAAGCCCTGCAAGACGGCCGCGCTGATTTGGCGGTGCATTCTATTAAAGACGTGCCGATGGATTTGCCGGAAGGTTTTGCGCTGGCGGCTATCGGCGAACGCGCCAATCCGTTTGACGCGTTTGTGTCCAACCAATACGGACGCTTGGAAGATTTGCCCAAAGGCGCGGTGGTCGGCACCGCCAGCCTACGCCGCGAAGCGCAACTGCGTGCGCGCTATCCGCACTTGGTAATTAAACCTTTGCGCGGCAACCTGCAAACGCGTTTGGGCAAACTCGACAAAGGCGAATACGATGCCATCATTCTTGCCGCCGCCGGTTTACAGCGTTTGGGTCTGGACGACCGCATTCGCCTGATTATTTCCGACACCGTCAGCCTGCCTGCGGCCGGACAAGGCGCTTTGGGCATTGAAATCGCCGCCCATCGCGAAGATTTGCTGGAAGTGTTGAAACCGCTCAACCACGACATCACTCACGCCTGCGTCACCGCCGAACGTGCTTTGGCGCGCGCTTTGGGCGGCAGCTGCCAAGTACCGCTGGCTGCTTATTGCACCGAAGAAGACGGCTTGCTGACCCTGCGCGGCTTAGTCGGTCATCCCGACGGTTCCGCCATTCTCGAAGCCGTTGCCCAAGCGCCGGCAGAATACGCTGATTCACTGGGTCGCGCTGTGGCAAAACGCTTGGCCGATGACGGCGCAACGGAGTTGATTGAAGCCGTTTTGAAAGAATCAGCTTAAGCTGTTTGGTGATTTGAATTGTAGAAAGGCCGTCTGAAAAGCACACCCGCTTTTCAGACGGCCTTTAGCGTTAGTCTTTTTGTTATAATAGCATGCGAATATTTTAATCAAACACATCATGAACAAACACATCCGCCAAGAAATTTTCGAGCGTTTCCGCGCCGCCAATCCGCACCCGACCACGGAGCTGAATTTCAGTTCGCCGTTTGAATTATTGATTGCCGTGTTGCTGTCGGCACAAGCCACCGATGTCGGCGTCAACAAAGCCACGGCCAAACTGTTCCCCGTAGCCAACACCCCGCAAGCCATGCTGGATTTAGGCTTAGATGGAGTGATGGCATACACCCGAACCATCGGCCTTTACAAAACCAAATCCAAACACATCATGCAAACCTGCCGCATTTTGCTGGAACAACACGGCGGCGAAGTGCCTGAAGACCGTGCCGCCTTGGAAGCACTGCCCGGCGTCGGCCGCAAAACCACCAATGTGGTGCTCAACACCGCTTTCGGCTGGCCGGTGATGGCAGTCGATACTCACATTTTCCGTGTATCCAACCGCACCAAAATCGCGCCGGGCAAAGACGTGCGCGAAGTGGAAGACAAACTCATGCGTTTTATCCCGAAAGAATTTCTGATGGATGCGCATCACTGGCTAATTTTGCACGGCCGCTACACCTGCAAAGCGCTCAAGCCGCAATGCGAACAATGCATCATTAACGATTTATGCGAATGGAAGGCGAAAAATATTGTTAATTAAGTTATCCCGCCGCATGATTCAGAATAAAATATGACCGGCTTTAAGGCTGTCTGAAACGTTTCAGACGGCCTTTTCCATTAAAAATGAAATACTTGAAAAAATGTCCATAATCGGTAAAATTGCCCCTACCCATTCGAATTGGTAGGGATATTGCAGGCATCTTGCCCTTCCGTCTGATTGGCAAGCCGCAACCCGATAAAACAGATACATATAACAAGGAATGACTGTGACAAAAAATACCAAAAAATATATGGCTTTAGCCATCGCCTCCGCACTGGCGTTGAGCGCGTGTGACAAAGCCGGCAGTTTTTTCAGCAACGACAACACCCACGACGAAGAAAAAGAACTGGTTCAACGCATTGAACCGCAAAAAAACGATGGCAGCGTCGGCATGTTGCTGCCTGATTTTGCCCAACTGGTTCAAAACGAAGGCCAAACCGTAGTCAATATTCAAGCCGCGGCGGCCAAACGCAACCGGCAGCGTACCGAAGAAAACGGCATGGATTTAAGCCAATTTCCGGATAACGATCCATTCTATGAATTTTTCAAACGCTTGGTACCCAACCTGCCCGATATGCCGCAGGAAGAAGCCGACAGCAGCGAACTGAATTTCGGCTCGGGCTTCATCATCAGCCCCGACGGTTACATTCTCACCAATACCCACGTGGTAGCCGGCATGGGCAATATCAAGGTATTGCTCAACGACAAACGCGAATACACCGCCAAGCTGATTGGTTCCGACCAGCAATCTGATGTGGCTTTATTGAAAATCGATGCCAAAGATTTGCCGATTGTGAAAATCGGCGACCCGAAAACGCTCAAACCGGGCGAATGGGTGGCGGCCATCGGCGCACCGTTCGGCTTTGACAACAGCGTGACATCCGGCATCGTTTCGGCAAAAGGCCGCAGCCTGCCGAATGAAAACTACACCCCGTTTATCCAAACCGATGTCGCCATCAACCCGGGCAACTCGGGCGGCCCACTGTTTAACCTTAAAGGCCAAGTGGTCGGTATCAATTCACAAATCTACAGCCGCAGTGGCGGATTTATGGGCATTTCATTCGCCATTCCGATTGATGTGGCAATGAACGTGGCCGACCAACTGAAAACCAACGGCAAAGTCCGACGCGGCCAATTGGGCGTGATTATTCAAGAGGTCTCTTACGACTTGGCCAAATCATTCAACTTAGACCGTGCCAACGGCGCTTTGATTGCCAAAGTGATGCCAAACAGCCCGGCGCAGCAGGCCGGTTTGCAGGTGGGCGACATTGTGCGCGGCGTCAACGGTGAAGAAGTACGCTCTTCCAGCGATTTGCCGGTAATGGTGGGTGCCATGCCGCCGGGTAAAGAAGTGAAATTGGAAGTGTGGCGTAAAGGCGAAAAAATCTCTGTCAACGTCACTTTAGGCAGCACCGGTGCACCGGCCACGAGCAGCGAAAGCGAAATGGGCGGCCTCACATCACCGAATGACGTGCAAAGTTTTATGGTGGAAGAAGCCGGTTTGACGCTGCAAACGCAAACCGGCGACGGCAAACAACGCTTAATCGTCACCCATGTCAGCGGTGCCGCCGAGCGTGCCGGCTTGAAACGCGGCGACGAAATCATGGCTGTGAGCCAAATTACGGTCGATGACGAATCCAGCTTCCGCAGCGCCTTGAGCAGCGCCGGTAAAAACGTGCCGCTGTTGGTGCAGCGTGGCGGCGACACTCTCTTCTTGGCCTTGAACCTGCAATAAAACGGCATAAACTTGTAAAGTAATGATAAAATACCCGTTATTTTTGAAATGGCGGGTATTTTGCCGTTTAACTTTCATGCTTTTTCAGACGGCCTTTGCAATATACACTATGCCGTCTGAAACATACTGATTTTATTTACATTTCATCATTTTATTTTATGCAATTAATCGATTACTCAAGCTCTTTTATGTCGGTGATTCCGGCATTTCTGGCGCTGGCGCTGGCCGTGATTACCCGCCGCGTTTTACTCTCTCTCGCCATCGGCATCATCATCGGTGTATTGATGCTCACCGGCGGCAACCCGATCAATGCCTTGGCCCACTTTAAAGACATCACAGTCTCGCTGGTTTGGGCCGATGGCGATTGGTCGTTGGGCAAACTCAAAATCCTGATTTTCTTGTTGTTATTGGGTATTTTCACTTCTTTGCTGACTTACTCCGGCAGCAATCAAGCGTTTGCCGATTGGGCGAAAAAACACATTCAAAACCGCCGCGGTGCCAAAATGTTGACCGCTTGCTTGGTATTCGTGACCTTTATCGATGACTATTTCCACAGCTTGGCCGTAGGCGCAATCGCCCGTCCGGTGACCGACCGCTTCAAAGTATCGCGTGCCAAACTGGCTTATATCCTAGACTCTACTGCCGCGCCGATGTGCGTGTTGATGCCGGTATCCAGCTGGGGGGCATCGATTATCGCCACTTTGGCCGGCTTGCTGGTGACCTACAACATCACTGAATACACCCCGATGGGTACGTTTGTCGCCATGAGTGCGATGAACTACTACGCCTTGTTTTCGCTGTTGACGGTGTTTTTTGTAGCGTATTTCTCGTTCGACATTGGTTCGATGAGCCGTTTCGAGCAACAAGCCTTGAACGAAACGCATGAAGAACAAGTTGTTTCGGGCGGCTCTAAAGGCCGCGTGTATGCGCTGATTATTCCGGTTTTGGTGCTGATTTTCGCTACCATTTCCGCCATGCTCTACACCGGTGCGCAAGCCTTGGAAAGCTTCAGCATTTTGGGGGCATTTGAAAACACAGATGTGAATACTTCATTGGTCTTCGGCGGCGTTTTAGGCGTGTTGGCGGTATTGCTCTGCACCGTCGGCACCATCGGAGCCCGCGTCTACCCGAAAGCCGTTTGGGAAGGCATGAAATCGATGCTCGGTGCCATCAGCATTTTGATTTTGGCGTGGCTCATCAGCACCGTGGTCAGCGAAATGCGCACCGGCGAATTTTTATCGACCTTGGTTGCGGGCAACATCCACCCGGGCTTTTTGCCGGTGATTCTGTTTACCTTGGGCAGCGTGATGGCGTTTGCCACCGGTACCAGCTGGGGCACTTTCGGCATTATGTTGCCGATTGCCGCCGCCATGGCGGTGAAAAGCGACCCGGGCCTGATTATCCCTTGCTTGTCGGCAGTAATGGCCGGCGCAGTGTGTGGCGACCATTGCTCCCCGATTTCCGACACCACCATTTTGTCTTCTACCGGCGCACAGTGTAACCACATCGACCACGTCACTTCGCAACTGCCTTATGCGCTAACCGTAGCCGCGGCAGCCGCCAGTGGCTATTTAGCGCTGGGTTTCACCCATTCCGCCCTGCTCGGTTTCGGCGTAACTGCCGTAGCGTTGGCAGTATTGATTTTGGTGTTGCGCAGTAAAAAAACCGCGCTTGCCGCTTAATCGTTTCAGACGGCCTCGAGGCCGTCTGAACCGTTTTGGATATTAAAGGAAACAAAATGGTCCAAACCGTTATGAAACGCGGCCCGGTGATGGCCGATGTGAATGCGTTTACATTGACCGACAAAGAAAAACAGCGCCTGCTTGACCCTGCTATCGGCGGCGTGATTCTGTTTCGCCGTAATTTTGACAATATACCGCAACTCAAAGCCTTAATCCGCGACATCAAAGCCTTGCGCACGCCGGAACTGATTGTCGCTGTCGATCACGAAGGCGGGCGCGTACAGCGTTTTATCGATGGTTTCACACGTCTGCCTGCCATGCGCGTATTAGGCGAAATTTGGGACAACGAAGGCGAAACTGCTGCTAAAGCCAAAGCCGAACAAGTGGGCTGGGTGTTGGCCACCGAATTGAGCGCATGCGGCGTGGATTTGTCGTTCACACCGGTGTTGGATTTGGACTGGGGACAATGCGCCGTTATCGGCAACCGCAGCTTGCACCAAAATGCCGGCATCGTCACCGAATTGGCCTTGGCCTTGCAAAAAGGTTTAAACAAAGGCGGCATGAAATCTTGCGGCAAACATTTTCCCGGCCACGGCTTTGTTGAAGGCGACAGCCACTTAACCCGGCCGCAAGACGACCGCTGCTTGGCTGATTTGCAGGCCGCCGATATGATTCCGTTTGGCAAATTAAGCGATGCAGGCATGGCGGCGGTAATGCCCGCGCATGTGGTTTATCCCAAAATCGACCCGAATCCGGCCGGTTTTTCAGAAAAATGGCTCAAACAAATCTTGCGCCAAGACATCGGCTTTGACGGCGTGATTTTTTCAGACGACCTGACCATGGAAGGCGCAGGCAGCGCGGGCGGCATTAAAACGCGCGTTCAAAGCGCATTTGCCGCCGGTTGCGATATTGCTCTGGTGTGCAACCGCCCTGACTTGGTCGATGAATTGCTCGACGGTTTCGACATACCGGATAATCCGCACTTGGCTGCACGTTGGGCTTATATGGCCAACACCTTGAGCGCAGAAACAGCCGAATCGATGATGCAAAGCGATGAATTTAAAGCCGCGCAAGCCTTGACCGCCCAACTGGCCACGCCGAAAGACGTTGCCAACGGCGCGAAAGTCGGCGAAGCGTTTTAACCTTCAAATACCAATCGAGGCCGTCTGAAATGTTTCAGACGGCCTCGATTGGTATAAACAGCCTGAGACTTTTGTAAAACTTATAAATTTTCAAGAAATCTTTAAGCCGTCATTATTCAATCAGGGAACTTCATACCCATCAACTTAATGCTGCCGTCTTTGTTCAATTCTTTAATCGTCAACTCAAATTCACCAATGCTTACACGGTCGCCTTCCACCCATTTGGTGCTTTCCGAACGCAGTTCGAACAGTTCGCTCAAGCTCAAGCTCTCTTCGTTCGGCTGCAATTTCAAACCGTAAGCCTTGGCCAAATCGCCGGCACGACTGACCGGATCAAACGAAAATTCGCCGAAATAATCGAAATTGAGCAACACGCTCTTATCGGTTTCGGTGAAGTAATAGGCCATTTTTTCCACTTGATCATCAGGCAGGATATACCAAGCGATGTCGTCTTTTTTTAGTTTGGTGTTGCTTTGCAGCTCAATTTTATGACCTCCGCGAATCAGCGCAAAACAACGGCGGTCGAAGCTGGCGGAAATCGGTGCTACATCATCGGGATGCACGCCTTCCGCTTCGGATTGCTCCACCACTTTAAACGATGTCATGCGCACTGCCTCTTTCTCTGCCAACCAAATATCGCGGCTGTCGTTCGGCTCCGGCTTCGGCGGCATAGCCACTTTCAGCAAGTGCGCCATTACCGGAATGGTTGTGCCCTGAATCAGCAGCGACAACACCACCACCGCAAATGCCACATCAAACAATGCCCGCGAATTGGGCACACCCATGACCAGGGGCATCATCGCCAGCGTAATCGGCACCGCGCCACGCAAACCCAGCCAACTGATATACGCCTTTTCACGTACGCTGTAATTAAACGGCCACAAGCCGGTAAACACCGCAATCGGCCGTGCCACCAACATCAAAAATACCGCCAACACCATCGCTTCGGAACCGCGTTCCAGTACGCTCGACGGTGTCACCAGCAAGCCCAACACCATAAACATAGTCGCCTGCGCCAACCATGCCAAGCCGTCCATCACGCGCAAAACGTGCTCCGTCGCATGATTATGCTGATTACCCACCAACACGCCGGCCAAATACACCGCCAAAAAGCCGCTGCCGCCAATCAGATTGGTAAACGAAAACACCAGCAAACCGCCCGACACAATCATCAAAGCATACAAGCCCTCCGGCAGATTCAGACGGCGTACCAGTTTGGCCAGAAGCTTGCCGCCGATGAAGCCCATCAGCAAACCGAAGCCGATTTGCAGCAGCAACATCCACACAAACGACATCACGCCGCCTTCATCCGGCTTGACTATCATCGCAATGACCGCGGTCACCAAGAAAATTGCCATCGGGTCATTTGCACCGGATTCGATCTCCAGCGTAGCCTGTACACGCTCATTCAGGCGCACGCCGCTGTTGCGCAACAGGCTGAATACCGCACCGGCATCGGTCGAGCCGACAATCGCCGCCATCAACAGGCCGAAGCGCCAATCGACATCCAAATAAACAGTAGTGAAAATACCCAACAAAGCTACGCTGGCAAACACACCCCATGTCGCCAACACAGCCGCCGGTTTCAAACCGATGCGGAAACTCTGAAGTCGCGTGCGCAAACCGCCGTCAAGCAGAATCACCGCCAAAGCAAGCTGGCAGATGAAGTTGGCCGAGACGAAATTATCGAACTCAATGCCGCCTATCCCTTCCTCACCGGCCAAAATGCCGACTCCCAAAAACACCAGCAACAAAGGCATACCCAAACGCGCCGAGAGTGTGGTGGAAACCACACTCAAAAACAGCAGCGCGCCGCCGAGCAGGAATAAGATATTCATCCAATCCACGTTTTTATTTCTCCTGATCTACTGAAGATTGATGGGAAAACCGGCGATTTATTGCGTAATCGGCCGGCCGCGGAGAATTTTAACACATGTCGCACCATGTAATTGGCAACCACTCAAAAATCTTTTCTTTCCTTATAATTTGATTAAAGGCCGTCTGAATGATAAAAACCGTATAATTTTCAGTTATAATGTTGGGTTTCGCTAAAGGCAGATTTGTGCGCCATACCGCCGCCGATAAGCGGGCTTAGCAGAAAATCATGACTTTTCTTTTTAGGAACCATTAAAAATGGCTTTTGCTTCCCTTTTTACCCTACTTGACGACATTACCGCCGTATTGGACGACGTGGCCTTAATGACCAAAATGGCCGCCAAGAAAACCGCCGGCGTAGTCGGCGACGATTTGGCCTTGAATGCCAACCAAGTAACCGGCGCCTCTGCCGAACGAGAATTGCCGATTGTGTGGGCAGTGGCCAAAGGATCATTGATTAATAAAGCCATTTTGGTACCGGCCGCCCTATTGCTGTCTATTTTCCTGCCGGCCGCGATTACGCCTTTATTGATGATTGGCGGCGCGTATTTGTGTTTTGAAGGCATGGAGAAGCTGCTGCATAAATTTTTGCACAAAAACGGCGACAATGAAGCCCCTTCGCACGCCGGCGATGAAATTTTTGATGAAAAAGCCAAAATCACCGGTGCCATCCGCACCGACTTTATCCTGTCGGCCGAAATCATCATCATCGCCCTAGGCGTGGTAAGCACCTACGGCGTACTGACCAAATCCTTGGTGATGTCCGCCGTCGGTATCGGCATGACAGTGATTGTATATGGTTTGGTTGCCATCATTGTCAAACTTGATGACTTAGGCCTGCACTTAATCGAAAAAGGCAGCAGCGCCGCCAAAGCCTTTGGCCGCGGCATCATTGCTTTCATGCCATGGTTTATGCGCGCATTGAGCGTAGTCGGCACCTTGGCCATGTTCTTGGTCGGCGGCGGTCTCATCGCCCACAACTTCGGCCCTGTACACGATTTCCTGCACGCCCATCATTGGGATACGGGTCTGATGGCGCAAGTTGCCAACTTGGTGGTTGGCGTGCTCACCGGTGCGGCGGTTTGCGCCGCGGTATTGCCTTTGATGAAAGTATTCCGTAAAAAACATTGATTTGCGTGCCGTCAGGCCGTCTGAAATCATATTATTTTGCTGTAAACAGGCCGTCTGAAACTTTCAGACGGCCTCCCCCTTTTTTTTATTCACTTAACGCATGAAGATTCTCCGTAAACTCGAAGCATATTGGCAAAAACCCCTACTCTACTGGCCGCTGGTTATTATTCTCGGCATCGCGACGCCGCTCACCTTTGCCCCTTATTATCATTTCTGGCTGATGCCGCTGCTGTTCGGTGCTCTGATCCGCCTGATTGAGCTACGCCCGCGTGTGGCTGCTTCAACGGCTTATGTGTTCGGTTTTTTTGCTTATGTCTCGCAATTTTACTGGATTCATACCGCCTTACACGAAGTTTCCGGGCTGCCGAATCTTTATGCCATTCCGATGACGGTTTTGCTGCCGGCATTTTTGGCAACCTACCCTGCCCTGTGTTTCTGGCTGTGGAAAAAATTCCACTTTCCGCGCTGGATTAAAATCGGCATTGTGCTGCCGGTTTTGTGGACGCTGACCGAGTTTGCCCGCGAACGCTTCCTGACCGGATTCGGCTGGGGTGCATTGGGTTATTCGCAAATCACCAAAACCAGCCCGTTGGCAGGTTTCGCACCCATCGGCGGCATTCATTTGGTAACCTTCGCCACTGCCTGCATCGGCGCATGGTTGGTATTGCTGGTCGATAATGCAGGCCGTCTGAAAAACCGTCTCATGCCTTTATGCTGCGGCGTGGCTTTGTGCACCACCGGTTATATCGCACAAGAAGCCGAGTTTACCCAACCTGATGGCAGCACCAACACCGTCGCATTGCTGCAAGGCAATATCGACCAACACCTGAAATGGCAGGAAGACCAAATCGTTCCGACCATTCAAAAATATTACGAGCAGCTGAGCAAAACCCGTGCCGACATCGTAATTTTGCCGGAGACCGCCATTCCCGAAATGCGCCAAACCCTGCCTGAAGAGGTGTTGGGCACCTTTGCCGCCCAAGCGCAAAGCAACGGCAGTGCGCTGGCTTTGGGCATCAGCCAATACACGCGCGATGGCAACGGCTATGAAAATGCCGTGATTAACCTAAGCAACTACAACAATACCACCGCCGAAGAAATCCCGTATTATGCCAAAAACCATTTGGTGCCGTTTGGCGAATACAAACCTTTACCGGCCATCACCAACGTACTTTACCGCATGATGAACATGCCGCTGGCCGATTTCCGCCAAGGCGGCGAAGGCCAAGCGCCTTTAGTGATGAAAGACCAGCGCGTCGCATTCAACATCTGCTATGAAGACGGCTTCGGCGACGAATTAATCGCCACCGCCCGCCAATCCACCCTGCTGGCCAACGTCAGCAACATGGCTTGGTATGGCGATTCCAATGCCATGTATCAGCAATTGCAGCAATCGCAAGCACGCGCGATGGAATTGGGCCGCTATATGGTGCGCGCCACCAACACCGGCGCCACTGCAATTATTTCACCTAAAGGCAGCATCATCAGCGAAGCCGAAGCCAACACCGAAACCGTATTGGAAGGCCATGTCAAAGGCTACGTCGGCGAAACACCTTATATGAAAATGGGCGGCTCATGGTGGCTCATCGGCTTCCTCAGTGCCGCAGCCTTGCTGCTTTTCGCCCTGCGTAACAAACAAAAATAAACGCCTCGCCAACCTTGTTCAGACGGCCTGGCAGACTAATTGTTATCAGGCCGTCTGAATTTACATCTGCGACGAATTATTCTATAATCAATCTATTCCTGAGAAAAATACTCAAATATTAAAAATTAATCATATTTCAAAAAATACAAAATTTAACCTATCAATCATACAACATTAACACAAAAAAGCGGTCTAATAGCCATATCAAAACAGTAGTGTTATACTACTTCGCCACACATTCTTAAGCGCTTGCCGATAAGCGGCCGGCGCACATAAAAAGGAAAGCCACTCTGATGAATAACGCTTTTGCATTACCAGTAATCCACAGCGGTAACGGTAGCTTGGAGCAATACATCCATACCGTTAACAATATTCCCATGCTTTCTGCCGAAGAAGAAACCCAATTGGCAGAACGCCAACAAAAAGGCGATTTAAACGCTGCCAAACAATTGATTCTTTCCCACTTGCGTGTGGTGGTATCCATCGCCCGAGGCTACGACGGCTACGGCCTGAATCAAGCCGACTTGATTCAAGAAGGCAACATCGGCCTGATGAAGGCGGTAAAACGCTACGAACCAAGTCGCGGCGCACGTTTATTTTCATTTGCCGTGCATTGGATTAAAGCCGAAATCCACGAATTTATTCTGCGCAACTGGCGTTTGGTACGCGTTGCCACCACCAAGCCGCAACGCAAACTGTTTTTCAATCTGCGCAGCATGCGTAAAAGCCTGAATGCCTTGTCACCGAAAGAAGCGCAAGACATCGCCGATGATTTGGGCGTGAAACTTTCCGAAGTATTGGAAATGGAACAGCGCATGACAGGCCACGACATCGGCATCTTGGCCGACAGCAGCGATAATGAAGACAACTTCGCACCAATCGACTGGCTGGCCGATAACGAAACCGAACCGACCCGGCAAATCGCCAAACAAGCCCATTACGCGCTGCAAACCGATGGTCTGCAAAATGCCTTGGCGCAACTGGACGACCGCAGCCGTCACATCGTTGAAAGCCGCTGGCTGCAAGATGACGGTGGTTTGACCCTGCACGAATTGGCTGCCGAATACGGCGTATCGGCCGAGCGTATCCGTCAAATCGAAGCCAAAGCCATGCAGAAACTGCGCGGTTTCTTAGCCGAAGAAGCCGAAGCAGTTTAAATCCGAAACCCAAGGCCGCCTGAGTATTTCAGACGGCCTTTTTCTATCCGTTCAATCAGTTAGCGCGGCCATTTTCTGCTAAAATTTAGCAATCAAACAGATTGCATAAGCCTCAAAACATTCTTTTCAAAGCCAACTTACGCTATAATAAACGCCTTCACGCACACTACCCTATTCTTAACATTCCCATGCAACTTACCGCCGTCGGACTCAACCATCAAACTGCGCCTTTGAGCATACGCGAAAAGCTGGCTTTTGCTGCGGCAAGCCTGCCTGAAGCCGTGCAAAGCTTGGCCGGCAGCGATGCGGCCAAAGAAGCGGTAATTTTGTCCACCTGCAACCGCACCGAGCTTTATTGCGTCGGCGACACCGAAGAAATCATCAAATGGCTGGCACAATACCACGACTTGCCCGCTGATGAAATCCGCCCTTATTTGTACACCTTCGACAGCAACGAAACCGTGCGCCATGCTTTCCGCGTCGCCTGCGGCTTGGATTCGATGGTGCTGGGCGAGCCGCAGATTCTCGGTCAAATCAAAGAGGCCGTGCGCATCGCACAAGAGCAAGAAAGCCTCAACAGCAACCTGAATGCCTTGTTCCAAAAAACATTTGCCGTCGCCAAAGAAGTACGCACCGACACCGCTGTCGGTGAAAATTCGGTATCGATGGCATCCGCTTCGGTAAAAATGGCCGAACAAATCTTTCCCGACATTGCCGATTTAAATGTGCTGTTCATCGGTGCAGGCGAAATGATTGAATTGGTGGCCACTTATTTCGCCGCCAAAAACCCGCGCCTGATTACCGTTGCCAACCGCACCTTGCCGCGCGCGCAGGAGTTGTGTGACAAACTCAGCATTAATGCCGAGCCGTGCTTATTAAGCCAATTGCCCGACATCATGCACGAATACGACATCATTGTGTCGTCCACCGCCAGCCAATTGCCGATTGTCGGCAAAGGCATGGTCGAACGCGCATTAAAAAAGCGACACCACATGCCCGTGTTCATGCTCGATTTGGCCGTGCCGCGCGACATTGAAGAAGAAGTCAGCGAATTAAACGACGCCTATCTCTACACCGTGGACGACATGCAGGGTATCGTTCAAAGCGGTAAAGAAGCGCGCCAAAAAGCGGCTTCCGCTGCCGAAGCCATGGTGGAAGAAAAAGTCGGTGAGTTTGTCGAATGGCAGAAAAGCCGCCAAAGCGTGCCGCTGATTCGCGCATTGCGTGACGAAGGCGAACGCGCCCGCCGCCAAGTTTTGGAAAACGCTATGAAACAATTGGCCAAAGGCACTTCAGCCGAAGAAGTATTGGAACGCTTATCCATTCAGTTGACCAACAAACTGCTCCACTCGCCTACCCGCGCGCTCAACAAAGCCGGATCGGCCGATACCGACATCATCGACACCGTTGCGCAAATTTACCATTTGGACAATCACGAATAAATCATCAAGGCCGTCTGAATCTTTCAGACGGCCTCATCATTCCTGCCGCCTTTGCACATAAGGCATTATTTCCCTTAATTTACCGCCGACCTTTTATGTTCAGCCTGGCCTTGCTTTCCGGCCTGTTCGGTATCGGCGTATTAATGTTTATCAATACTTATAGTGGATTCACTTTAAAATAGGACAAGGCGGCGAGCCGAAGACAGTATCGATAATACGGCCAGGCGAACCAACGCCGTACTATTTTAAAGTGGATTCGCTATACTTCCGCCATACCGGGCAGATTATCTTGATGAAACAAGGCGTGTTGAGCAAGTTTGATGCCGAAGAAGCGGTGAAAGTAGCCGATGAACACAGCCGCGAAGGTTAAGGCCGTCTTGAAAACCAATAAGCAAAGGCCGCCTGAACACTCATTGTTCAGACGGCCTTTATTTAATCTCTAAACCTTACTCGCCCAATGCAGCCACCATCACCGCTTTAATCGTGTGCATACGGTTTTCCGCCTGATCGAACACAATACTGGCTTTGCTTTCAAACACATCTTCAGTCACTTCCACGCCGTTTAGACCGAAGGTTTGGTAAATCCATTCGCCGACGGTGGTTTCACGGTTATGGAAGGCGGGCAGGCAGTGCATGAATTTGACGTTGGGATTGCCGGAAGCTGCCATCAGTTCGGGCGTAACGCGGTAGGCTTTGAGCAAATCAATGCGCTCCTGCCACACTTCTTTCGGCTCACCCATGCTCACCCATACGTCGGTGTGAATAAAGTCCACGCCGTTGACTGCTTCTTCGGCGTTCTTAGTCAACAGGATTTTTGCGCCGGTCTCCGCTGCCACCGCTTTGGCTTGCGCCACGATGTCTTCAGACGGCCATAGAGCTTTCGGTGCACCGATGCGCACATCCATACCGAGTTTCGCACCCAAAATCAGCAATGAATTGGCCATGTTGTAACGCGCATCGCCGACGTAAGCATAAGCCACTTGATGAAGCGGTTTGCCGCTGTGCTCCTGCATGGTCAGCGCATCAGCCAGCATTTGCGTTGGGTGAAATTCATTGGTCAAGCCGTTGAATACCGGCACGCCGGCGTATTTGGCCAACTCCTCGACAATTTCCTGACCGAAACCGCGGTATTCAATGCCGTCGTACATACGGCCCAACACGCGCGCGGTGTCTTTAATGCTTTCTTTGTGGCCGATTTGGCTGCCGGTCGGCTCAAGATAGGTCACGCCCGCGCCTTGGTCTCTCGCCGCCACTTCAAAGGCGCAGCGGGTGCGGGTGGAAGTTTTTTCAAAAATCAGGGCAATGTTTTTGCCTTTCATTTTTTGCGGTTCGCAACCGGCTTTTTTGGCGGCTTTGAGTTCGGCTGCCAAATCGATCAAGTATTGAATTTCGACTTGGGTAAAATCCAGCAGTTTGAGAAAATGGCGGTTTTTCAGGTTCATAAACTTCCTTTGTAATATTGACATTATTGTTCAAATAAATCCGGCTCGAACTGCTGCTGTTCGACAGACAGCAGAAATTGTTTGCGTTCTACGCCGCCTGCGTAGCCGGTAAGTTTGCCGTTGCTGCCGATGACCCGATGGCAGGGAACCAGAATAGAGATTTTGTTTTGGCTGTTGGCGGCGGCAACGGCCCGCACGGCACTGGGTTTGCCGATTAATTCTGCCTGCTGTTTGTAGCTGCGGGTTTCTCCGTAGGGAATGGCCAGCAGCGCCTGCCACGCCTGTTGCTGAAACGCTGTGCCAATCATTTCCAGCGGTACGCTGAAGGTTTTCAGACGGCCTGCGAAATAGTCGGCCAATTCCTGACGCAACAGGCCGCTGTACCGGCTTTCGCTTTGGACAAAGCCGCTGCCGCCGTAAGCCTGCTGCACGGCGTTTAATTCCCGATCCAGCCATTTCTGTCCGGCAAATTCCAAGGCACACAGGCCATTTTTCCCGAAGATGGCGAGCATAGTGCCCAACGGCGTGTCAATCAGGCTGTACGGCAAGGGCGTGCCGCTGCCGCTTGGTGCGGCGGTCAAAATGTCGGGCAAATCGGAACGGTTGCGGTTTTCAGACGGCATATCAGGCCTCGGCGTTCCCGTTCAACAGGCTTTGCAGCATGGTTTCGTAAATGGCGGAGAGCTTGGGAATATCGTCCAGCAATACGTTTTCGTTGATTTGGTGAATGGTGGCGTTGCTCGGGCCCAATTCAATCAGCTCTTTGGCGATGGCTTTGATAAAACGGCCGTCGGAAGTGCCGCCGGTGGTGGACAATTCGGCTTCAATGCCGCAGATTTTGCTGATGGCGCTGCGGGCGACATCGGTCAGGCGGCCGGCGTGGGTCAGAAACGGCTGGCCAGAACACGACCATTGGATATCGTAATCCAAACGATGTTTGTCCAAGATGGCGTGCACCCGCTGTTTCAGGCTTGCTTCGCTTGATTCGGTGGAGAAACGGAAGTTGAATTTGACGTTTAATTCGCCCGGAATCACGTTGGTTGCGCCGGTGCCGCCGTTGATGTTGGAAATCTGGAAGCTGGTCGGCGGGAAATATTCGTTGCCCGAATCCCAAATTTCCTGCGTCAGTTCCAAAAGTGCCGGGGCAAAAGTATGCACGGGATTGACCGCCAAATGTGGATAGGCGATATGGCCTTGTTTACCTTTTACAGTCAGATTGCCCGACAGCGAACCGCGGCGGCCGTTTTTCAGCATATCGCCCAAACGGCTGACGGCGGTCGGTTCGCCGACCACGCAGTAATCGATGGTTTCGCCACGGTTTTTCAAAACGTCCACGACTTTGGTTGTGCCGTCCAAAGCGTCGCCTTCTTCATCGGATGTAATCAGCAGCGCAATGCTGCCTTGATGGTCGGGATGTTCCGCCACAAAGCGTTCGCAGGCGGTTACGAAACAGGCGATGCTGGTTTTCATATCCGCCGCACCCCGCCCGAACAGCCGGCCTTCACGCTCGGTCGGCTCAAACGGCGGCGAATCCCATTTTTCCAGCGGACCGGTCGGCACAACGTCGGTGTGTCCGGCAAAACACACCAGCGGCGCTGCACTGCCCCGCCGCAACCAGATATTTTTGGTGTCGCCGAAATTCATTTCTTCAATGGTAAAACCGATTTTCTGCAAACGTTCTGCCAAAAGCTGCTGGCAGTTTTGATCATCAGGGGTAACGGACGGACGGGCAATAAGTTGTCTGGCAAGGTTCAGGGATTGGGTTTCAGTCATTTTATGTTTTATTTTCTTATGTTTTATTTTCAATGGTATTTTTTAAATTGAGGCCGTCTGAAAGAAAACGCATTCCGTTTTTCAGACGGCCTGAGAATGCTTGAGATGATAACGAGATGCGCTTTATCTGGCAACTCGCAACAGGCCGTCTGAAAACGGTTATTTGAAACAGGCTTCATACGGCGGAATCAATTCTTCTATCGTTTCCACAATCCATTGCTGCACATCTTGCTTGCCCAAATCCGCACGCTCGATGTGTTTGCCGATGCAGAAAAAATCGTCTTGATGACGCAGGCTGATGCTTTCAGACGGCGTGTCGGCCACGGTGGCATAATCGGCGTATTCGTCTTCTGCGCCATGCCAAATATCGAAATCGGCGTAACGTCGAGCGTCTAATCCGTCCAACCATTGATTGTATTGCGGCAAAGCAATGGACGACACGCCGGCTTTGTAGCAATGCCAATCGAGGCTGACGGTGAGGCGGCGACGGTTGAGCAACACGGAAATAATGGCAGCCGAATCTTGGTGCTGTGCGTATTTGAAATAGGCGAAAAAGTGGGCGCGTACCTGCCAGCCGTTACACCAGCGCTCGATGTGCGGCGGTGCGAAGGGTTCGCCCAAATCATCGGCCACGCACCCGATAAGTTCGCGCCAAATCTGCCAATGATGTTTATACGCGGCTTTGGTCGGCTCAATCATTTCCGGCGCGTGTTTTTTCATTTGGGCGAACTGGTAAAAGGGAATGTCGAAAAGTTCACTGCTTTGCGGGGTGAGCATAGTGGTTCTCTTTGCATGGTAAACAAACGGCTTGGGCTTTCAGACGGCCTATATGTCTTTTCAGGCCGTCTGAAACCATAACAAAATTTCAAAGCTTTATTTGCGTCTTCTCGCAGCCATAATCTCGCCGATTTCGGTCAGTTTTTCTTTCGGAATAAAGGTTTTGCCCATTTCAAACAACGGCTCTTCAATACCCAAATGCACATCGTAACCGTCGGTAAAGCGCTGCAATACTTCAGTGTTTAACTGATAATCCGCATCGGCTTCCAATCGGGAAAATTCTTCCGCCACCGCCGGCCAGTCGGCATGCAGGCTTTCGTGTTGGCGCAATAATTCGTCAATGCTTTCCTGCGCTTGCGGGGCATATTGCAGCAGCAAAGGAAAAAAGTTTTCTTCTTCGTCTTCATGATGCAGCGGCGCGGCTACGTTGAAATATTGGCTGATTTGGCGAGTAGCCTGCAGCACCATATCGTTGCGGCCGTTTTCGGCAATATAATCAGGCAACATATTGATTTGGCTGCAAAACCGCCGTACTTTGCCATGACAGGCATAGAGCATGTCGATGGGTTCGGCAAAGGTCACGCTTTGGGTATTGAACGGGTTCATAGTGTGGTTCCTTATATTCAGACGGCCTGATGGATTATTCTACGCTTTTTTAGGCTTCATGAAAGCAAAACAGCCCGCAACAAGGCAGGCTGTTTGATTCATATCGGTTGCACAAAGGATATTAGTCAACCAAAGTGATGGTACCGTTCATCAAAGCACCGTGGCCCGGGAAGGTACAAGCGAATTTGTAGTTGCCGTCTGCCAATTTGGCAGGGTCGATTTTAATGGTGTCTTCTTCACCGCCACCGATCAGTTTGGTGTGAGCAACGATACGCTCGTCACCGGCTTTCACATATTCAGCATCAGGACCTGCAGCTGCGCCGTCTTTGAATACGCCGTCTTGGTCTTCGGCTTTGGTAATCACCAAATTGTGACCCATGCTGGCTTTAGGCTGGGTACCAACGTGTTTCAAAGTAATGGTGAATTCAGAACATGCTTTGCTGACTTGGATGTCTTTGGTGTTGAACTGCATGGCATCGCTAGATTCCACCACCACTTCACAATTGCCGGCAGCAGGGGCAGCAGCTTCAGAAGCCGGTGCGGCTTCGGCAGGCATGGCTTCTGCAGGCGCAGATGCTTCGGCAGCAGGCGCAGGCTCGCCAGCAGGGGCAGCCGGAGCGGCAGGTTCTTGTGAGCAGGCAGCCAAACCGATAACGGCAGCAGAAATCAGAGCCAAATAAGCTTTCATGTATATCTCCTAATGATGAGAATGTTTCAGTTATCCAAAATATTTGTGCTGGAAGGCACCATGCCTTCTGTAACAAAAGAGAAGTATGCGACTTTATTCTGCTATAAACTTTGATTTAAATCAAAGTTTAAATAAAGATTTACACCTACTTACAAAGTGAGAATCCATTCCATCTAATCGGACTGTTTTTTCATTCCGATATTAACTTTATTTAACAAATAAACCTTATCTATAATGCTTTTTCGCCAATTTTTCTAAACGTTCGGCCAATTTCGGATACTGCTCCTGCAGCCTGGCTGCAGTGTCTTCAAAGCTTTGCAACGCTGCTTCGCTCAATTGCAGGGTATTTTTGCGCTCGGGCTTGGGCGTTTTGGGCAACACCCTCACCTGCACATCAGAAATATCCGCGCGCAACAGCTTCAATTGCGGCAGTAGCGAGGGCAAAATCATTTTCAAGCGCGATGAAGCCATATTATTGGCGGCAAGCAAAACCAGTTTGCCGTTTTCGACACAGGTTGCCTGAAAATGCGCGCACAAGTTGGCTGGCAGAATATTTTTCACTTCCTTATCCAACCTGTGCCACTGTTGCGCTTGTTGCAACAATGCCTGCAAATGTCTGTCGCGTTTGCCCAATTGTTCTAAATTCATGTTTCAAACGGCCTTTTTATCGGTGATTTTGTCAGCGAATATTGAAATACGGTAAAACTGTCTCTATTTCAGACGGCATGACTACCTTACACAATCGCTTGTGTTAAAATCCGGCTTTCGCCACTATTTTATATCAGGCGCAGGAACTATTCATGCTGACAAACATTGCAAAGAAAATCTTCGGCAGCCGCAACGACCGCTTGCTGAAACAATACCGTAAATCCGTTGCAAAAATCAATGCCCTTGAAACCGATATGCAGGCTTTGAGCGACGAGGCATTACAAGGGAAAACCGCAGAATTCAAACAACGCTTGGCCGAAGGCGCTACTTTAGACGATATTTTGGTCGAAGCATTTGCCGTCTGCCGCGAAGCCAGCCGCCGCGTATTGGGCATGCGCCACTTTGACGTGCAGCTCATCGGCGGCATGGTGCTGCACAACGGCAAAATCGCCGAGATGCGCACCGGTGAAGGTAAAACCTTGGTCGCCACTTTGGCCGTTTATCTCAATGCCCTTTCCGGCAAAGGCGTTCACGTCGTGACCGTCAACGATTACTTGGCCGCACGCGATGCGGGCATTATGGAGCCTTTGTATCATTTCTTGGGCTTGAGCGTAGGCGTGATTGTGTCCGACATGGAACCTTTCTACCGCCAAACCGCTTACAGCTCCGACATCACCTACGGCACCAACAACGAATTCGGCTTCGACTACCTGCGCGACAACATGGTTACCGACCAATACGACAAGGTTCAGCGCGATTTGAATTTTGCCGTGGTCGATGAAGTCGATTCCATCTTGATTGACGAAGCGCGCACCCCGTTGATTATTTCCGGCCAAGCCGATGACAACGTACAGCTTTATCAAGTGATGGACAGCGTTCCGGCGCACTTAATCCGCCAAGAAACCGAAGAAGGCGAAGGCGATTACTGGGTGGACGAAAAAGCCCACCAAGTGATTTTGAGCGAAGCCGGCCACGAACACGCCGAACAGATTCTCACCCAAATGGGCCTGCTGCAGGAAAACGATTCGCTCTACTCCGCCGCCAATATTTCCCTGATGCACCACCTGATGGCGGCATTGCGCGCGCATACTTTGTTCCACTTGGATCAGCATTATGTGATTCAAGACGGCGAAATCGTTATTGTCGATGAATTCACAGGCCGTCTGATGGCCGGCCGCCGCTGGTCGGAAGGCCTGCACCAAGCCGTTGAAGCCAAAGAAGGCGTGGAAATCAAGCGCGAAAACCAAACGCTGGCATCCATCACCTTCCAAAACTATTTCCGTCTGTACACCAAATTATCGGGCATGACCGGCACCGCCGACACCGAAGCGTTTGAATTCCAAAGCATTTACGGCTTGGAAACCGTGATTATCCCAACCAACCGCCCGATTCAGCGTAAAGATTTCAACGACCAGATTTTCCGTTCCACAGACGAAAAATTTGAAGCCGTGGTGAAAGACATTCAAGAATGCTACAGCAAAGGCCAACCGGTCTTAGTCGGCACCACCAGCATTGAAAACTCTGAATTAGTTTCGCGCATGCTGACCGAAGCCGGTCTGCCGCACAATGTATTGAACGCCAAAGAACATGAACGCGAAGCCTTAATCGTGGCACAAGCCGGTAAAGTCGGCGCAATTACTGTGGCCACCAACATGGCCGGCCGCGGTACCGACATCGTATTGGGCGGCAACCTGAAACACCAAACTGATGCCATCCAAGCCGACGAAAGCTTAAGCGACGAAGATAAAACCGCACAAACCGCCGCTTTGGAAAACGGCTGGCAGGCCGAACACGACCAAGTCGTTGCTGCAGGCGGTTTGCACATCATCGGTACCGAGCGCCACGAAAGCCGCCGTATCGATAACCAGTTGCGCGGTCGTGCCGGCCGTCAGGGCGACCCGGGTTCCAGCCGCTTCTACCTCTCGTTTGAAGACCCGCTGCTGCGCCTGTTTGCACTCGACCGCGCCGCCGCCATCCTCAACCGCCTGGCACCGGAACGCGGCGTCGCCATCGAACACGGTATGCTGACCCGCCAAATCGAAGGCGCGCAACGCAAAGTCGAAGGCCGCAACTTTGATATGCGCAAACAGGTATTGGAATACGATGACGTAGCCAACGACCAGCGTAAAGTGATTTACCACCAACGCAACGATATCCTGACCAACAAAGACGTTACCGGCTTAACCAAAGACATCCGCGCCGAAGTCATCAGTGATTTGGTCGATGCCCACATGCCGCCGGATACCATGGAAGAGCAATGGGATTTGCCGACGCTGCAAAGCAAATTACTGGCCGATTTCCGCCTAAATGCCGACATTGCGGGCTGGCTGCAAGCCGACAATACCCTAGACGGCCAAACTGTCAAAGAACGTTTGATTGATCATATCGAAACCGAATATGCCGAAAAAGTCGAATTGGTCGGCAAACAGCAAATGGCCGATTTCGAACGCAACGTCATGCTGCAAGTCATCGACAACCAATGGCGTGAGCATTTGGCGGCGATGGATTACCTGCGTCAAGGCATTCACTTGCGCAGCTACGCGCAAAAAAATCCGAAGCAGGAATACAAACGCGAAGCTTTCGCCATGTTTGAAAACCTGTGGAGCAGCATCAAGCACAATATTGCTTCGCTGCTGACTTCGGTGCAAATCGAGCGCAACGATACCCCTGCCGAAGATTTTGCCGCCCATCCAATCACCGATATACAGGAAATGCATTCCGATGCACCGGATATCGAAGACTTGCTCGGCGAATCGAAGAGCGACTTGGCTGCCGGTGCCTTTAATCCGGCCGGTAACGACTTCAGCCCCGAAGCCCTTGCCGCCAAAGGCCAAATCATTCATCGCAACGACCCGTGCCCGTGCGGCAGCGGTTTGAAATACAAACAGTGCCACGGCAAACTAAGCTGATAAAAGCGTCAAACAGGCCGTCTGAAAACCGATTTTCAGACGGCCTTTTATGCTAAAATCCCCATCTTATTCCTTTATCTATCCAATCCACAGAGCAGAAATATATGGCAGGCAATACTTTCGGACAACTTTTCAGCGTAACCACCTTCGGCGAAAGCCACGGCCCGGCATTGGGCTGCATTATCGACGGCTGTCCGCCGGGTCTGGCCTTGAGCGAAGCCGATATCCAAGGCGATCTCGACCGGCGCAAACCCGGCACCAGCCGCCACGTTACCCAGCGCCGAGAAGCCGACCAAGTAGAAATTCTTTCCGGCGTATTTGAAGGCAAAACCACCGGCACGCCGATTGCCCTGTTAATCCGCAACACCGACCAGCGCAGCAAGGATTACGGCAATATCGCCCAAAGTTTCCGCCCCGGCCACGCCGATTATGCCTATTGGCACAAATACGGCATTCGGGATTATCGCGGCGGCGGCCGCAGCTCCGCCCGTGAAACCGCCGCCCGTGTTGCCGCCGGTGCCGTTGCCAAAAAATGGCTGCATGAAACCTTCGGCGTGACAATCACCGCCTACGTTACCCAAATCGGTGAAAAAGAAATCGCCTTTGAAGGTTATGAATGGATTGCCCAAAATCCGTTTTTTGCCGCCAACCACAGCCAAATCGAAGATTTGGAACAATATATGGACAGCGTGCGCAAATCTCTGGATTCGGTCGGTGCCAAGCTGCATATCGAAGCGAAAAACATTCCGCTGGGCTTGGGCGAGCCGGTATTCGACCGCCTCGATGCCGATATTGCCCATGCCATGATGAGCATTAACGCCGTCAAAGGCGTAGAAATCGGTGCCGGTTTCGGCTGCGTAAGCCAAAAAGGCAGCGAACACGGCGACGAGCTGACACCGCAGGGCTTCTTGTCCAACCATGCCGGCGGCGTACTCGGCGGCATCAGCACCGGTCAGGACATCCACATCAACATCGCCGTCAAACCGACCAGCAGCATTGCCACGCCCCGTCGCAGCATCGACATCGACGGCAATCCGGTCGAACTCGCCACCCACGGCCGCCACGACCCCTGCGTCGGCCTGCGCGCCGCCCCGATTGCCGAAGCCATGTTGGCCTTGGTACTGATGGATCATGCGTTGCGCCATCGCGCCCAAAACGCCGATATTAACGTCAACACACCCGACATCGCCCGTTTCAAATAATCCGCATGTTCAGACGGTCTGTTAGGAGAAATCATGCCGTCTGAACGAATTCACACACAAAAACTTCGCCAAATCAGCCGCTTTATACTACAATGACAAGCATTCACCGTGTACCAGGAGGTGCACGGCTTCAGACTGACAGGAATACAGACAACATGACACCAGAAACCGCTTTGGGCGCCGCACTCAAAACCGCCGTCCAAACCATGAGCAAAAAGAAACAAACCGACATGATTGCCGATCATATTTACAGCAAATACGACGTATTCAAGCGCTTTAAACCGCTGGCTGTCGGTATCGACCAAGACCTAGTTGCCGCCCTGCCGCAATACGACGCCAATCTGATTGCTCGTGTACTGGCAAACCACTGCCGCCGTCCGCGCTACCTCAAAGCGCTGGCACGCGGCGGCAAACGCTTTGATTTGAACAACCGTTTCAAAGGCGAAGTCAGCCCGGAAGAACAAGCCATTGCGCAGCAGCATCCTGCCGTGCAGCAAGCCATGGCCGATCAAGCCGAACGCCAAGCAGCCAAAGCTGCCGAACAAGTCGAAGCACCAGCTGCTGAAACTGTTGCAAAAGCCGTTCCTGCTGCCGAAACACAAACCAAAGCTTAATTACGCGTGTTCGCTATATTAAGAAAGGCCGTCTGAAAATTTCGATTTCAGACGGCCTTTCTATTATTTACGCAGGTTGAGTAACTCTTTCAATTACTTCTGACGAATTCAAAGCCTTGCTCATCCACTCTTAATACCGAAGCATAATCTGCTTTCCAATCGCCCAACACAATCCGCGTAAAATCCTTATTTACATGGATATTTTCCCGATGGGTGTGCCCATGAATTAACAGCGGCACACCATATTGCTTAACAATTTGCGCGGTAAATTCAGGGTTCACATCCATGATTTCAGCCGATTTTTGTTGTTTATCCTGCTTGCTGGCGAGGCGGATTTTATGGGCGATTTTCAAACGTACCGGCAACGGCAGCATTAAAAACAGCTTCTGCCGCCATTTTTGATGCACTTTTTTGCGAAAATGCTGATAGCGCACATCATCGATACACAAAGTATCGCCATGACACAGCAAAGCTTGTCGGCCGAATAAACCCACCACCTGATAATCGGGCAACAATTTCATTCCGCACGCGTGCGCAAAGCATTCGCCAATCATAAAATCACGGTTGCCATGCTGAAAATAACAGGCCACACCTTGATCGCTCACATTGCGAATCGCTTGCTTCACCGAATCAATCAAGGACGAGGCTTCATCATCACCGACCCAAAAATCAAACAAATCACCCAAAATATACAGCTCCTGCGCATACGGTGCTTTTTCCTGCATAAAACGCAGAAACAGCGCCGTCAGCTCGGGGCGCGATTCGCTCAAATGTAAGTCGGCAATAAAATAAATCGGCATAGAACGGTTCATCAAATCAATTTCAGCCATTATAAATTTTCAGACGGCCTGTGTATATAAAGGCCGTCTGAAAGAATCACTCTTTCAGACGGCCTCCAATCAAACGGAAATTAAGCTTCTTTATTTTCGGTTGCTTTCTGACGCAGACGCAGGCTCAGTTCGCGCAATTGTTTTTCATCAACCGCATTCGGTGCGTTGGTCAGCAGGCATTGCGCACGCTGGGTTTTCGGGAAGGCAATCACATCACGGATGGATTCCGCACCCGCCATCAGCGTTACCAAACGGTCTAAGCCGAAGGCCAAGCCGCCGTGCGGCGGTGCGCCGAATTTCAGGTTGTCCAGCAGGAAGCCGAATTTCTCTTGCTGCTCTTCCGGGCTGATTTTCAGGGCGGAGAACACTTTTTCCTGAACGTCGGCACGGTGGATACGGATTGAGCCGCCGCCGATTTCCCAGCCGTTCAATACCATATCGTAGGCTCGTGCCAAGCAGTTTTCCGGTTCGCTTTCCATCAAATCTTCATGGCCGGCTTTCGGTGCGGTAAACGGATGGTGGACGGCGGTATAGCGGTCGGCTTCGTCGTCGTATTCGAACATCGGGAAATCGACCACCCACAAAGGTTTCCATTCATCGGCAAAATAACCGTTTTCCGCACCGTGTTCCAAGCCGACTTTGATACGCAGGGCACCGATGGCTTCATTGACGATTTTGGCTTTGTCGGCACCGAAGAAAATGATGTCGCCGTTTTGTGCCTGAGTGCGCTCGATGATTTCTTTCAAAGCCGCTTCCGACAGGAATTTGACAATCGGGCTTTGCAGGCCGCTGTCTTCGCCGTTGCTCAAGTTGGTCACATCATTGACTTTGATATATGCCAAGCCTTTTGCACCGTAAATACCGACAAATTTAGTGTATTCGTCGATTTCTTTGCGGCTGAATTTGGCACCGTTCGGCACACGCAGCGCCACCACACGGCCGCCTTTCATATCGGCTGCACCTCGGAATACTTTGAATTCTTCGGTTTTCATCAAATCGGTCAGCTCGACAAATTTCAGGCTGATGCGCAAATCGGGTTTGTCCGAACCGTAGTAGAACATAGCTTCGGAAAACGGCATACGCGGGAAGTCGCCCAACTCGACACCGATGGCGTCTTTAAAGACTTTTTTCGCCATGCCTTCGGTGATGTCCATGATTTCGTCCTCGTTCAAAAACGAGGTTTCCAAGTCGATTTGGGTAAATTCGGGCTGACGGTCGGCACGCAAATCTTCGTCACGGAAGCATTTGGTGATTTGGTAATAGCGGTCGAAACCGGCCACCATCAGCAGTTGTTTGAACAGTTGCGGCGATTGCGGCAAGGCGAAAAATTCGCCGGGGTGGACACGGCTCGGCACCAGATAATCCCGTGCGCCTTCAGGTGTGGAGCGGGTCAGCATCGGCGTTTCGATGTCGATAAAGCCCTGTTCGTCCAAATAGCGGCGTACGCCCATGGCAACTTGGTAACGCAGTTTCAGATTGTGCTGCATCACCGGACGGCGCAGGTCAATCACACGGTTGGTCAGGCGCACGTTTTCGCTGATGTTTTCATCGTCGATTTGGAACGGCGGCGTGGCAGCGGCATTCAGCACTTCGATTTCTTTGGCCAGAATTTCGATTTTGCCGGAAACCATTTTGTCGTTGGTCGTACCTTCCGGACGGTTGCGCACCCGGCCGGTAATGCTCAAAACGTATTCGTTGCGCACGGAATCGGCGGTTTCAAATGCTTCTTTGGTATCAGGGTCAATCACCACCTGCACAATGCCTTCACGGTCGCGCAAGTCGATAAAAATCACCCCGCCGTGGTCGCGGCGGCGGTGTACCCAACCTTTTACGGTTACGGTTTGGTCTAAATATTGCTCGCTGATCAAGCCGCAATAATTGGTACGCATAAAATCACCTTTTTGTGTTTGATTTGATTTGGTTTGAAATGGTTATGCCGTCTGAAAGATTCAGACGGCCTGTATTACTGTCCGGCAGGTTTTGATAAAGGCTTGTCCGCATCATCTACCAATGCTTTGGGCGTATATTCATCAGGCATCACCATACCCAGAGAAATCACATATTTCAGAGCTTCGTCCACGCTCATATCAAGCTCGCGGATGTCGCTTTTTTTCACCATGATGTAATAGCCGCCGGTCGGATTGGGCGTGGTCGGCACATACACCGAAATATATTCGTCCTCTTGAGGCAACGACACTTTGACCGAATCGGGAATATGGCCGGAAACAAAGGCCAGCGTCCAAATATCCGGCTGCGGGAAAGGCACCAATACCGGCGTTTTAAACGAGCGGCTGCTGTCGGAAAGCAAAGATTCCGACACTTTTTTCACACTGGAATAAATCGATTTCACCACCGGAATGCGGCCGAGTATGCCGTCCCAAGCGGAAATAATGCGTTTGCCTAAAACGTTGGCACCGAAAAGGCCGGTGGCAAACAGCACCGCAATCGCCACAATCACGCCCAAGCCCGGGATATTGAAGCCTAAGAAATGCTGCGGCTGCCAATGTACCGGCAAGAGATTAATCAATTGGTCGGCTGCGGTGACGATGTAGGTAATCACCCAAATGGTGACCGCAATCGGCAACCACACCAAAACACCCGTAATCAGGTATCTTTTCAATAATTTAGCAATTTTACCGCTTTCCGCTGGTTGTTCTGCCATGTTTTCCTATCCGCCAAATACGCAATATGACCGCCCAAACGCGTTATTATACGCGTTTGGGCGGTAAGAAACGAGTGTTTTTCATGAGTTGTGGCATAAACGCTTATGCTTGCGCCAGCCATGCGCACAACCCTGCTTTGCTTAACTGCTTTCGCCAACCTTGGTTTAAATGCCGTCCCAATCGTTGAACATCAAGCCGAAACCGATGCCGTTTTGCTTGTGGTTGTAGTCAATCAAACTTTCACCGTAACCATGAAAACCGCGCACCACACCTTTGAGTTTGCCCTTAATAGGGAAGGTGTAAGCAGCCTCCACCGCGCCGTGGCCGGTTTTCGGATTGTAGCGCAACACAGAATAGACGTTTTGCTTATCATTCAAACGGTATTGTACTTTCAGATCGCCATAACCCATATAATCGGAAATGTCCGGATTATCGTCTTCATCGCCATTGGCATCGGTACGTACCCAAACACGCGGAATCACGGTCAATTTATCCCATTCCATACCGGCCATGGCATAAATACGGTTCCACGAGCGCGATTCAGGGCGGCTTTGGCCATTGGATTGATGGGCAAAACCGGCGCCGACCATGCGCAATTTACCGCCAAACGGCAAATCGGCTTTCACCGGCTGGGTCAGGAAAATTTCCGGCTCGTAATCGGTATTGCGAAACGGCGCCGATTTACGGCCTTGGTTATACAGCTGCCAATCGGATTTTTGCGTATAGCCGAACCATAAATCCGCACGCGTTTTAAATACGTCTTCCATCAGCTTGCTTTTAAACGACATTTGCATTTTGGCTTCTAAGCGCTTCTGCTCGGTAAATTTTTCTTCCGTGGTCACACCGCGCGAAGGCGATTCCGGGGAGTAATTCGGGCTGGAATTGTACCAAGCAGGCATTAGATACATCGGCGCATGCTCGCGCACCGTCAAAATTCCGCGCGCGTCGTTGATATCCAAATCATACATCATACTCAAAGGCGTATAGGCTTCTGCCGCTTCACGCAAGGCGGATTCGGAAAGCAAATGTTCATCGGCCTTTTCATCGAAAACAATGGTGGTTTCTTTATTTTCGATACTGGCATTAATCGTTTGCGCCAAATCTACCGGCTGCTTGGTTTCTAAGATATCCAAGGTCGCCGCCGGTTGTGCGGGCGGCAACTGCGCGGCATAAATTTTATCGTAACAGGCCAAACGCATGGCGTTATCGGCCATGGCAGCGCATTGCAATGCAGCCGCATCCAAAGCCGAAGCAGCAGGCGTAGCCAATACACAGCCCGCTCCTAACCATAAATAATGTTTCAACATCATGTTCACCGTTTACGTCGATCGTATAATCCGCCGGCTGTCGGCTTGGCCGGATTATACGAATAAACCCGATTGCTCTATTATTTTTTTCAGACAGCACTCATTCAATTCAGGCCGTCTGAAAATTCAATTAAGGCCATCTGAAAAACAATCACTGCCTGAAAGATGCAGCAATGCCCCTGAAATACCTTTGCGGTCAGGGGCAATCGCTTAGTGCAGGTGTCGCCCACCTGCAGAGTTGCCGCCTTATGCGGCTGGCTGCAAAAGCTTAAGCCAAGGCTTTAACTTTAGCAGACAAACGGCTCTTGTGACGAGCAGCTTTGTTTTTGTGGAACACGCCTTTATCGGCAATGCGGTCAATAATTTTTACTGATTCGCGGTAAGTTGCTTGAGCAGCAGCTTTGTCACCAGCTTCAACAGCTTTCAACACTTTTTTGATTGCAGTGCGGAATGCAGTACGCAAGCTGGCGTTGTGGGCACGTTGTTTAACCGACTGGCGGGCACGTTTGCGGGCTTGTGCGCTGTTTGCCATATTGAATATCTCCTGAATGAAAAACAAATTCTGTAAACGCGCAATTTTAAAGACGATTGTCCCTATATGCAAGCCTTTTCTCTGTAAACTTGCTGATTTACGCCGCATGTTCACCCAAAAACCACACCCACAACTACCGCACCCTGACTTCATGAAAACTGCCGGTAGAATTTTTTGCGTAAATTTTCCGATATGGCTTTGATTTTGATTAAGCTTACATTACAATGCCCTTGCAGCTTGCCGGGGTGTTTATGGGGCAGGTCTGTTTCTTTTTATTTTAACTCTTTCATCAGGAAACCAACCCGTATGAAAAAATCCGTATTAGCCGTATTGGCCGCATTTTCACTGGCCGCATGCGGCGGTGGCGAGAAAAAAGCCGAGCAACCTCAAGCAGGCAGCGCGCCTGCTGCCAATGCTGAAGCAGCCGCTACCGATACCTTAAACATCTACAACTGGTCCAACTACGTGGACGAATCCACCGTTGAATACTTCAAAAAACAAAACAATTTGAAGCTGACCTACGATTTGTATGAAAACAACGAAACCCTCGAAGCCAAAATGCTGACCGGCAAATCAGGCTACGACTTAGTTGTACCGGGTATCGCCTTTTTGCCGCGCCAAATTGAAGCCGGCGCCTACCAAAAAGTCAATAAAGATCTGATTCCGAACTATAAAAACATCGACCCTGAACTGTTGAAAATGCTGGAAACAGCCGACCCGGGCAATGAATATGCCGTGCCTTACTTCTCAGGCGTGAATACTTTGGCGATTACCGCCAAAGGCAAAGAGCTGCTGGGTGGCCAATTACCTGAAAACGGCTGGGATTTGCTGTTCAAACCGGAATACACCAATAAGCTGAAATCATGCGGCATCGCCTTGTGGGATACGCCGTCTGAAATGTTCCCGCTGCTGCTGAACTACTTGGGCAAAGACCCTAAAGGCAGCAATCCTGACGACATCAAAGCCGCAGCCGAAGTATTGAAAGCCATCCGCCCTGACGTGAAACGCTTCAGCCCGTCCATCATTGACGAATTGGCTCGCGGCGACATCTGCCTAGCAGCCGGTAACGGCGGCGATTTGAACTTGGCCAAAGCCCGTTCGGAAGAAGTGAAAAACAACGTCGGCGTAGAAGTTTTAACGCCGAAAGGCATGGGCTTCTGGATTGAATCCTGGCTGATTCCTGCCGATGCGAAAAACGTCGTGAATGCCCACAAATACATCAACTACACGCTGGATCCGGAAATCGCTGCGAAAAACGGCATTGCCGTAACTTTCGCTCCTGCCAGCAAACCGGCACGAGACAAAATGCCTGCCGAACTGGTCAATACCCGTTCTATCTTCCCGACTGCGGAAGACATGAAAAACGGTTTCGTAATGCCGCAAATGGGTTCAGACGCGAAAAAACTGACCGTCAGCCTGTGGCAAAAAATCAAAGTGGGTACCAACTAATCCGCTTTGGTTTTAGCCACTTAAAATGCCGTCTGAAAAATATTTTCAGACGGCATTTTTTATAATACGGCATAAGGCAGGTTCACACCCACCTACCCGAATCAACCTTCATACACTTCCATCGGCGGACACGAGCACACCAAATTGCGGTCGCCATACACATCGTCCACACGGTTCACACTCGGCCAGAATTTATTTTCGCGCACATACGCCAGCGGGAACACGGCTTCTTCGCGACTGTATGGATGCGTCCATTCTTCGGCGGTAACGTTAAACGATGTGTGCGGCGCGTTCACCAGCGGATTGTCGTCTTTCGGCCATTCGCCGTTTTGCACTTTCAACACTTCTTGTTTAATGGCTTTGAGTGCGGCGATAAAGCGGTCAAGCTCGGCTTTGCTTTCCGATTCTGTCGGTTCAATCATCAGCGTACCGGCCACGGGGAAGGAAACAGTCGGGGCGTGGAAGCCGTAGTCCATCAAGCGCTTGGCAATGTCGGTTTCGGTGATGCCGCTTTCGGCTTTAAGCGGACGCAAATCAACGATACATTCGTGCGCCACGCGGCCGTTTTTGCCGGTGTAGAGAATCGGATAGTCTTCACTCAAGGCTTGGGCAACATAGTTGGCGTTGAGCAACGCCCATTCGGTGGCCTGACGCATGCCTTGTTTGCCCATCATGGTGATGTACATCCACGTAATCGGTAAAATTCCTGCCGAACCGTACGGTGCGGCGGATACGGCACTCATACCTTCGGTTGCACCGTCCACCGGGGCGACAACGTGGCTTGGGGCAAATGGTGCCAGATGGGCTTTCAAACCGATCGGCCCCATGCCCGGACCGCCGCCGCCATGCGGGATGCAGAAGGTTTTGTGCAGGTTCATGTGTAACACGTCCGCGCCTACTTCGGCCGGCTGCATGATGCCCACTTGGGCGTTCATGTTCGCGCCATCCATATACACTTGGCCGCCGTTGTCGTGGATGATGCGGCAGATGTCGCGGATGCCTTCTTCGTACACGCCGTGGGTGGACGGATAGGTAATCATCAGCGCGCCGAGATGATCTTTGTTTTGCTCGGCTTTTTGCTGCAAATCGGCTATGTCGACGTTGCCGTTTTCATCGGTTTTGACCACGATGATTTTCATGCCGAGCATGGCGGCCGTGGCGGGATTGGTGCCGTGCGCCGATTGCGGAATCAGGCAGACGTTGCGTTCGGTATCGCCATTGGCTTCGTGATAGCGGCGGATGGCCAGCAAGCCGGTGTATTCGCCTGATGCACCGGAATTGGGTTGCAGGCTGATGGCATCAAAACCGGTAATGGCTTTGAGCTGGGTTTGCAAACCTTGCAGCAATTCGCGGTAGCCTTCGGTTTGTTCGCTCGGTGCAAACGGGTGCAGATTGGCAAATTCCGGCCATGTAATCGGAATCATCTCGCTGGTGGCGTTGAGTTTCATGGTACAGCTGCCCAGTGAAATCATACTGCGGTTCATCGCCAAATCACGCTCTTCCAGTTTTTTCAGGTAGCGCAGCATTTCGTGTTCGGTGTGGTAACGGTTGAACACTTCATGCGTGAGAATTTCGTCTTGGCGCAACAGGTTTTGTTTCAGACGGCCTGTTACTTCGCCACTGCAATCGATGTCGGTTTTGCCGGTAAACAAAGCAGTTAATACCGCCAATTCGTCCACCGCCGATTCTTCGCTAAATGCCACGGCGATTTGGGTTTCACCCACTCGGCGCAAGTTGTAGCCTGCGTTTAAGGCGTTTTGATAGACGTCAGCCGCTTTGTCGCCGCACTCAACCAAAACGGTATCGAAGAAGGTTTCATGCACAACTTGCAGGCCGCTTGAAACCAAAGCATCGGCAAACGCGGAAGCCAGCGCATGAATGCGTTGCGCAATGCGTTTCACGCCTTCGGGACCATGATAAACCGCATACATGCCGGCCAAATTCGCCAGCAAGGCTTGCGCGGTGCAAATGTTGGATGTGGCTTTTTCGCGGCGGATGTGCTGCTCGCGGGTCGATAAGGCCATGCGCAAGGCCGGCTTGCCCGATGCATCTTTCGATACGCCGATAATGCGGCCGGGCGCCGAGCGTTTGAACTCGTCTTTAAACGCAAAATAAGCCGCATGCGGGCCGCCAAAACCCATCGGCACACCGAAACGCTGCGTGTTGCCCAAAGCAATGTCGGCACCCATGCCGGCAGGCGATTTCAGCAATACCAAGCTCATTACATCAGCCGCCACCGCCACAATCGCCCCTGTTTCTTTCAGACGGCCAATCACATCGGTCAAATCAACCACATCGCCGTCTTTGCCGACATATTGCAACAAGGCACCGAAGTATTCGCCGTCGGCCGCGGCGGCAAAATCGCCGACCACCAATTCAAAATCAAAATATTCGGCACGCGTTTTCATCACGTCCAGTGTTTGCGGATAGACGCGTTCGTCAACAAAAAAGCGGTTGGATTTGGATTTGCCCACGCGTTTGGCCATCGCCATCGCTTCGGCAGCGGCAGTTGCTTCGTCCAACAAAGACGCACCGGCGACTTCAAAGCCGCTCAAATCGATACACACCTGCTGGAAATTCAACAACGCCTGCAAGCGCCCTTGTGCGATTTCCGCTTGGTATGGCGTGTAGGCGGTGTACCAGCCCGGATTTTCCAACACATTGCGTACAATCACATTCGGCAAGCGGGTTGGGTAATAGCCCAAGCCGATATAGGATTTGTTGATTTTGTTTTTTGCGGCAATCGACTTGATTTTGGCCAAGGCTTCGGCTTCGGTCAGTGCTTCGGGCAAATCAAGTTCAGACGGCATACGGACAGACTGCGGCACGGTGTGGTTAACAAAATCCGCCATGCTTTTTTCGCCAAGTGCAGCCAACAGCGCCTCCCGGCCGCGAAAACCGATGTGGCGCGCGGAAAATTCGTTCTTATCAAATAATTCATTTAGTTTCATCTACTTAATCCTTTTAAACAGGCGGGCCACAAGCCCACCAATCAGCATTCGGACGGCCTTACTATCAATACAGGCCGTCTGAAAAACAGCTCACTTATGCCTCTCTTTGCAGCATTTGATACACAAACAAACCACCCACCATGCACAACGCACAAGGGCATCCGATTACGCCGTAGAAAAGCGCGATACTTCCTACATAAACACCAGCACGGTCAGCACCCACAAACAATACCCCGGCGCGGCTTGTCCCACCCCTTCGCGGAACGGCATATACGCATCGAGAAAACCATAGCCAACCGCATAATGCTGTATCGTGTGCAGCAACACGGTAAACAATACGCCGATGACCAGCAAAGAAGACAGGAAGCATACGTTGAATTTTAACAAATTCATTGTTTTGATTCAGCTTTTTTACAGATAACCAACAGCATTACCCCTTTGATTCAGTCAGACAGCGGTTTCAGACGGCCTATTGGCCATACCTTTAAACACAATGCCGATGGCGAACGCCTGCACCGCCAGCAATGCCCACACCACGCCGTGCCAATCGGCAGCCTTAAACGCCAAACCGCACAGCCACGCACCGAAGGTGCCGCCGCTGTAATACGCCATATAATACAAGCCCGAAGCCAGCGAACGGCCTTCTTTCACATTGGCAGCAATATAATTGATGGTCGCCGCCTGCGTGATGAACACACCCGACGACATCAACACCAACCCAACGATAATCAGCGGCAAACCGACCGCCAAAGTCAGCAACACACCGGCCATCGATACGCCCACCGCCAGCAAAATCGTTTTCACACTGCCAAAATGCATCATCAGTCTGGCCGACAAAGGCGTAATCACCATGCCGATGAGATACAAGGCAAAAATATTCGCCAACGCACTGCTGCCCAAGCGATAAGGCGCATCAGCCAAATGGAGGTTGATGTAGGTAAAGCAGCCCACCAAGGAAAACAGCACGCAGCCGCCCAACGAACACGCTGCGAACACATAGCGATTATGCAAATGCGATTTCAGCGTATTCAAGGCCGTCTGAAAATTCGGTTTCGGCACAAAATTCTGCGATTTGGGCAACTGCTTCCACACAAACACTGCACAAGCCAAGCTCAACGCCGCCATCACATAAAATGCCGTGCGCCAGCCGAACCACTCCGTCAGATAGCCCAACAGGAAACGGCCGAGAAATCCGCCCAATACTGAGCCCGACACATACATCGCCGTCAGCTGCACGACTTCGTTTTGGCTAAATTCTTCACCGATATAGGCAATCAGCACCACCGTAATCCCCGGCACTGCCAAGCCCTGCAAAAAGCGCAACAGCGTAAACATTTCGATATTCGGCGACCACGCCAGCAGCATGGTAGGCAAGGCCAGATAAATCAGCGATCCGACCACAAAAAGCTTGCGACCAAAGGCATCCGACAGCATCCCCATAAACGGCGACATCAAGGCCACGCCCAACACCGTTGCCCCCACCGACAACCCGGCCTGCACCACCGTGGCATTTAGCTCCGCCATCAACACGGGCAATACCGCCTGCACGGAATACACCTGCAAGAATGCAGACATGCCAATCAGCAAAATAGCGGTTTTTAAAAGGCCGTTCAGTTTCATGATGCGTTCTTTGCGTGTGTTTTTATGTTCGTATTTTATTTATTTGAATTGTTTTATCTTTTATCCGGCCTCCGCCTAAACGGAAGCCGGTCAATTTACAGCTTCCATGCCATCTGAAAGCGGCACATATCTTTTCAGACGGTCTCTGCCCATTTCGCTCCTGCTGCCAATGTTTGCCGATAAATCGGGCAACACTCGTCATGCGCGCCTCTTAAATAACCGGTGCTCATCAAAAACTCACCGACAATTTCGCCGCCGACAAATTTGAAATGTTGCTTAAACAATTTCACCCATGCCGCTTTATCGCGCGGATGATGAGCATCAAGCCAGTTTTTAAATGAGCCGTATTCCGCCCGCAAACGCAAAATCGCGCGTGCATTGTGAATAGCCGCATTGATTTTCAAACGGTTGCGCACAATCCCTGCATTATTCAACAACCTTTTGATATCTTGCACATCAAACGCCGCCACCTTGGCAATATCAAAGCCGGCATAGGCCGTCTGAAACGCTTCTTGCTTCTTCAGCATCAGTGTCCAATTCAAACCCGCTTGGTTGATTTCCAAAATCAATCTGCCAAACAACGCATCGTCATCATCAACCGGAAAACCGTATTGATGGTCGTGGTAATGCCTGTTCGGGTCGTCGCTGTCGGGCGGCAGGCTGTTGGCAAAATCGCAGTAATCCATGATGGCACTCTGTAATGCATAAAGGCCGTCTGAAAAAGAAGTTTCATTTTCAGACGGCCTTTTACAGCGGATTAGTTTACTTCGTCGGCGTATTGTTCGGCAGTCAGCAAACCGTCCAAATCGGCCGGATTGGCCGGTTTGATTTTGAAGAACCAACCTTCGCCGTATGGGTCGCTGTTGGCGGTTTCCGGGGCGCTTGGCAAATCATCGTTTACGGCCACGATTTCACCGGCAATCGGTGCGTATACGTCAGATGCGGCTTTTACCGACTCCACCACACCGGCTTGCTCTTCAGCCGCCAAGTTGGCGCCGATTTCAGGCAACTCGATAAACACGATGTCGCCCAACAATTCTTGCGCGTGATGGGTAATGCCGACAGTCACCGTGCCGTCTGCTTCTTTGCGCAACCATTCGTGGCTGGCAACGTACTTCAATTCTGCTGGGATATTGCTCATGAGAGACTCCTCAAAAAGATAGGATTTGTTATTGGGTTTAATGGGCTTTCAGACGGCCTGACTCATTATTAATTAGGCCGTCTGAAACCTAATCAGTCAAACTGTTTCCGGCCGTTGCGCACAAACGGCAACTTCAACACGCGTACATCCACTTCTTTGCCGCGAATCAACACTTTAGCCGCTTCGCCGTCAAAATCTTTCGGCACACGGGCGATGGCGATGGACTGTTTTAAGCTTGGGGAGAATACTCCGCTGGTGGTGATACCGTTGCCTTTGTCGGTAACGACTTCCATGCCTGCGCGCAACACGCCGCCTTTATCCAGCAACAGACCGGCTTGTTTCACGGCTACGCCTTTTTCTTTCAGCGCAACGACAGCGGCCTTGCCGACAAAATCCCGGGTTTTGTCTTTTAAATCAACCGTCCAGCCCATACCGGCTTCAAGCGGGCTGGTGTCGTCGTCCATGTCGTTGCCGTAAAGGTTCATACCTGCTTCCATGCGCAAAGTGTCGCGCGCACCTAAGCCGCAAGGCTGCACGCCCGCTGCTTGCAGAGCTTTAAAAAATCCAGATGCTTGGCTTGCCGGCAAAATCACTTCCACGCCGTCTTCGCCGGTATAGCCGGTACGGGCGACAAACCAATCATCGCAAAAATGGTGGCCTTGGAATGGTTTGAGCGTGTTTACCTGCTCCGCCCATTCGGGCTTAACAGTCAATAACTTGCCAACCGCCTTCGGGCCTTGCACCGCCAACATCGCCAAATCGGTGCGCGGCGTTAAGTTTACACCGAATGCTTGGCCGATTTTTTGAAACTGGGCGGTGTCTTTTTCGCGGGTCGCGCCGTTGGATACGATACGATATCGTGTTTCGGCTTCATCCATGCGATAGACGATTAAGTCATCGATGACGCCGCCGTTGTCGTTCAATAAGGCAGAATATAATGCTTTGCCGACAAAGGCTAATTTATCGACATCATTGGCCAGCAGTTTGCGGAAAAAGGCTTTGGCTTGTTCGCCGGCCACATCAGTAACCAGCATATGGGATACGTCAAACATACCGGCATCGGTGCGCACGGCTTCGTGTTCGGCGATTTGCGAACCATAATTCACAGGCAATTCCCAGCCGGCAAAATCAACCAGCTTGCCGCCCGCTTCGATATGGTTTTGATGAAAAGGGGTGATATTGGGGGCAGTCATATTCAAGTTCTCCAGTGTCAATCGGTGTCATCATGCGTTTACTGTTTTTATCTGCGCGTATGACCCTATCTGTCCTTGAACCTGAGATTTTCGGCGCCGCATCGTTTCGACCGCAATCTGCTCATTGCGTGCCATTTGGCAACGGGTATCTGAATGGTGGTTCAGACAGCCTTCTCCCCTTCGGTGGGCATGATGTGGCATCGTGCCGCTCTCCAGATGTTTTATTTCAACGAGCAGTCCTTTTACCTGAGCGATTTAAGGGCATCTGCGCCTTCGGTGGCTGCCGGTAGTTGATCAGCAGCACTCTCCTGCACGTTTTCCGATTATGGCTTGATTCTTTTGTTGGAGCAAGCATTCTTTCGGCTTATTTTTAAACAGGCTATTAATAATAAAATATTAATAGTAATATCAAATTAATTTTGCCCGATTTGCTGTTTTTAACACAGATTATTTTTGTAAAGATTCTTTTATTGAACTATTGTATGTTAAGTTTATTTAGCTTAAGATTATAGAAAACTGTTATCCTTCATTTTTTTTCGTTTTTTAACACGCAGGCCGCACAAATAAAGGGAGATAATAAATGGCTCAAATCACTTTGGATAAAACAGACCTTAAAATTTTACAGGTTTTGCAGGAAAACGGCCGCCTGACCAATGTCGAGCTTTCCGAACGTGTCGCCCTTTCTCCTTCCCCGTGTCTACGCCGTTTGAAACAGTTAGAAGATGCCGGCATTATCCGCAAATATGCTGCTTTATTGTCGCCTGTTGCCGTCGAACTGGGCTTGCAGGCGTTTATCCGTGTTTCCATCAGCAAAGCGGCTGATGCACGCGATGATTTCTCGCAAGCGGTGCAAAACTGGCCGGAAGTATTGAGCTGCTTCGCGCTGACCGGCGAAACCGATTATCTGTTGCACGCATTTTTCACTGACATGAATGAGTTCTCCCATTTCGTTCTTGATACTTTATTGTCACACCACGGTGTGCAAGATGCGCAATCGAGCTTTGTGTTGAAAGAAATTAAAAACACCACTGCCCTGCCGCTGTCGCATTTGCAGCAAGATTAATCTTTGTACCGATACAACAGGCCGTCTGAAACTCGTTCAGACGGCCTTATTATTTGGTATAATTGAGAATTACTCTTATATAAGCACCATATTAATGAACATGCCCGACACTGAAACCGTTATCGACCACACCAGACAATGGCTGGAAAAAGCCGTGATTGGTTTAAACCTCTGCCCGTTTGCCAAAGCGCCGTATGTCAAAGACCGCGTGCGTATTGTGGTCAGTGAAGCCAAGCATTTGGACGGCTTCTTAGAAGATTTAGACCGCGAGCTGCAACGTTTGGGCAACACTTCCGCCGAAGAATTGGAAACCACTTTATTGGTGCATCCGACCTTATTCGGCAATTTTTTGCCGTTTAACGATATGCTTGATATTGCCGATGAAGCGGTGGCGGATAATCAATTAGAAGGCGTGATTCAGATTGCGCCGTTTCACCCTGATTTTCAGTTTGCCGACACCGAAGCCGACGATATCAGCAACTACACCAATCGCTCGCCTTACCCGACACTGCATTTGATTCGCGAAGACAGCATCGCCAAAGCCGCTGAAGCCTTTCCCGATGCGGCGGCGATTTTCGAACGAAATATCGCTTTATTGGAAAACATGGGGCATGAAGGCTGGAAGCAATTGGATATTCCGCGCTGCCCGTTTCATCAATCCGAATAACCGTCCATGATTATCCGTTATATTTATTGGCTTTGCGGCGCGCTAGCCTTAGCTTTGGGTGTGCTCGGTATTTTTCTGCCGATTTTGCCAACTACTCCTTTTGTGTTGCTGGCAGCGGCTTGCTGGGCAAAAGCTTCACCGCGTTTTCACCGCTGGCTGCATCAGCACCGCTTCTTCGGCCCGATGGTGCAAAACTGGGAACACAACCGCGCCGTGCCGCGTAAAGCCAAGATATTGGCCGTGAGCATGATGACGTTTTCCTGCCTGTTTTTATTTTGGCAATTCCCCGAGCGTTGGTGGATTGGCGCAACTTCCTCCACCTTTTGTGCCTGCGTGGCTATTTGGATGATTCGCTTGCCGGAAGCATAAAATCGGCCTGTTTTTCAGACGGCCTTATACTGATTTTTTGCAAAAAAATGTTAGAATCAATTTAACAATATTTTTTGATAGCCTTTTTGTTATGTAGTTAACGTTTAAGTAAACTACTGTTTTAAAGAATTTTTCTCTATATACAAAAAATTTTGGCAATTTCACAAAAAATTTTTAGTATCTTCATTTGATTGCGACTAATACTTTAGTCTAGTTTCCGGCATTATTTTCCTTTACAATCGTTTGCGACAAGCTTAAAAGCTTAACATGCAGTGTCGTGATGTTCAGACGGCCTGAAGTTTTACCACGATAAGAAAAAGGAAACATATGCGCCTACCTCTTTTCTCTCTGCCTATGCTGATGATGCCGGCGTTTGCTCAAGCCGCCAACTTCAGCGGCGACTCGCTGAGCCTGCTTTGGGGTTTACCCTTCGCAGCCATTCTGCTTTCCATCGCCTTAGGCCCTTTAATGATGCCGAAAATTTGGCATCATCATTTCGGTAAAATCACCGCCTTTTGGACGGGACTCTTTTTAGTTCCTTTCGTGCTTTATTTCGGCTTCACCGCCGGTATTCAAGTCGTGGCGCACGCCATGGTGGAGGAATACATTCCGTTTATCCTGCTGCTGTTTGCGCTGTACACCATTTCAGGCGGTATTTTGGTGTGGGGCAACTTGCACGGCTCGCCCAAACTCAATACCGCCCTGCTCGCCATCGGTACCGTATTGGCTTCAGTGATGGGTACCACCGGTGCGGCCATGTTGCTTATCCGCCCGCTGTTGAAAGCCAATGACAACCGCAAGCACAAAGTTCACGCGGTGGTCTTCTTCATCTTCTTGGTGGCCAACATCGGCGGCGGCCTGACCCCATTGGGTGACCCACCGTTGTTCTTGGGCTTCTTGAAGGGCGTTGACTTTATGTGGACAGTAGTGCATATGTTGCCGCCTGTGCTGATCAGCACGGTGATTCTGTTGAGCGTATTCTACTTTCTCGACCGCCACCTGTATTCCAAAGAAGACGAAATCGTGGCGCACGATCCGTCACCCGACAGCAAGCTGCAAATTTTCGGTAAAATGAATTTCATTTTGCTGTTGGGCGTAGTGGGTGCCGTATTGATGTCGGGCATTTGGAAGCCGGATCATCCCGGCTTTGAAATCTTCGGCAGCCATTACTTATTGCCAAACTTAGTGCGCGATGTGATTCTGTTGTCCTTAGCGGTAATTTCATTGCTCATCACACCGAAACAAGTGCGTGCCGGTAATGAATTCAACTGGGAACCGATTGCCGAAGTGGGCAAACTGTTTGCCGGTATCTTCATCACCATCGCACCGGTATTGGCCATTTTGAAAGCCGGTGAAAACGGTGCCTTGCGCGGCGTGGTATCCATGGTACACAACGCCGCCGGCGAGCCTATCAACACCATGTATTTCTGGATGACCGGCGTATTATCCGGCTTCTTGGACAACGCCCCGACCTATCTCGTGTTCTTCAATATGGCAGGCGGCGACGCGCAATCTCTGATGACCGGCCCGCTGCTCCATACCCTGCTGGCCATCTCGATGGGGTCGGTATTTATGGGCGCACTCACCTACATCGGTAACGCGCCGAACTTCATGGTGAAAGCCATTGCCGAACAACGCGGCGTGAAAATGCCGAGCTTCTTCGGCTATATGGTATGGTCGTTCGGCATCCTGTCGCCATTGTTTATCCTGCACACGTTGGTTTTCTTCGTGTATGAGATTTTGTAAGGTTTAACAATCATCAAGGCCGTCTGAAAGCATTCTTTCAGACGGCCTTTTTTTAAACCAACCGTTTACAGCGTATCGGCAATTTCTTTCAGCATTTCAAACGATTCGGCCTGTTTGGCTTCGTCGTAGATATAGTTCAAGGCCATAATCTCATCAGCCTGAACGCGCGCTTGCAGGCTGATCAGTTGCTTGTGCACGCTCTCTTTGCTGCCGACGATGTCTTCGCCCAGCATTTGCTTCACGGCGGACTCTTGATCGTAGGTCCACACGGTCGACATATCGGCTACCGGCGGTTGCAGCGGTTTCATTTGGCCGCTGACCACACCTAAAAACTGTTGTTGTTGTGAGGTGTGCAGCAAATGTGCTTCGCCGTCGGTGTCGGCAACGATGATGTTGACGCAGATGATGACTTCGGGTTTGCCGAGGTATTTCGACGGCTTGAAGCCGTTGCGGTAGATTTGCACCGCCATTTCCATCATGCGCGGGGCAAAGTGGCTGGCGAACACATACGGCATACCGAGTTCGGCGGCGAGATAGGCACTTTCGGTGCTGGAGCCGAGAATGTAGAGCGGCACGTTTTTATCCATCGCCGGATAAGCTTTGACATAGCCCTGCTCGTCTGCATTGCCGAAATAGCGCTGAATGGTTTGGATGTCGTGCGGGAAATTAATCGACACGTCTTGCGCGTTGCGGCGCAAAGCCAAGGCAGTGCGCGGGTCGGTACCGGGGGCGCGGCCAACGCCTAAATCAATGCGGTCGCCGTACATGGTCGCCAAGGTGCCGTATTGTTCGGCCACGGCCAGCGGGCTGTGGTTGGGCAACATCACGCCGCCGGTGCCGACGCGGATGGTTTGCGTATTGGCCAAAGTGTGGCCGACCAGCAATTGCGTGGCGGAACTGAGCAAATTGGGCATATTGTGGTGTTCGGCAATCCAATAGCGTCCGTAACCAAGCCGCTCGGCGGTCTGCGCCAGCGTCACCATGGATTCGATGGCTTGTTTTTGGGTTTGGCCTTCACGTAAAGGCACAAGGTTGAGCATGGAGAGTTTGAGCATAATCGTTCCTGATTGGGTTTAGTTGTTTTGATGCATAAGCAAATAAGGCCGTCTGAAAAATTATCAATGATTTTTCGGACGGCCTTGATGAATCAAGTTTATTCACCCAAGAAGCTTATGCAAATGCTTGCCCAATCAACATTCACGCGTGTATCTTTTCATGATTGAATAAAATCATGGCTGCAACAAACATGCACTAAGGCCGTCTGAGCCTTTCAGACGGCCTTTTGTTAGTTTGTTTTAAATTGTCAACAAAAGCGCACTGATTTTTTGTTACAATACCGCCCACGACGATGATTTGCACATTAAAAGGATCAACATGAAAGTAGCTGTTGTCGATTACGGCATGGGTAATTTGCACTCGGTGCTGAAATCCGTGCGGGCCGCGCAAAAATTGGCCGGTTTGCAAACCGATATTTTTCTGACCGGCAAGCCGGACGAAGTATTTGCTGCCGACAAAATCATTTTCCCCGGGCAAGGCGCCATGCCTGATTGCATGAGCGCATTGCGACAAAGCGGCTTGGGCGAAGCGGTTTCAGACGGCCTGAAGAACAAACCGTTTTTCGGCATCTGCGTCGGAGCGCAATTGTTGTTCGACCACAGCGAAGAAGGCGACACTGCCGGTTTGGGCTGGTTTGCCGGTGACGTGAAACGCTTTGCCGCCAACCGCCACGATACCAACGGCGACAAATTGAAAGTGCCGCACATGGGCTGGAATGCCGTGCGCCAAACCCAAAGCCATCCTTTATTTGCCGACATCGCGCAAGACACGCGCTTTTACTTTGTGCACAGCTATTACTTCGCGCCGCAAAACAGCGACATCGTATTGGGCACCAGCGAATATCCGGAAGAATTTGCCTGCATCGTCGGCAAGGATAACGTGTTCGCCACCCAGTTCCACACCGAAAAAAGCCACGACGGCGGCTTGCTGCTGTTGCGCAATTTCTTAAACTGGCAGCCATAAAGATTCGGCGCGAAACAAACCGTGCCGAAGGCGGCTCAGGTGTGCTAAAATTCGCTAAATTGTGTAAAATGATTTGCACGTCATGATTCTATTTTTCAGACGGCCCGTTATAGTCCGCCTGACCGCCACTTTGGAAAAATTATGTTACTTATTCCTGCAATCGATTTAAAAGACGGCCAATGCGTGCGCCTGAAACAAGGCTTGATGAATCAGGCAACCGTGTTTTCCGACACGCCGGCACAAACTGCCGGACATTGGTTCAAACAAGGTGCCCGCCGGCTGCATTTGGTGGATTTGAACGGTGCATTTGCGGGCGAACCGAAAAACTTCCCTGCGATTAAAGAAATCTTGGCTGCCGTGGCGCAACACATTCCCGTGCAATTGGGCGGCGGCATCCGCGACTTGGCCACCATCGAAAAATATCTGGATTTGGGTCTGACCGATGTCATCATCGGTACCGCTGCGGTGAAAAATCCCGAGTTTGTACGCGAAGCCTGCAAAGCCTACCCCGGACAAATCATCGTTGGCTTGGATGCCAAAGAAGGCATGGCGGCGATTGACGGTTGGGCAACCGTAACCGAACATCATGTGATTGATTTGGCCAAACAATTTGAAGACGACGGTGTCAACAGCATCATCTACACCGACATCGGCCGCGACGGCATGATGAGCGGCGTGAATATCGAAGCCACCGTCAAGCTGGCCGAATCGGTCAAAATTCCCGTGATTGCCTCCGGCGGCCTGACCGATTTGAACGACATCCGCGCCCTGTGTTCGGTCGGACAAAGCGGCGTAACCGGTGCGATTACCGGCCGCGCGATTTACGAAGGCAGCATTGATTTTGCCGAAGCGCAAAAGCTGGCCGACTCATTGGCTTAATCCGTATTTCATCAGGACGCATTCGTATTCCGCCGTCCTGCCACGCTCGATTGCTTTGCCATGACATAAAACCAACAGGCAAAGCGGGTTTTATTGAATCATTAAGGGGTAACACATGCTGGAAGCATTCGTCTTAGGCTTTTGGTTGATTTGGTCTGCCGACCGCGACATTTATCCGCTGACCGAAAGTCTGTGGTTTACCATTTTGGCCGTTATCATGCGCCAACTGACCGCTTTTGCCATACCGGAAATTGACGGCCATTGGGCGGCGCTCAACGGCGCATTATGGGCTTATGTCGCCGTTGTTTTCATGATCGTCAACCGTTTCAGCACCGGCTTTATGACCACAATGCTCATGGCCGCAGCCGCGGGCGTCGGTTATTTCCAATTGCTGCAATATCTGCCCGATTGGGTCAACGGCTGGCTGAGTTAAACATAGGCCGTCTGAAAGCCTTAATGAAACTTTCAGACGGCCTCAAACCTGTTGCACACCGCAACCGATTTATTGACGGGAACCCTTTCAATGGCATTGGCAAAACGCATTATCCCCTGCTTAGACGTAGACAACGGCCGAGTGGTCAAAGGCGTCAACTTTCTCGGCCTGCGCGATGCAGGCAATCCGGTTGACGTCGCCAAACGCTACAACGACGAAGGCGCCGACGAGCTGACCTTTCTCGACATCACCGCTTCTTCCGACAACCGCGACACCATTTTGCATGTCATCGAAGAAGTTGCATCGCAAGTATTTATTCCGCTGACCGTCGGCGGCGGCGTGCGCTCGGCGGCCGATGTGCGCCGCCTGCTGAATGCCGGAGCCGACAAAATCAGCATTAACACCTCAGCCGTGACCAACCCTGATTTGGTCAACGAAGCCAGCGGTTTTTTCGGCTCGCAAGCGATTGTGGTGGCCATCGATGCCAAAGCGGCGAACCCTGAAAACACCCGCTGGGAAATTTTCACCCACGGCGGCCGCAAGCCGACCGGCTTGGATGCAGTAGAATGGGCCCTGGAAATGCAGGAACGCGGCGCCGGCGAAATCCTGCTCACCAGCATGGACAGGGACGGCACCAAAATCGGCTTCAACCTGCCGCTGACCCGCGCCATTTCCGAAGCGGTAGATATTCCGGTGATTGCCTCCGGCGGCGTGGGCAATGTGCAACACTTAATCGACGGCGTGAAAGAAGGCAAGGCCGATGCCGTGTTGGCGGCGAGTATTTTCCACTTCGGCGAAACCAGCATTCACGAAGCAAAATTAGCCATGCAGGCCGCAGGGATTGAAGTGCGTTTGTAAAAATTTCAGACGGCCCGCCGGTATTCTGCCGAAAGGCCGTCTGAATCCACTCTTATTCCAAGCAAACATTTAATCCTTTATTCCATGCCGTCTGAAACCTAAAACACACCCATCACGCTTATGGAACTCGATTTCACCTTAGGGCAATATTTGCTCATCGGCTTTTTAGGCATCGCCGCCGGCATCATCAACATGATGGCGGGCGGCGGCTCAAACCTGATTTTACCGGTGCTGATGATGTTCGGCATACCGGCCGATGTCGCCAACGGCACCAACCGTCTCGGCGTGTTGCTGCAATCCGCATCCGGAACGCACGGCTTTCACAAAGCGGGCAGGCTACCGACCCACGATTTGCGCGGCATTATGGTGCCGATGATGTTCGGCGGTATGGCCGGTGCTTTGTTTGCTTCTTTTGCACCCGTGAATATTCTGAAGCCCTTGTTATTGCTGACCATGCTCGGCGTAGCCGCGGTGGTGGCGTTCAAGCCGAATCTATTGCTGCACGAGCCGGGGGCGCAACCGATTCGTGTTGCCGACAAGCCCAATTCGCGTTACGCTTTGTTTTTGGTCGGCATGTATGGCGGCTTTGTGCAAGCAGCGGCGGGCTTTTTGCTGCTGCCCGTGCTGGCCGGTTTGCTGAAATACGATTTGGTGCGCGCCAATGCATTGAAAGTCTGCTGCACTTTGGGCTTCACCGCCGTGGCCCTGGCGATTTTCGTGGCACGCGGCCAAGTGATGTGGGATGTGGGTTTGGTGCTGGCCTTATCCAGCGCCTTGGGCGCACGTTTGGGCGTGAAAACCGCCATCAAGCTGCAACCCGAAACCCTGCGCAAAATCCTGTTTGCCATGACTTTGGCTGCCGTAGTATTGGCCTTTTTAAAATAATTTTTCAGGCCGTCTGAAATTTCAGACGGCCTGTCAGGACATTCCGACATGAACACAGACGCCCTACTTTCCGCCGTCAAATTCGATGAAAAAGGCCTGGTGTGCGCTATCGCGCAAGATTGGCAAAGCGGCCGCGTATTGATGGTGGCATGGATGAACGCCGAGGCGGTAGCCCAAACCGCCGAAACCGGTTTTGCCCACTATTACAGCCGCAGCCGCCAAAAGCAATGGATGAAAGGCGAAGAATCCGGTCATACGCAAAAAGTACACGAACTGCGATTGGATTGCGACGGCGATGCGATTGTGATGCTGATCGAACAACACGGCGGCATTGCCTGCCATACCGGCCGCGAAAGCTGCTTCTACCAAAAGTGGGACGGCACCCAATGGCGAACCGTCGATGCCGTGTTGAAAGACGAAAACGAGATTTACGGCTACAGCCATTCTTAATCTCATCCCGCAAACGCTTGAAGCCTTTCAGGCTGTCTGAAAAAATACAGACGGCCCCCATTCCTCAGCAAACGGAATCCTTATGAGCAACAATGTATTAAGCGAAATCCAAAACGTGATTGACTCGAGAAAAGACCAAAATCCCGAAGAATCTTATGTCGCCTGCCTTTTGCAAAAAGGCGAAGACAAAATTCTGAAAAAAGTCATCGAAGAAGCGGGCGAAGTGTTGATGGCTTCGAAAGACGGCGAAGCGGAACACTTGGTTTACGAAACTGCCGATTTGTGGTTTCACAGCATGGTTTTGCTGGCGCACCACGGTTTGCGCGTCGAAGATGTGATTGCCGAACTTGCACGCCGTCAAGGTTTGTCGGGATTGGTTGAAAAAGCCGCTCGCACAGACAACTGAAACTGTATTACAATCAGCCCTATTCGATTTCATGCCGTCTGAAAGTTCAGACGGCCCGCATTGGAGTGATACCGTGAGCGACTGCATTTTCTGTAAAATCGTGGATAAACAAATCCCTTCCGTCAGCGTCTATGAAGATGCCGATATGTTGTGCTTCAAAGACATCAACCCGTCTGCACCCGTGCATCTGCTGCTGATTCCCAAAGTGCATTTTGACTCGCTGGCACACGCCCAAGCCGAGCACGAAACATTGTTGGGCAAAATGATGCTGAAAGTGCCGCAAATCGCACAAGAAGCGGGCTTGGCCAACGGTTTCAAAACCTTAATCAACACCGGCAAAGGCGGCGGGCAGGAAGTGTTCCACCTGCACATCCACATCATGGGCACGCCGGCCTGATTATCGACACTACCGAATTTAACCATTTAAAATTAAAAGGAATTTACCATGGGCAGCTTTTCTATCTGGCACTGGATTATCGTATTGGTCATCGTGGTTTTGGTGTTCGGCACCAAAAAACTGCGCAACGTCGGCAAAGATTTGGGCGGTGCGGTGCATGACTTTAAAAAAGGTTTGAACGAAGGCGATGAGAAAGCCGCCAAAGACGAAGTCATCGAACATAAAAAAGAAGAAGACAAAGCCTAATCCATGTTTGATTTCGGTTTAAGCGAACTCCTGCTAATCGGCGTGATCGCGCTGATTGTGCTGGGTCCCGAACGTCTGCCTAAAGCTGCGCGTACCGCCGGCCAACTGGTCGGCAAACTGCAACGCTTGGTCAGCAACGTCAAGCAAGAGCTCAGCGTGCAAGTTGAGCTGGAAGAATTGCGCAAGGCCAAGCAGGAATTTGAATCGGCAGCGGATCAGTTGCGCAATGAAATGAAAGAAGTCGGCAACGAAGCGCAAAACAGTCTGAATACCATTTCAGACGGCCTCAAGCCTTGGGAACGATTGCCCGAACAACGTGTACCCGATGATTTCAAAGTCGATGAAAACGGCATTTTACTGCCCGAAATCAAAGACGATAAGGTCAATCCGAGCACCGGACCGGTTGGGCTTTTGGACGAAAACGGTCAGCCGATTGCCCCGTCTGTACCCGATATTGCGGAAGCTGCGCAAGACGGTGAAGCACATGATGCCGATCAATTATGGCGCGATTACCTGACTTCGGCCAATACGTCATACCAAGCGCCGGAAGTCAGCTATGTGGAAACCACGCCTGCCTATTCTACCGGCATGCATACTGCAACCCTGCGCAAGCAGGCCATGCAGCGCAAACGCGATATGCGTCCAAAATTCCGAGCCAAACCGAAACTTCGTGTCCGTAAAAAGTGAGTAAACGGTGTCTGATACGCCCATCCAACCATCCGAACCTACGACCCAGCCCTTAATCGAGCACCTGCTCGAGCTGCGCCGCCGCCTGATGTGGATCATCATCGGTCTGTTGGTCTGCTTTTTGGCGCTGATGCCGTTTTCGCAAACCCTGTATTCATTTGTTGCGCAACCGCTGATGACCAGCTTGCCTAAAGACACCAGCATGATCGCCACTGATGTGATTGCGCCGTTTTTCGTGCCGGTGAAAGTCACCTTGATGGCGGCTTTTTTAGTGTCGCTGCCGCACACGCTGTATCAGGTTTGGGCATTTGTCGCGCCGGCGCTGTACCAAAATGAAAAACGATTGATTACGCCCTTGGTGTTGTCGAGCTGCATTCTGTTTTTTGCCGGTATGGCCTTTGCCTATTACTTGGTCTTTCCGGTGATTTTCCAATTCTTGGCCGGCGTGACCCCTGCCGGCGTGAACATGGCGACCGACATCGACAAATATTTGTCGTTTATTTTGGGTATGTTTGTCGCTTTCGGCACCACGTTTGAAGTACCGGTGGTGGTGGTTTTGTTGGCGCGCATGGGTATTGTCGACACGGCACAGCTCAAACTCGCACGCCCTTATGTGATTGTCGGCGCGTTTGTACTTGCCGCCATCATCACGCCGCCGGATGTGATTTCACAAATTCTGCTCGCTGTACCGCTGATTATTCTGTATGAAGCGGGCATTTGGTTCAGCCGTTTTACCAAACCGATTGGGCGCGAAAACTCAGACGACGAAGCACAACCGCCTGCCCAAGTTTGAGGCATTGTTCGCATTGATTCATAGGCCGTCTGAAAGTAAACCATGGAACTTTCAGACGGCTTTTTACGGTCTGATGGCAGGTCGAATAACACATTACCTGCTGCTTTAAAGTGATTGAAACATGAAAAATTCTGCCAAACATTGGTCTTATTACGCCGCTTCCATCAGCTTGATTACGCTGATTATCATCTGCGTGGCTTGGGAATTGTGGATTGCGCCGCTGCGTCCGGGCGGCTCGTGGCTGGCCTTAAAAGCCCTGCCCTTATGCTTGCCGCTGACCGGCATTTTGAAAGGCAAGGTTTACACTTACCAATACAGTTGCATGCTGATTTTGATTTATTTTGCCGAAGCGTTTATGCGGATTTTCGATGCAGTACCGGCCAGCCGTGTATGCGCAACCTTGGCCACAGTATGCTGCGTGGTATTTTTTATCGCCTGCCTGTTCTTTATTAAAGACACACAACGAAAGGCGGTGGCCTGATGTATCAGCGTTTTTCAGACGGCCTGCGTAGCGAATGGCATACCTGTCTGCTGCCGGTATGGCTGGCCTTTTTATGGATTGGCATTGTACCGTTTGTGTCGCTTTACCGGGTCGGGCCTTTATCCAGCTTTTATCTGGAAGCCGCTTCGTTACTGGGCGCGGTGGTGTTCGTATTGGCGACAGCATGCTACGGCTTGCTCAATGTGCGCCTTTCTACCGCCGGTGCGGCTTTTTTGCTGTTGGCCGCTTTTTGGTGGCTGCAAGCGCGTATATTGGATTTAAGCTATCCCGGCATGAGCGACATGGTGGCGTGGACGTTTGTGATTCTGTCCTTGGCCGCATGGGCGGTACGCGGCTGGGTGGCGGAATACGGACAGGAACGCATCGTTACCGTGTTTGCATGGTCGCTTTTGTTCGGCGCATTGATTCAGGCAACCATTGCCTTTATGCAGTTTAAAAGCTGGGCAGGTGCGGAAATGTTTAAAGGCATCCTGGCTTATGGCGGCAGCAGCAACGTCAGCGGCCAACTCGGCCAGCGCAACCATCTCGGCCATTATCTGATGTGGGGCGTGTTGTGTGCGGCCTATTTGTGGGCGATGCGCAAAATGCCGAACCGGTTGGGCGCGGTGTTCGTGATATTGCTCACCGGCATTCTCGGCTTGGTCAACTCGCGCACTATTCTCGCTTATGTTATCGGTGTCGGCATCCTGCTGCCGTTTTGGCGCGCAGTCGCCGGGCGCGAAACCAACCGCTTGCTCGGGATTATCGCTTTTGCACTCGCCTGCGTGGTGTTGTTCCAATTTTCCATGGGCACGTTGCTCGAATTATTCAGCAATGCCAATTACGAAACAGCGGTTGAACGTGCCAGCAACAGCGGGTTTGAAGGCTCTATGCGCCAAATCGAGTGGCGTAAAGCATGGGTTGCTTTTCAATCTGCACCATGGCTCGGACACGGCTGGAACAGCTATGCCCTGCAAAGCTTTTTGGCACAAGCCGATCTCAAGCATTTCAGCAACAACATCCTCGGCGTTCTGTTCACCCATTCCCACAATATAGTCATGCAGCTCTTGGCCGAAACCGGCATCATCGGTGTCTTGCTGGTGGCATCGAGCTTACTGGCAGCCGTTTGGCGTATGCTGGTACGCCCGTATCACGCCGCTTCATTGTTGCTCTTGGCTTTAATGACGGTATCCCTGTGCCACAGCATGTTGGAATACCCGCTTTGGTATATTTATTTTCTGGTGCCGTTCGGCCTGATGGTCTCGCTGTCACCCGCACATTATCAAGATATTTCAGACAGCACTGTCGCAGCCAAACGCCGAAATTATGTGGGGGGCTCAGCAGCAATTTTACTGACCGGCGGCATCTTGAATCTGGGTTGGGCTTACACCGATTTGGTTGATTACAGCCGCCGCCCGAAAACCGAAACCGCAACTGAAGCCGGCCGTAAAATCGACGGGCTCAAACGCATCGCCGAGCAACAGCCCATGCTGCGTTACTACGCCGAATTGAGCCTGACCCGCCGCGCCGACCCGACCGATCCGGTAATTCAGCCTTGGGCAGAACAAGCCGCGCTGAATGCCCTGACCTACCGCCCTTACGCCAACGCGCATCAAGTCGGTCTGTACCGCTACCGCAAAGGCGAAACCCAAGCCGGTGAACAATGGATGCAGGCCATGTATTATTACTTTCCGTATATGATGTCGTTTTACGAGAGCAAAATCCGTGCGCACCAAGCCTTCGAACCATTATTACCGCCTCTTTTATCGGCCTGCCAAACCTTCCGGGCAGACCCGAAACACAGCACTGCCAAACCTTGCGGGAAGCTAAAATAATCGGCGTTCCCTTTCAGACGGCCTATTGGAAACAATAGGCCGTCTGAAATGTAAAGGCCTTTACATTCATTGCAAAAAAGCGCAAAAGCATAGAAAAAGAAGCTATCAACAATAATGCAATGCGTGTTAAGATAAGTACTGTTCTTGATTCACTGCTTTAGTTAATAACCGAACAAAGGCAGAGCATACAACCACCGAAAAGGAATTCTCATGAGCCGCGTACTATTGGTAGATGACGACGCTTTATTGACCGAACTGTTAACCGAATACCTGACCGCCGAAGGCCTGAACGTACACAGCGTTCCCGACGGAGAAGCCGGCGTGCAGGAAATCTTATCGGGTCAATACGACGTGGTCGTATTGGATTCCATGATGCCGAAAATGAACGGCTTGGATGTTTTGAAAAACGTCCGCACCCAAAGCACCGTACCGGTGATCATGTTAACCGCCAAAGGTGATGACATCGACCGCATCATCGGCTTGGAAATGGGCGCAGACGACTATGTGCCGAAACCTTGCACCCCACGCGAATTATTGGCACGCATCAATGCGATTCTGCGTCGCGCACAAAACAATGCCGAGCAAAGCAATACGCCAAACAGCATTGCCGTAAGCGATGTGGTTCTATATCCGGCCAAACGCCAGGCCTCCATCAAAGACACTCCTTTGGAATTGACCAGCACAGAATTCAACCTGCTGGAAGTATTGATGCGCCATGCCGGCCAAGTGGTGAGCAAAGAGACTCTGTCTGTAGAAGCCTTGGATCGTAAACTGGCAAAATTCGACCGCAGCATCGACGTGCATATTTCAAGCATCCGCCACAAATTGGGCGATGCATCACTGATTCAAACCGTACGCGGCTTGGGCTATTTGTTTGTTAAAAACTAAGAGCCCCCATGAAACTGTTTCAACGCATATTCGCCACATTTTGCGCAGTGATTATCTGCGCAATCTTTGTGGCGAGTTTTTCATTTTGGCTGATGCAAAACACCTTGGCCGAAAATCAGTTTAATCAACGCCGTACCATTGAAACGACGCTGATGAACAGTATTGTCTCGGCTTTCCGCTCGCGCGGCGATGCCGGTGCACGCGAGGTTTTGGTCGAATGGAAAGACAGCCCCGTTTCGAACGGTGTTTTTGTCATTCTCGGCGATAATAAACGCGATATTCTCTATCGCGACATTGACGACAAAATGATCGAACGCGCCCGCGTCTTTGCCATCAACAATCCGAAATCGGATTTGGCACACATCGAATACGACCGCTTCGGCGAAGAATATCTCTTCTTCGTGCGCGGTTGGGACAACCAACAGGCGCAACGACTGCCCAGCCCGTTGTTTATCCCCGGTTTGCCGCTGCCGCCGATTTGGCACGAATTCATCATCCTTTCCTTCATTATCCTGGTCGGCTTGCTCACCGCCTACATTTTGGCCGCCAACATCACCAAGCCCATCCGCATTTTGGGCAAGGGCATGAACCGCGTAGCCAACGGTGATTTGGAAACCCGTATTTCGCAGCAGGTTGACGACCGTGACGATGAATTATCCCACTTGGCGCAGCAATTCGACAAAATGGCGGAAAAACTGCAAAAGCTGGTCGCAAAAGAGCGCCACCTGCTGCACCACGTTTCCCACGAAATGCGCTCGCCGCTGGCACGTATGCAGGCCATTGTCGGCCTGATTCAAGCCCAGCCGCAAAAGCAGGATCAATACCTGAAACGCTTGGAAGGCGAATTGACACGCATGGATACCTTGGTAGGCGAGCTGTTGACCCTGTCGCGCTTGGAAACGTCCAACATGCCGCTGGAAAAGGAAAACCTGAAGCTGATTCCGTTTTTGAGCAACTTGGTCGAAGACAACCAAAGCGTGGCGCAACAAAATCATCAGTCCGTCACCTTGCAGATTCAAGGCAAAATTCCGGAAACCGCCACTGTTTCAGCCAATGAAAGCTATTTATACCGTGCGTTTGACAACGTGATTCGCAATGCCATGAATTACAGTCCGGAAGGCAGCGACATCAAAGTCAACATCGGCCAAGACAGTAAAAACTGGATTGTAAATATTACCGACAACGGCCCCGGCGTAGATGAAATGCAATTGCCGCACATTTTCACCGCGTTTTACCGCGCCGACTCCAGCGCCAGCAAGCCGGGCACCGGCCTGGGCTTGGCTTTGACCAAACACATTGTCGAGCAGCACAACGGTAAAATCATCGCCGAAAATGTCAAACCCAACGGCTTGAACATGCGCTTCATTTTCCCGAAATGCAAACCTTCCAGCGAAAAAGACAAAAACGCTGCGTCGGTATAAACCCATCAAGGCCGTCTGAAAATACCTTTGTTTTCAGACGGCCTTTTTCATTAAAGCAAACGATTCTGAACGAAAGAAGCACCATGAATACACAGCCCATGCCCGGCTATTTTTTCATGCCGCAACACATTATCTTGGTTGGCGCGAGCGAACGGCCGCACACTTTGGGCGAGCGTATCCTAACCGCGCTACTTGGTTCGTCGTTTCAAGGCAAAATCACACCGGTGAATTTGCGCCACAAAACCGTGGCCGGTTTGCCTGCCTACCCGAATTTAAATAAAATCAACGGCCAAGCCGACCTAGTGATTGCCGTCACCCCGCCCGACAGCTACGAAGCACTGTCTAAAGCCTGCCGTAAAAAACAGCTTCACCACCTGATTTTGATTCAAGATTGGGAAAGCCTCAGCGAAGAAGATTGGCAAACTGCCCGCCAAGCAATTCAAAAGCATCACGGTCAAGAATTAAATATAAGCGTGTGCAGTCCTGCCGGCATCCAATTGCCCACCCAAGGGCTGAACACCGGTCTGTTACCCGATTTTCCGGCCGGCCACGTGGCACTGTTAACCGGTCAAGCAGCAGTCAGCAGTGAAATCGATGTCATACTGCGCCGTATGCAGCAAGGTATTTCACGCCACATCAGCCTGAATTACAACCTCAGCCCTACTTCTGCTGCCGATTGGATTAACCGCTTCGGCCACAATCGCCACACACGCGTCGCCGTGGTGCATCACAACCCTGCCGAAAACCAGCGCAAACTGTTCAGCGCCATCCGCCACTTTGCCCGCCACACACCGATTATCCTGCATTGCACCCATGCCGTAGACGATACCGAACGTGCTATTCTGGAAAGCTTAAGCCGCCATTGCAATTTCCTGCTCACGCTAAATCACAACGAATTGGCTGCCGCGCTGCATGCCCGTTTGTCCGACATCAAACCGATCAACCAACTCACCGTACTGGGCAACACACCGATTGGCTGGCTACAACCGATTGCCGCCGAAATGGGCATCCGATTAAGCCTGCCCTCTGAAAAAACCAATCTGCAAAACGGTTATATCGGCAGCATGCCTACTGCTGCACATTACCGCAGCATGGCCGCGCAACAATTGCAGCAAGACCACACTCAAGCCTTGCTTGCCATGATTGCACCGAGTGCCGAGCATAATGAAACCGCCATTGTGAAAATGCTGAATCATCTGGCCAAACAAACCGATAAACCCTTACTCATCAGTAGCCATGTTTCAGACGGCCTGCTGCATTTCTCCAATCCCGAACAAGCCTTGCAGACCCTGCATTTACGCAACATTGCCGCCCGTTTGCAGCAAGTGCAACACGAAACCGCACCGGCAAAACCGGACCGTCTGAAAAATATCGACAGCGAAGCCGTTACCGCCGCAAAAGACCATGCCAAACGCTTAGCCGCCGCACTGCACCTGCCTGCCTATCAAAATGACAACACTTATCCATTGGTGAAATTAACATTCAGACGGCATCACCAATACGGCGCCATCATCAGCGCGGCCGACTTAAACCGCACCATCGCCGTGTTGCCGCCGTTTACCACGCTCGATACCGCACGCCTTTTGCGTTTTGCCAACTTAAGCCGCTATCAAGATGCCATCGAACAGTTTGTACACAGCATGAATGCCTTGGTGCAAAATCCCGAGCTGTTCAACGGCGAAATCATCCTGAACATCAGCAGCAACCAAATCAGCAGCGATTTCAGATGGCCTGTCCAACCTGCGCCCGCATCGCATAAAAACAACAGGCCGTCTGAAAAAACCATTGAAAAACCAAGCCGGCCAACTACCGATGGATTCAACCACCGTATGCAGGCGGCCGCCGAATTTTTGCGCCACAGCAATGTCCGCGCCAGCGAATTTATCCGTACCACCGGCGAAGCGGCTGCCGAATTTTGGCATCAAAAAAACAACACCGGCAAACACAAACCGGCAGAAAACGTGCTTGCCCCTTACCCGACCGATTATCTGGGCGAAATCCGCCTGAAAAACGGGCAAACCGTAACGATTCGCCCATTCGAGCCCGAAGATGCCGAATCCAAACAGCAATTTATCCGCCGACTGTCACCGCAATCCCGCTACACCCGATTCATGACCCGCACCAACGAGCTGCCGCAGCCGACGCTTGCCCGTTTCAGCAAACTCGATTATCACAGTGAAGGCGCATGGATTGCCGAAAATTCAGACGGCCTGATCGTCGCCGTCAGCCGTCTCAGCCGACTGAACCGTGACGAATGCGAATTCGGCATTACCCTTTCCGAAGACATGCGCGGCAGCGGTTTGGCCCGCGAAATGATGCAACTGATTATCCGATTAGCAACACAACAAGGCTACCAAAGCATGAACGCGGAAATCCTAAAAGAAAACACCGCCATGCTGAAATTGGCCGAAAAATCAGGCTTTAGCCTGATAGAATCGGAGCAGGACAAAAATCTTTATCAAGCCAAACTCAACCTTTCAGTAACTAAAGAGCAAAGCAAAGAGAAGTTTAGACAATAAATACTTGCCTAAACACCACAAACTAACCTAAAATAAACAGTTTCTATATCTCCGAATTTATCAAAAGGACTCAAAAAATGGTAGTTATCCGTTTGGCTCGCAGTGGCTCTAAACACCGCCCTTTCTACAACATCGTGGTTGCTGATTCACGCAACCGTCGCGACGGCCGCTTCATCGAGCGCGTTGGCTTCTACAACCCAGTTGCCAACGAAAAACAAGAACGCGTACGTTTAGCTACTGACCGCCTGAACCACTGGATTGGTCAAGGCGCGCAATTGAGCGAAGCCGTTGCCAAATTGGTTAAAGAGCAAAAAGCTGCTGCTTAATTAACCGCATATTGCCATGACAGACACGCAACAATGGGTGGCCATGGGCTACATTAAAGGCGTATTCGGCGTAAAAGGCTGGCTCAAAATCGCTGCCAACACCGAATACACCGACAGCCTGCTGGACTACCCTCAATGGCGGTTACACAAAGACGGCAAAATCGTGACCGTCACCATCGAAGCCGGCAAAGCCGTCGGCGATGAATTGCAGGTAAAATTCGAAGGTATCGATGACCGCGACCAAGCATTTTTACTGCGCGGTTATACCATCGAAATCCCCCGCTCCGAATTTGCCCCTACAGAAGAAGACGAATTCTATTGGGCGGATTTAGTGGGCATGACCGTTGTCAACCAAGAAGGCTTGACTTTGGGCACTGTCCAAAACCTGATGGAAACCGGCGCCAACGATGTATTGGTAATTCATGGCGAATACGGTCAAAAATTGATTCCGTTTGTGTCAAAATACATTGGAAACGTAGATGCCGGCAAGCAGACCATCACCGTTGACTGGGGCTTGGATTACTGATGTTGGTTCAAAGCATCACCCTGTTTCCGGAAATGTTTGACAGCATTACAGAATACGGCGTGACCGGTCGGGCAAGAAAACAGAATTTATGGCAATTTAAGGCCATTAATCCGCGCCAATTTGCCGACAACAAACTCGGCTACATCGATGACCGGCCTTTCGGCGGCGGCCCGGGCATGATTATGCAGGCGCCTCCGTTGCAAGCTGCGATTGAAGAGGCGAAAAAAAACAGCCCAAGCCACAGCAAAGTCATTTATCTCAGCCCGCAAGGCGCATTGTTCAACCATCGGAAGGCGGTTGAATTGTCGCAATCAGACAGCCTGATTTTATTATGCGGACGCTATGAAGGCATTGACGAGCGCTTGTTGCAACAGAACGTTGACGAAGAAATCAGTATGGGCGACTTCGTCGTTTCCGGTGGCGAATTACCGGCAATGATGCTGATGGATGCGGTATTAAGATTTGTACCCGGTGTATTGGGCGATATTCAATCTGCCGAGCAGGATTCGTTTTCAGACGGCCTGTTAGACTGCCCGCATTACACCAAACCTTTAGAATTTCAAGGTATGGCTGTGCCGGATATTTTGCGTTCGGGCAACCATGCATTGATTGCCGAGTGGCGGTTGAAGCAATCGCTGCAACGCACTTTAGTGCGCAGACCGGATCTTCTGGAAAAGCGCAGTTTAATCCCAAAGGAAACCCGCCTCTTACAAGAAATCTTGGCAGAGCAACGGGAAATCCAATCATAATCTAGGAAAAACAATGAACCTGATTCAACAATTAGAGCAAGAAGAAATTGCTCGTTTGAACAAAGAAATCCCCGAATTCGCACCGGGTGACACCGTAGTCGTGTCTGTACGCGTGGTAGAGGGTACCCGTAGCCGTCTGCAGGCTTACGAAGGTGTAGTAATCGCCCGTCGTAACCGTGGCTTGAACAGCAACTTCATCGTGCGCAAAATCTCTAGCGGCGAAGGCGTTGAGCGTACTTTCCAACTATACTCTCCAAACGTTGAAAAAATCGAAGTTAAACGCCGTGGTGACGTCCGCCGTGCGAAACTGTACTACTTGCGCGGCCTGACTGGTAAAGCAGCACGTATCAAAGAAAAATTGCCTGCCCGTAAAGGTTAATTTACCGGTAGTATGTAGCAGTTGCACAAAGTCATTTTACTAAAAAACAAAAGTCCTGACTTATTAAACCAAGTTAGGACTTTTTTATTATGACACAAAATTTATCAGGTAAGCGTAATTTGAAAGGTTATTGAAGGAAGCTCAAAAACAATCGAAGAAAAATAGCGGTGATGTACCGCCATTCTTGTTTCCACTTCCATTGGATTACTTTATATCGTTTTTCTCACTTCCCCCAACATAACTGGCAAAGCATCTCGAAAGCTTCCGCATCAGATAGTCGGGTCATCTTGATAGTCGAAAGCATGCGGGCTTTACCCGTTAAAAGGAAGTGTTGCGCCATGATATAACTACATCTTTAATTTATATTGAAAATTTTTTTATCGAAAAAACGCTCAAATGTAGGTAGAATGTGAAATCTCAAACACAAATATACGCTAATTTGCGTAATTTACCAATATTTAACAACTATAAAAATGCACAAATGCATATATCGGAAAGATTGCAACTAGTCTGTAAGCATAAAAACTGGAAAATCAAAGAATTTGCAGAATTACCTTATCGAACTATGTAAGGCTATATCGGTGGCGAACGCGAACCAAATGCAGAAGGTATGACAGCAATCGTTAAAGCAGAAGTTAATCTAAATTGGTTGGCTAGTGGAAATGGTGAAATCTTTATTGATCAGATACAACAACCGATAAAATATAAGTCTGGGAGAAACGCAATTACTTAAGCATTTTAAGGAATGTAATGAGATGGGGAAAAATGCCATTGAAATTACATCATCTGCTATTTCACAAAATGAAAAATTTATCAAATAACATATTGATCATCTAACAGGAGTTTCCATAATGTTCAACGCAACGCAACGCAACGCAACGCAACGCAACGCAACGCAACGCAATAGTTTAAGCCCCGTTTTGGAGATAAGTCAATGATTATCTCCAAAAATTTCCTTCTCGACTCCCCGACTACTGCTGTCGAAACGCTCAAACAGCTTTTCCCCGATTGCTTTGACAAAGACGGTGCATTTTTGCCTGAAAAAATGGCAGAGCAGCTGCAAAGTGCTAATGTACCCGTCAGCCGTGAATACTATACGCTAAACTGGCTGGGCAAATCTTATGCCCGCTATTTGCGGGATTGTCCGCCTACCGTGCTTTTGGCGGAAGATACTGCCCATAACAGTCTGCCTCAAAACCAAAACAGCCAAAACCTGCTGATCAAAGGCGATAATTTAGAAGTGCTGAAACACTTAAAACACGCCTATTCAAACCAAGTCAAAATGATATACATCGATCCGCCCTATAACACGGGTTCAGACGGCTTTGTTTATCAAGACGACCGCAAATTTACCCCCGATGAGCTTGCCGAACTTGCCGATATGAGCGTGGACGAAGCCAAACGGGTGCTAGACTTTACCGCCAAAAAATCCAATTCCCACAGTGCGTGGCTTACCTTTATGTACCCACGCCTGTATATCGCCCGTGAATTATTAAAAGACGATGGCGTGATTTTTATCAGTATTGACGATAATGAACAGGCGCAACTCAAACTGCTTTGTGATGAGGTGTTTGGGGAGGAGAATTTTGTTGCAAATGTTATTTGGCAAAAGAAAACAGGTGCTTCTGATGAAGGAGATATTGCCACAATTACCGAATACATTTTAATGTATCGTAAAACAGATAAATTTGTAGCAGGGAAAAATAATAGTTCTTATGATTTTAATAGATACAACCAGAAAGATGAGTATTTTGAACAGCGTGGTAGCTATTATACTGATAACTTGGATAGAGGAGGGTTGCAGTACAGTGATAGTATGAATTTTGGTATTAAATGTCCAGATGGTTCTTTGGTTTTCCCAAATGGAAGAAGTAAAAAAGTAGAAGAAGGTTGGATTTGGAAATGGAGCAAAGAAAAGGTTAAATGGGGCTTTGAAAATGGCTTTTTAGAAGTCAAAAAATCCACGAAAAAAGAATGTGGCTGGGCAGTGTATTATAAGAATTATTTATTAGTAGATAATGAAGGAAATAAAATAGAACGTTCAGCTCCTTATAAAAACCTAATTATTGATGATGTTTTGAATACTGACGCAACACTGGAATTGAAAAAGTTATTTAAAGCAAACAAAGTTTTTAGTTCACCAAAACCAAGTTTATTAATTGAAAAATTGATAAATTTAGTAGAGTTTGATAATAACGATATTATTTTAGATTTTTTTGCTGGTTCTGGAACGCTTGCTCATGGTGTTATGCTGTCTAACCTTCATGAAAATACAAATCTTAAATTTATTTGTGTTCAATTATCTGAAAATTTAGATAACGCATTAAGAACAGCTACTGGCAAGCAAAAAGAGATTGTCAAAAATGCTATTAGATTTTTAGATAGTATTGACAAAGAACATACCATTTTTGAAATTACCAAAGAACGCATTATTCGCTCTGCTCAAAAAATCCAAACCGAAAATCCCGATTACCAAGGCGATTTAGGCTTTAAAATCTTTGAAACCGTGCCTGATTTTCGTGCTGTTGATAACGAATTTAGCCCACAGTTTGAATTACCTGAAACGCTCCATGCTCATTTCAGCACCGAGCAATACCAAACCCTGCTGACCACTTGGTGCATTTATGACGGCAATTTGCTTACCCAAAGTGTAGAAGCAGTGTATTTGGGCGATTATCTTGCCAATCGGTGCGGGGCAACTTTGTATTTAATCTACCCTGATTTTGACAGTGAGGCGATTAAAGCCCTGCTGGATAAGCTGGATAATGATACGGATTTTGTCATTGAGCGGATTGTGTTGTTTGGAGCAACGGTTGAAAGTGCCAAGCAAAGAGAGTTAAAGCAGGCATTGGATACTTATAACAATAAAAAGAATGTGCATTTGTCGCTTTTGGTGAGGTATTAAGATGAAAAAAGGATTTCACTACGAAAAGCATTTGCCCCATCAGCAACAGGCGGTCAGTTCGGTATTAAGCGTTTTTCATCACACCAATAAACAGGATAACGATAAGGGTGAAAATCCGACTTTGACATTATCGGGAAAGCAATATCAAGACAATATCTGCCAAATTCAAAAGGTAAATGCCATTGATAAAACGCCTGATTTTTCTAATGTGTTAGACATCTCTATGGAAACAGGCACCGGCAAAACCTATACCTATACCCAAACGATGTATGAAATGCACAAAATGCTTGGCGTGTATAAGTTTGTGATTGTCGTGCCGACTTTATCCATTAAGGCAGGGACGGAGCAGTTTTTAAAATCGGATGCGCTCAAAAACCATTTCCGCTTAGATTTTGACAATGCCTATGGACAAGCCCAAATCGAGCTATATGTGGTAGAAAGCCAAAAGGCAAAAAAAGGCAAGCGAATTAGTCCGATGCCGTCTGAAATCGTGCGGTTTGTGCAGGCAGACAAAACCGATAAAATCCATGTGTTGCTACTGAATATGGGCATGGTGAACAGTAAAACGATGAAAGGCGAGGACAGTGGCAACGACGGCAGTATGTTGCTTAAAGATAAATTTGATAAGCCTTTTGAAGCCATTGCGTCTGTTAATCCGATTTTGATTATTGATGAACCGCACCGTTTTGATGACGGCAATAAAACTTGGCAAGGTTTAATGAGCTTTTCGCCACAATACATCTTGCGATATGGGGCGACTTTTAACGATAAATTTAAAAATCTGATTTACCGCTTGAGTGCCGTTGATGCGTTTAATCAGGATTTGGTTAAAGGGGTGAAGGCTCATATTCAAACCGTTGACGGCGATGACAAAACCAAGATTAAATTTATTAAAAAATTAGACAACCATTCGGTATTGTTTGAATTAAACCAAAATGGCAATAAGCAGGAATTTCGTTTATCACAAGGCGAAAGCCTGCAAAAGGTACATCACTTAATTGATGACTTGAATTTGACCAGCATTCACGCCAAAAAATCACTCATCACATTAAATGATGCGATGGAATTGGAGGCAGGCGATACGTTTAAACCGTTTTCTTATGCCAATAAAGTAACCGATGCGATGATGCGCCAAGCGGTGCGTGTGCATTTTGACAATGAACGCCTGCTCTTAGACCGAGCAGATAAAATCAAGCCTTTAACGCTGTTTTTTATCGATGACATTGCAGGCTATCGTGATGGCGGTAAGATTGCAGGCAGTCTGAAAAACCGTTTTGAGCAGATGGTGCGTGCAGAAGCCCAAAAGGCATTGGAAACGGCGGAGGAAGGAACGGCGTTCTACCGCTCTTTGCAGGCAGTGCTAAACGATGTATCGGCGACGCACGGCGGTTATTTTTCCAAAGACAATAGCGTGGACGATGAAAAAATCGCCCAAGAAATTAACGAAATCCTGCACGATAAAGAAAGTTTGCTTTCGCTGGATAATCCACGCCGTTTTATTTTTTCAAAATGGACCTTGCGTGAAGGTTGGGATAATCCCAATGTGTTCGGTATTTGTAAACTGCGTTCCAGCGGGTCGGAAACCAGTAAGCTGCAAGAAGTGGGGCGAGGTCTGCGTTTACCGGTCAATGAATATATGAGCCGTGTTAAAGACGGCGATTTTAAACTGCATTATTTTGTGGACAGCTCTGAAAGCGATTTTGTCGCTAAACTAAAAGCGGAAATCAACCAATCGGGCGAGCAGGAAGTGATTTATGAGAAGTTAAGCGATGCGTTGTTTGAAAAAATCAAATCTGTTTATCCTGATGTTAAGAAACGCCCATTAATGAATGAGCTGTATGAAGCGGGTGTGATTGATGATGACGATAATTTTACAAGTGGCGGTTTTGAACAATTAAAACGCCAATTCCCCAATGCCTTTACGGTGGCGACACTCAAAAACGGCAAAATCAGCGACAGTAAAGATAAATCCAAAACCAAAGTTGCCGTGCGTATCGGTAAATACGATGAATTAAAGGCGTTATGGGAAGCCATTCATCAAAAAGCGGTTTTGCAGTACAGAATGAGTGAGAGCGATACACTGGCGTTGTTTAAGGCATTTTTAAAGGAAAACCAAAAGCGTTTTACCGCCACAGGTATCCACATTCAGACGCAAAAGATGATTAAAACGGCGGATAATCGGATTGATTTTCAAACTCAAACAAGCGTGGAAAATGAATGGTTTGAGCCGATTGTAACGATGAGTTATCGCGAGTTTTTGACCAAACTTGCCCAAAAAGCCTACATACGAATGCACACCTTGCACCAAGCCTTTTTCGAGTTAAAAGATGAACTTGATATTGCCAAGTTTATGAATGATGACACGATACGCTTTATCGTATTTGGCTTTAATGATTATTTGTTGGCACATTCGTTAAGCAGGTTTGAAGTGGGTTATCAAAAAATCAGCAGTCAAGTACATCCGACCAAGCTCACTGACAAACAGGGCAAGGTATTATCCGAAATCAACATCAACCAAGATTGGGGGGTAGTCAGCGAAAACGAACTGCCATTGGATAGCTTTTTGTTTGACAAAGTGTTTTTTGACAGCGAAATCGAACATCAAAACATCACTGATGGCGAAATTCAAGAAGTTACCGTTTTTACCAAAATCCCCAAAGAAGCCATTAAAATCCCTGTGGCGGGCGGCAAAACCTATTCGCCCGATTTTGCCTATATTGTCAAAACCCGCAACGGCGAAACATTAAACTTAGTGGTGGAAAGTAAAGGCGTGGCGGGCGAGAGCCATTTACGCCAAACCGAAAAGCAAAAAATCAAGCACGCCGAGCGGTGGTTTGAGGCAATGAATACCAATGCCCGTATCAAAGTAAAATTTGCAACGCAATTTGAAAGCGACAAAATAGTAAAAATCATTGAACAGGCTTCGATTGGATAAACCACTAACACAACCCGCAAAATTTTGCGGGTTTTATTTTGGCTTTTTGCCATCAAAACGCAATCCACAGCGAAACCCGCCCTTTTTTATGTCTGCTTTAGTGATAAGCCCGCCTTTATCATCGGTACTCAATTTGATAAGCCGGATTTTTTCTTTAATATAAACAAATTAGATGACTTGGTAGCGGCGTTATATCTTTTCAAATTTTTATGAAAAGACGTTAAAATAATAACCTAATTTGCAAAACTGAGAAGATAAAATGGACTTAAACAACCTACGATTATTCGTCGCCGTCTGCCAAGCCCAAAGTTTTTCCAAAGCCGCCGAACAGCTTGAAATGCCTGTGGCGACGGTGAGCCGCCGTATTGCCGAATTTGAAAAATCACTGCGTACTCAGCTGTTTGACCGCTACAAAACGGGCGTAAAACCCACCGCACTGGGTTTGCAGCTTTATGAAAAAGTCTATTTGAGTTTGGATAATTTAACCCAAGCCACGCAAGATTTTGTCGGCGACCAGCAAGCGTTGAGCGGTTATCTGCGAGTTTCCACGGTGTCCGCCTGCGAGCCGATTTGGTCGGCGATTGTCGCTTTTCAGACGGCCTATCCGCAAGTTAAGGTGCATTGTCAGGCGACGGATCGGGTATTGGATTTGATTGAAGACGGCATCGATGTGGCGTTTCGAATGGGCGATTTACGCACCGAAAACGTCATCGCTCGCAAGATAATGGAACTAAAATCGATACTGCTCGCCCACCCTGATTTTCTCGCCAAACACGGCACGCCGCAAATGCCTGAAGATCTCGCCGCACTTCCCTTTGCTTGCTGGGCTAGAGCAGGGCAAAAAACCGCCACGCTACACTTAGGCGATCAAGCGGTCAAAATCGAGCCGATTTTTACCTCAAACGATGTGTACGCCATCGCCCACCAAGCCAAAACCGCCCATGCCATCTGCCAACTGCCCGACTATATGGCAAGCGAACTTGTCGAAAAATTCGGCTTAGTGGAGCTGTTAAGCGACTACCCAGCAACGACTTATCCTGTCCACGCCATTTATCCTGCCCACCGCCATCCGTCTGCGGTGGTGAAGGCTTTTTTGGGGTTTTGTGAAGATATTTTGAATGTCGGTAGGTTGGGTTAGGCTTTTGAAAGCCGTAACCCAACGTTTTCAAATAGTTAAATAAAGTTGGGTTACGCTTGTGCCTCGCTAACTCAACCTACAAAAACCGCCCGCTCTTTTTGTACAAGCGGTCTTATTTTTCAAATTTTCTGCAAAATACCGTCTATTCCCCTGTTTAAACGGCATTTCCTCTTGGTGAAATCACTCACAATTACAAACTAGAAATTGACCGCATCACCAAATCAATGTCTTTATTTTCCAGCTCTTGAATAATGTGCAAGTAGGTTTTTTGGGTGGTGGTCATACTGGCGTGTCCCAATCTTCTGGCAACGCTGGCGATAGATACGCCGGCAAATAGCAACAAAGAAGCGTGCGTATGCCGCAGTCCGTGGATAGAAATGGCAGGCAAGCCAGCATTTTGGCAATGGCGGATCAGCACATTATTCACCGTGGAATTAAAAACCCTGCCTTTAACAAACATCGGTTCGTCTTTGGGCAGGTTTTTGGTCAGCTCGGCAAATTGGATAATGGTCTGCCAATCTAGCTGCACTTTACGCACAGACGAGCGGTTTTTGGTGGGTAAAAATCCGCCGTGATCTTTGTAATTCCACGTTTTATTGATGGACATAATTTGTCGCGAAAAATCAAAATCCTGTGGCGTGAGTGCAAGGGCTTCAGAAAAGCGGATACCCGTTTTGGCTACCAGCAAAATCAGCCAATCCCAACTGATCGGCGGTGTTAAATCCAGATCGCTAATCAATTTGTGCAGTTCAAACTGGTTTAGGTATTTATGGCGTTTCGGGCGTGGGTTTTTGCCTTTGATGATGGCTTTTCGGGTGGGATCTTTGCTGATAATGCCTTCATCAACAGCGTCTAAAATTGCCCCTTTTAACTGGTGATGAAAATCCATCGTGGTTTGGCGTTCGTGGTTTTGGGCGTAGTCGTTGAGCAGTTTTTGATAGTTGATACGGCTCATCTGTTCCAATGTCAGCTCGGGGGCAAGTTTTTTGACCCAATCAAGCGTCATATGATATTTTGCCAGAGTAACTTTGCGTACCGCACCTTCTTTATAAATCTGTATCCAACGTTCGTAATAGTGATAAAACAGTTCGCCGTTAGGGTTTTGCTCTGGTTGATTAGCTGAAGTGTTCATAGTTTCTCCTTAAAAAATAAAAGTTAGGTTCATCAAAAGGAATGCTCATTTTGCCTTAACTTTTTATGGATTGAGAAAAAATGATAATGTGCTAATGCTTACGCTGATGAAGCGTAATCAGCCCGTCAAGCCGTCTGAAAAAGTCGCCGATGGTGGTTTGTTCGGCTGGGTTAGTTGGAATGTAAACCCTAATCTTGGATAAGTCATTGGCGTTAATTGCTGGGTAGCTTGTGCCTGTGCATTTATCCAAAACTTTACGAACAAAATTTTCTTCTTGGACACAACTAAATAAAAAATAACTGCTTACACTTGGTCTTAATTGAGCATAACCAGTTGAAAAAACGAAAATTTTATCACCAGAATTTAATTCAAAAAGATAATTATTTTTTTGATAAGGTCTTACCGTTTGATAAAAAATATCGCCTTTTTGTGCCAATCTTTGAGCTCTGGACGGAGCTGAATTTTTGTATTCAGTACGGTGTGCAATCATTTCAGTGCCAATAACTGATTCCAAATCCACATATTCAAATTCATCTGGTAATGTGGATTTTGGGTTAATTTCCACCACATTCCCCAACTCTTCCAGTTCCCAATCGTCCGCATTTCCCCCCAAAAAAAGCACAAAAAAAAAGCAACGCTCATTAGAGCATTGCTTTTTGTTTGCTAGGGTTATGGATTGATTAGACTTCCACGCCCAACAGTTTTAATTGCTCGGCGATTTCGGCTTCAAGTGCGGCGATTTCGGCTTTATCTTGGGCGATTTGGGCGTTGATTTCGTCTAAATCGATGGTTTCTTCCTGCTCAAACGTATCTACATAACGTGGAATGTTTAAATTATAGTCGTTAGCGATGATTTCTTCACGGCTGGCGACATAGGCGTATTTGTCCACGTTTTGGCGGTTTTTGTAGGTCTCAATGATTTTGGCGACCTGTTCGTCGGTCAGGCGGTTTTGGTTTTTGCCTTTTTCAAATTCATTGGACGCATCAATAAACAACACATCTTTGTTTTTGCGGTTTTTCTTAAAGACCAAAATAGTGGTCGGAATGCTGGTGCCGTAGAATAAATTGGCTGGCAAGCCAATCACCGCATCCAAGTAATTGCCCTGTGCGGTGGTTTTGTCATCGCCGATAATCGCCTTGCGGATTTTGCCTTCTGCCGCACCACGGAACAATACGCCGTGCGGTAGCACAATCGCCATTGTGCCGTTATCGCTCAAATGATAAAGACTGTGCAAAATAAAGGCATAATCGGCTTTTGATGCTGGTGCTAACGCCCCAAACGGCGAAAAGCGCGGGTCTTTTAATTTGCGTTCATGGTTGTCCCAGTTGGCGGAGTAAGGTGGGTTGGCGACCACCGCATCAAAACTGCACAAAGGTTTGTCCACGCCGTCCATATCCACGCCGTCCGGCCAGTCGCTATCTAGGGTGTCGGCATTTTTCAGGGTCATATTTTGATAGGATACGCCGTGCATCATCAGGTTCATACGTGCCAAGTTGTAGGTGGTGGTATTGAGTTCCTGCCCGTAGTATTTAATGGCTTGATTTTCCGGCAATTCATTACCCACGGTTAAAAGTAGCGAACCTGAACCCATGGTCGGGTCGTACACCATAAAAAATTCGTCCGCTTTTTTCGTGGTGTTTACGGTAACCAATTTTGCCAAAATTTTAGACACTTGGTGCGGCGTGTAGAATTCGCCGCCTTTTTTGCCGGCAGATGCAGCAAATTGCCCGATCAGATATTCATAGATTTCACCCAAAATATCTTTGCCGTCATCGTCTTTATAATCAATGCTATCCACCAAGGTAACAATACCGCTTAAGGATTTGGCACGCTCATTGGTACTTGCACCAAGGCGGGAATTGCCTAGATTGATGTCATCAAATACGCCTCTAAAGTCCGCTTCGGCATTGGCATTAATCGCCGCATTGCTATTGAAATTATCAAATAAGGCTTGATAATCGCTCGGCACAACTTCGGCATTATGAATACGGGTAACAAGGCTGTCCCACGTATCTTTTGGGGCAATGGCATAGCCCAGCGATTGGGCGATTTCTTCCAAATAATCGTCTAAATCATCGCCTGCGGCTTGCTCGCCGTAAGCCTCATTTACGCTTTGCCCTGCGGTAACCGTAACAAGATCATTGTCTAGCAAATACTGTTCTTGGTGCTTGGATAAATAGCGATAGAACATAAACGCCAAAATATAATCTTTGTATTCTGATGCGTCCATTGTGCCACGCAGTTCATTTGCCATTGCCCACAGTTTGGCGGTAATGGTTTGGATATTGCTCATAAAAAAACTCCACCTAGTCAAATTAAAAATTAAGATAAAAGTAAGGTTAAACCAAAGTTAAAACCCAAGTTTAACCGTCAAACCAAAGTTAAAAATCAAATCGCTCATTCATTAAGCGGCTGATTTTGCTGATTCAGTCGGTAAATTCGCTGTTTGTTTTCACCCACAGCTTCCAACAGTCCTTGAGCTGTCCAGTTTGACAAATAACGGCGAACCGTGGCGGCAGATTTGCCCAATAAAACCTGTGCTTGAGCGTTGTCAATCTGTCCATACTGCAGCAAATGGCGATGCACTTGGGCGAATAGTGGCGATTGTGTATCGCTCATCTTATCGCTCACTTTATCGCTCATTTGAACGTGAGCGGTAGAATATTTATCCAAAGTCTGACTAATCATCTCCAGCATAAACATCACAAACGCCGTAGAATCATTGGCTTTGTCCGCTGATCCTAATGCCCGATAATAGCCGTCTTGGTTTTCGTGAACCATCGTCTCAACAGGCAGCCACGCAAATAAGGGATTGAATTTGGCAAGCATAACACTTTGCCACAGCCTGCCCATACGTCCATTACCGTCGCTAAATGGGTGAATGACTTCAAGTTCATAATGTACCACCGCACTTTTGACCAACATCGGCGTATCGTCATTTTTTGCCCATGTGAGCAAATCCGCCACCAACTTTGGCACAAATTGCGGTCTTGCTCCCACATGCACCAAGCCGCCGCCGCTATTAAAAATCCCCACATCGCCAGAGCGAAATGCCCCAGCATCGGCGGCAATACCTTGCATCATCAGCCGATGAGCCGCCAACAAATCCGCCACGCAATAAGGATCAAAGCTCATCATGGCATCATAGGCATCATAAGCGTTTTTGGCTTCTTGAATGTCTTTGGGCGGTGCAAAAACGGCTTTGCCGTCCAGCACATCACTGACCTGCTCAAGCGTTAGCGAGTTATTTTCAATCGCTACCGATGACCAAACCGATCGGATTCGGTTTTGTTTTCGCAGTTGTAAATTGCGTTCATATTCAAATTGCAAAAAACCAAATTTTTGCGAAATCTCCACCAGCAAATTGAGCATGGTGTTATCCAAACTAAAAGGCGGTTTCATTACGCCTCCTTAAACAAACATCTGCTGTAATAGCGATTTTTTTAGTTGTTTTAAATGCTCTAGCTTACGCTGATGAAGCGTAATCAGCCTGTCAAGCCGTCTGAAAAAGCCGCCAATGGCGGTTTGTTCTGCTGGAGTTGTTGTCTGAATGGGAATAATTGACAAGTCCCCTAAATAAATTCCAGGCTGAGCCGAAATAACTTGCCTTTTTTTTAATTCATTTTGAAATTTCTCTGTTTGAATTGTAAAAAATAAAAAATCTGACAGAAGCTCTTTTTTAGGTCTCAAATAAGCAACACTACGCTGAAATGTAATGTTTTCAACATCTTCCAGTACAGCCGTTTCCCCAATAGAACCAACTATTGTTAAAAGAACATCGCCTTTTTGTAGATTAAAATTTTTATGAATTGATTGAAAATCCGTCAAAGATATTTTTCTATCTGTTTCATCAAAATTTACTTTTCCATTTTTGATATTTTTCGCACTTAATAAAAATGCTCCTGTTTCTTGAACATCTTTATGCGTGCCGTGTGTACCATCTTTTAACAAATCTAAAACTTTTCCCAACTCTTCCAGTTCCCAATCGTCCGTAAATTGGGGAAAACGAATTTCAGGAATGTTTTGCCCGTTTTGCGGGAACATTTTTTGTAAAAGTCCCTTTTTCAGCGTTTGGGTATGCTCTAACTTACGCTGATGAAGCGTAATCAGCCCGTCAAGCCGTCTGAAAAAGTCGCCGATGGCGGTTTGTTCGGCTGGGTTGGTTGGGATTTTGATTGTTTTTTGCAATAAATCGGCTTTTGTAATCCCTTTAATTGATGTGCCTTGAACTTTCTTACTTTCTGATTTTAACAATCGGTAAGTGCCGTAAGTTGCAAATAATTCATCTATTTTTAAATTGCTAATAGATAGAAAATCTTGGCTTGTTGCATAATCAAAAGGAACTAGCGAAACCTTGCCTACGCCTACTCTAGTAACGATTGCAATAGAATTTTTGGGGATTAGTTTTGCTGCGGATTTTTGTAATCCTTGCTCAGAAACAAATTTTTTAGGCGTAATATCCAAAACATGATCTTCTTTAATATCTGACGATTGAACCCAAGGAATTTGACCATTCCAAAAACTTTCATTTCCTGTATTGGGCGTTCCCCCACCAATAAAATCTGCACCAATATCCCCCAATTTCCGTTGTTCCCAAGCGTCCGTAAATTGGGGGAAACGCCGTTTTGGTATATTGTTGATTTTGTTCATATTTTCTCTCCGATTGTGATAATTGACTTGTTATCACTTTTCAAGCGTTTTAAGCTGGTGATTTAGGGCGTTAAAGTAATCTGTCTGCACTTTGCTGATTAGTGTATGACTTTGTCGGTATTTTTGATATTCTGCATCGGCTTTGGCTTCGGCTGTTTCTCGGCTGATTTTACCTTTATCTTGCAAAATATCCGCCCGTTGGAAAGTCAAATAGCGGTCAAGCTCGGCTTGCCAGTCCGCCATTGTCATAGCGGTTTGGGTTTCCGCTTGGTATTCGGCAGTATCCAAATAGCTGGAGACAATCAAATTCAGGCGGTTTAGCTCTTTTTCGTTCAGGTAGTTTTTTGAAATGGTCAGATCCGATTTTTTCGGATAATCTCCCTTAAAATTCGTCAAACCCAAATCAGGCTTATCCGCATCAATTCGGCTAAAAATCAGCTCGGGGGCGGTCATACCCGTTACCGCATACAGCATTTTATTTTGTACTGTCTGAAAAAATATTCTAGCAGTGTCGCTTTTGCCATCATAGTCAATACTGGTGGCAAAAATATCTAAAACCTGCTGATAAAATATGCGTTCGCTGGTGCGTATGTCTCTGATACGTTTTTGCAGTTTTTTGAAATAATTCAAATCGCCAGAGAGCTTTTCGGTATCCAGTGCTGCACCTTCTATTAGGTATTGTTTTAATACGCCAGATGCAAAACGTCTGAATTGTGCGCCCCTTGCCGAACGCACCCGATAGCCGACCGCCAAAATAACATCAAGATTGTAAAAGCCGACGTTTCTGGTTTGGAGATTATCCTGCATGGCTCCGTGTTTAGTGGTTGTCAACTGATAGTTGACAACCACTTTTTCATCAAGCTCACCTTCGGCAAAAATCGCTTGGATATGCTTGCTGATATTTTGTTTGCTGGTGGCAAACAGTTCCGCCATTTCCAGTTGAGACAGCCAAATTGTGCCGTCTTTTAGGTGCAGTTCTACTTTGGTTAAGCCGTCTTCGGTGTTGTAAATCAGTATGTCGTTCATATGCTTTCCTTATGCCGAATACCCAACCACTTGATCCGCCAGTTTATGCAGGGCTTCGCGTAGCTGTTTGCGGTATTTGATTTTGGATAGTTGGGCTATTTCGTCGTCTTGGGCAAATTCGCTGTATAAGGCTGCGGCATCGGTGAGCAGTTTGTCAATTTGTCCTAAGTCGTTTAAATCTTCTTTGCCGTATTGATGACGGGCGAAGAGTGCCGATAAGCCGTCGTTGGTAATCACATCAGTCAGCCCCCATTTTAGGCGGAAGGCTAAAAATTGGTTGTGCTTGGCTTTGGTATTGACTTGGGCAATGATTGCCAAGCCGTCAAAACCGGCGGTGCTGGTGGCGGTGTCGGGGCTGATGTCGTTTTTATTAAATCCGCCTTGGCAAATCAATTCGCTGGCGGTGGTGATTTGCTCGGCGAGCGTACGATCTTCAAGAGTGTCAGCAAATTTCTGTAAGTCGTTTCGGGTTTGTGCCGCACCGTGGCTGTCGCCTTTTTCTACCTGTGCTAATAATTGATTGACCAGCATTGTCAGATAGTCGTAATCCACTTTGATGTCTTTAATGTGAATCATCGCTAATTCAATTTGCCAAACGGGGACGTTATCTCTTTCGGCAAAATAGCGTTTTAATTCATTGGTTAGGGTAATGGTGAGTGCGATTTCTTCATCGCTGGTCATACCTAAATGGTTAATCAGTGCTTCGGGGTTGTCGTAATCAAAGCCGATATCTTCGCCACTGTCGTCTTTTTGTGCGTCATATTGCTTCAGTTTGGCGATATTGGCGTTATAGCGACGCAGATCATTCATCATCTGTTCGCGATCCTTATCAGACGGCGGCAAATGGTTGAAATCGGCGGTCATTTCACGCAGATTCTGCACAATTTCTCGGGTTTCTTCGGCGATTTTGCTGAATTCAGCGGCTAAAATGCCGTCTTTTTGGTTGCTTGCTTTGCGTTCGTCATCGGACAAATTGGCAGAACTTTCATCGGCATAGATGGCAAGTGCTTCGTTCATCAGTTTTTCGTTGTAGGTCGGCCAGCGGTAATTAACAATACGTCCCCAAGTTTTTGTGCTGTTATTGGCTATGCGGTTGGTGCGTGAATAGGCTTGAATTAAGCCCGCACTTCTCAAGGTTCTATCCACATACAGCGTATTTAGCTCGGGGGCGTTAAAGCCTGTCAGTAGCTGATCAATCACAATCACAATATCCAAAAATTTACCGTCGGAGGCACTTTTATTCAGACGGCTTGCCACATCTTCGGCATAGCCTGCCACATCGTCCAAACCGAAATTCGTACCAAATTCGGCGTTGTAGGCTTTAATGGCTTCGTGCAATGCTTGGTTACTCTCAACCATTGTATTATTGTTGCTGGTGTTTAGGCTGTAAGTTACTGCCACTTTCAGGGTGAATTCGCCCTGCTCGCGACGCTTTGCATTCACCCGCATAAATTCGTTGAAATACATCATTGCCATTTTGCCGCTTGCTTTGCCGCCGCCGACGTGTGTGGTCAAAATAGCATTGTAACGGGCGGTTTGGCTTGCGTTATCCCAAACGGAACGATTTTTCCAATGCTCAAAAATATCCTGCACCACTAATTTCACGTGATCGGGGTTGTCGTCATAAAAACTCGGGCTTATGCTGTCGTCCATATCTTCGGGGGTCATATTGGCGATTTTGTCGCTGATTTTTTCATCGCTCCAGTCGGGATATTTTTCACGGTAGAACTTGGGCAGATAGGTATTTTTCATTGCCTCCGTGTTGATCGTGGTGGCAAAGTCCACTTTAAAGCCCAGCACATTTTTATCGGCAATGGCATTTCTAATCGTATAGGCGTGCAACAGCTCGCCAAAAATATCGCCCGTGCGTTTGCCGTTGGTGGTTTCATCAAACATCGGTGTGCCGGTGTAGCCGACCCAAGCCGAATGTTTAAAGGCTTTTTGAATCTCTTCAAATCCCTCTCCGCCTGTGGAACGGTGAGCTTCGTCCACAATAAACACGATATTTTTCTCGGGCGGCGTAAATGAACGGCGTTTAATCAGCGTTTGCAGTTTTTGCACCGAAGTAACAATAATGCCGCCGCCTTTTTCTTTCAATTTGCGTTGCAGATCGATGGTGTTATCGGTGTTTTTAATTGCACCAATGCCGTCTGTGCTGTCGGGATTATAGGCTTTATAATCTTCCAGTGTCTGATTGGTCAGGGCGATTCTGTCCACCAAAAACACCACTTTATCTACTTTCGGGTGGCGGCTCGCCAGCCACGCTGTTTTAAAGCTGGTGATGGTTTTGCCTGAACCTGTGGTATGCCACACGTAGCCCAGCTTGTTCAGCCCGAAATTAAAATCCGCCCGTTTTAACGCCTGAATCACTTTTTGTGTGGCATAAACTTGATACGGCCGCATTACTTTCAGCATTTGCTTGTTTTTTGTGCCGTCTAAAATCATAAAGTTAGTCGCCATCTGATGAGCCATCGGAATGGATAACATACTGTCGGCAAACTCACGCCAATCACGCACGGCACTGTTATCGCCCTTGCGTTGCCAGTTAAAGGCAAAATCTTTATTAAAGCGATCGGCGGTGGTGTTCGCCATATATTTCACATTGTTCGGCGTTATCGCCACCAAAATTTGCAAGGTAGAAAAAATATCCCGATATTGATGTTCGGCAATATATTGGTGCATTTGATTTAACGCTTCATTCACATCACGGAGATTTTTTTTCTCTTCAATTTGAATAATCGGCAAGCCGTTAATCAGTAGCGTGGTATCAAAAATACGGCTTTGCTTGCCGGGAATTTTGGCAGGTCGCTGAATCTGATTGACCACTTGATACACCGTATCGCCCGCACCGATTTGGTTTTGATCAAATACGGTTAAAAACACGTGTCTGCCGTCGTCTAAATCAATTTCAATCTGTGATACGCCATTCACACCGTATAAAAACTGCCCAGCGGCGAACGGGGTCGCCAAATCGCTGATGATTTTTTTGACTTGGGCAAATTCATTAACGCTCAACGGGTGATTCAGCGTGTTTTGGTTTAATTTTTCCAAAATTGCTTTAAAGTTCGCCCATAAATCCTCGGTGGTTTTGATATGCTCGGCGTATTGCCACAGTCGTGTTTTAATCACGCCGTTGCTGTTTATTGCGTCTAACTGCTCGGGCGTGGTCAGCGTGCCTGTGGTGATGTAGTTGATCAATTCTGTTTCAAAAGCCTGTTCGCTTGGGGTGTGGGTTTGAATGCTCATGGTTTTCCCTAATTTGAATGTTGTGATAAACGCTGTTTTTCCAAAATCATCTGATCAATGTCATCAAAGGCATTTTCTAATCGCTCAATGTGATAAATCGGATATTGGCTAAAAATCAGATCGGTTAAATTTAGGCTGTCCCATAACGCCAAAATCTGGGCGGCATTGGTTTTTTTGGCGTACGCATAATTTTCCAGCAAATAAATAAAAAATTTGGTTTCTTCATTCATTATCTGCCCCTTATGATAAATAGACGGACAATCTTGGGTTGCCGTGTGTGCGTTCGTTATGCCACAAATCCAATAAACCTTTATTGGATAATTGCCACAGTTGTAATTTTTCATCTTTTAGCATTTGATGCGTTACAGACCCATAAAATTCGTGTACCGCTTGCATAGGCGAAATGCCGTTTTCTTGGGCGATGGTCTCCACAATATTTTCAATCATTTTTTCAATAATCAGTTGCTCGGCTTTGTTCATAAAATGATCGCTCCTTTAAAAGTGAGACAATTTAACGCTTTTTGGGTGCAAAAAACATATTGATCGTCCAGTCGCTCGGTTTTAAAACGGCGAATGGTCTCATCTTTGTCATAAAATTCTTCCATATAAAGCCGTATCAGCCTTAAAACACCATCATCAGCAACAGGACCGATTACAATATCATAGCTTTCACCCAGATAAGTCTCGTTGCGGTTTTGCACAATAAAATCAAGCCAAGATTCATCTGCCTGTTCAAAAATTTTTACCGATAAATCTCCAATCAATGCTTGATTAAATTCATAAATATTCAAACAAGCAATACCTTCTTGCAAGCGTTCAGTTTTACGTTTTGCCCAATTAGTCGCCTGCTCTTGGCTTGAAGTCAAATAAAAACCACGCCCAAAATCCAACGGATTTCGTCCCTTACTCAAATCAGGCACAACAATTTGCACATTGCTTCCGTGATAAAGAATCATTACGCCTCCTTAAACAAACATCTGCTGTAATAGCGATTTTTTTAGTTGTTTTAAATGCTCTAACTTACGCTGATGAAGCGTAATCAGCCCGTCAAGCCGTCTGAAAAAGTCGCCGATGGTGGTTTGTTCGGCTGGGTTAGTTGGAATGTAAACCCTAATCTTGGATAAGTCATTGGCGTTAATTGCTGGGTAGCTTGTGCCTGTGCATTTATCCAAAACTTTACGAACAAAATTTTCTTCTTGGACACAACTAAATAAAAAATAACTGCTTACACTTGGTCTTAATTGAGCATAACCAGTTGAAAAAACGAAAATTTTATCACCAGAATTTAATTCAAAAAGATAATTATTTTTTTGATAAGGTCTTACCGTTTGATAAAAAATATCGCCTTTTTGTGCCAATCTTTGAGCTCTGGACGGAGCTGAATTTTTGTATTCAGTACGGTGTGCAATCATTTCAGTGCCAATAACTGATTCCAAATCCACATATTCAAATTCATCTGGTAATGTGGATTTTGGGTTAATTTCCACCACATTCCCCAACTCTTCCAGTTCCCAAGCGTTAGTAAATTGAGGAAAACGAATTTCAGGAATATTTTGCCCGTTTTGCGGGAACATTTTTTGCAAAAGTCCTTTTTTCAGCGTTTGGGTATGCTCAAGTTTTTGCTCGTTCAGGGCGATCAAGCGGTCAATTTTGCGGAAAAAATTACCAATGGCGGTTTGTTCGGCTGGAGTTGGCAACATAATCGGCAAAGGATTTAATACCTGCAGATTGATATTTTTTTGAGCATTTTGTGTGGCTTTTGAATTCAAGTTATCTTTTTGCAAATCTAGGCTGTATTTTAAAAAGAAAACATCGCTCATATCCTTAATAGGTGAAATTGCAACCAAGCTATCAGGACAAGCCATTTTAAATCTGGTTATTGCCGTATCGCCAATATTGGCGGCGATAGTAATTAAAAGCGTATTTTCATCAAATAATTTGCTAACTGATAAACCTAATTCATTGAGTGTTTGAGTGTAATTATCTAAAAATAAAGAAGAATTACTCACATCACCCGTTTGTACAAACGGAATATCACCACCAAAATACTTAGGGTCATTGCGTGGTCTTGCTGAAAACTTACCACGCTCCACCTTAGCAATATCCCCCAGCGTCTTTTGCTCCCAATCCCCACTAAACTGGGCAAAGCGTAATTTCGGCGTGTTATGCTTGCTCATTATTTGCTCCTTGTGTCAGCCGTGCCAAAATAAGGCGGTGTTCGTTGTCGGCAATTTGTTTTTTCAGCGTGGTAAGCCGCTGCGATTTAAGATAAATACTGCCGATAATCTCTTGCTGTTTCAGGCTTGGCAGGGCAGGCAGTTGCAATGCTTTGAGCTGTCTGACCGTGTATTTCAGCACCTGCGAACCTTGCAGCCCCAAGCCAAATTGCCGTGCGATCTCGGCATTTTCATTGATCAGATAAACCAGATAATTAGCGTCAAGCTCAGGGTTTGGGGTCAGTTTGATATAGTTTTGCGTGTATAAACGCCCCTGATGAATTGCCTGCACTCGCACCGCCCTGCCCGAAATCAGACTGAACAGCGTATCGCCTGCGTTAAGCAGTGCCACGCTGTCGGCGGTGCGGACTTGTTTTTGAGCCGTGGGCGTTTCTATCCGCCAAAAATCCGCGTCCAAATCGCTCTGCGTATAGTAGTCATAAATCGGATCGGACGACTTACTACTTTCTGTAATCCGAAATTGCGGCGTGCCACTTTGAAATTGAGCCAGATCGCCCAAAGTTGTATATTTCATCTGTGCCTTTTCAAAATTATTTAAGTTGAACGCATTATAAATGAGCCTATTTCATAAAACAAGGGATTTTTGCATTTTTATTTTGTGGTTTTTAAAAACTTTATTTTATATCTGCATTAATTGTGCAAAAAATACAATGCCGTCTGAAAATCCCCTTTTCAAACGGCATTCCATTCTTAAAAAACTCTCAAAAAATCGACCGCTCTTTTTGTGCAAGCGGTCTGATTTTTTGAATTTTCGGCAAAATGCCGTCTGAAAATCAATTCAAACGGCATTATTTTCACGCTTTCGGGCTTTCCGCCAAAATCGCTTCTAAATTCTCTTCCAGCCAATCCACCAAATGATAAATTTTTTCGGCGGCTTGTTCGCCGTAAGGGGTCAGGGTGTAATCCACGTGCGGCGGCACGGTGTTGTAGGATTTGCGGATTAGCATTCCGTCTTGCTCAAGGTTTTGCAGGGTTTGGGTCAGCATTCGTTCGCTCACGCCGTCAATGGCGTTGCGGATTTCGCTAAAGCGCTTCGTGCCGTCTCTTAGCACTACCATAATCAGCACCCCCCAACGGCTGGTGAGATGTTGCAAAATTTGGCGGGAAGGGCAAGCAGCGGCAAGCACATCGCCCCTTTCAGCAGGATAAATTAAATTTTCGCTCATTTTTATTTCCTTAAAAATCAATTAATTAAATCAATTCTTCAAATTATTTTCATACTTACATTTTTGTAAGTACTTTTAAAAAGTAAGTTAGTGGATATAATACGCCACATCAAGCCAAACGGCAACGGGATATTTTTTCAAATCAATTTAATTATTAGGAGTTTATGATCAATCCAAAGCCACGGTAAAACGTGTGGCAGCGGACGGTGATTTGGTTTGGTTACGCATTCACAGCCAAATGGACGATAAAGACCGTGGCGAAGCGGTGGCGGATATTTTCCGCTTGGATGAAAACGGCAAAATTGTGGGGCACTGGGACGTTATCCAAGATGTTCCGGAAAAAACCAAAAGCGGTCGGATGATGTTTTAATTAAAAACCTGTTTGGGGGCAGCTTAAAAACCGCTGAGAATCTGCAAAAGTCGTCTGAAAACCAATTTAGCGTTTTCAGACGACCTTTTTGAATTAAAAAAACGTAAGTCGGGTCAGGCTTTCCCAAAGCCGTAACCCAACGTTTTCAAATACCTAAACAAACCTCCCCTTTATGACGGCATTACCTGCCCGTAGTCGTTTTTATGCGGCGTTTTGCGGCAATGCCGTGTATTTTTCGGCAAGCCCTGCATTGTTTTTCGCCGAATTTGCCTGTGTGCCGAAAACGGGGGCGACTTGTGTTGGCGATTTTGCAGCCGTGAATTTATGCCAAAGCCGGCATTTTCCTTGAATAAAACCGATGGAGTCATTGTGCTTGCCGAACTGTTTTGTACGGTATATCGGCGGTGTGTGAAACGGTGCATTTATTGCTTGACATTTATTGCTTGATAGGATAAACGACTGCTCTTAGCGAACTAAGGGTATTCGGTTTTTCCAGCGGTCGGATGTATTGTTAGCCTTTGTGCAACTGCTACATAATACCGTAATTGACTCGATTTAAACCTGCTTTTTAATAAGCGGTTTTGATTGTCTGCTTTACTGCTTTTTCATTTCCAATCCACCAAAGTTTCGAACATCCCGGCTTCAGAAAAATCAAAATCTATAATTTCTCCGAACTTTTATGCCTGCATTTTTTCATCATTTCCCGACTTAAAATCAGGTAAATAAAAGCAGAAAACGTCTCAAGAATTAAGCCCAATTGTCAGCAATTTTACAGAAAACCGTTAATTTGTTATAATTATCAAGTATTTTCTCAAAAAAGCAATTTAACTGCTTTGATTAAATTGTTGCTTACCTTCGCTTTTTCTGTTTACAGAAGGCCGTCTGAAATTTATATCGCTATCCGACGTGATATCAACATGGAGAAGTTAATGAGTCTTAACTCGCTCGTCCAAAATAAATCCTCTTTCAACCCGATAGTGATTGCCGCCACATTAATCTTTGTTGTGCTATTGCTGGTCGGTACACTCGCTTTTCCGGCGGAGATGCAAAATATCCTTAATTTCCTGAAAGAAGGCATTTTCCAGCACTTTAGCTGGTTTTATATTTTGACCTTTTCGATCTTTCTCTTTTTCCTGATTTTCCTTGCCATCAGTAATCTGGGCAGCATCAAGCTGGGTACCGACGAGGAAGAGCCTGAATTTTCATTCATGTCGTGGCTGTCTATGCTGTTTGCCGCGGGTATGGGTGTCGGTTTGATGTTCTTCGGCGTCGCCGAACCACTGTCGCACTATGCTGATCCCATCAGTAATGGCAATGCGGAATCCGCTATGCTGCATACCTTCTTCCACTGGGGTATTCATGCTTGGGCAATTTACGGCGTGATTGCCTTGGCACTAGCCTATTTCGGCTTCCGCTATAAACTCCCATTGGCTCTGCGTTCTTGCTTTTATCCGATTTTAAAAGACAAAATCAATGGCCGCCTAGGCGATTCCATTGAAGTGATGGCGCTGATTACCACATTGTTCGGTATCATCACTACCTTAGGCTTCGGCGCCGTTCAATTGGGCTCCGGCTTGCAACAAATCGGCTGGATATCGGAAAACAGCTTCGACATGCAAGTCATCGTAATTATCGCCGTAATGACATTGGCGGTTGCTTCGGCTGTATCCGGCGTGGGCAAAGGCGTAAAAATCCTGAGTGAAACCAACTTGATATTGGCCGTGTTGTTAATGCTGTTTGTATTGTGTACCGGCCCTACCTTGCACTTGCTGGGCGCATTCAGCAATAACTTGGGTGATTATATCAGCAGCTTGGTTGAACTGAGCTTCAAAACCTATGTGTACGAACCCGGCAATACCGCTTGGTTCAACGGCTGGACCGTACTTTATTGGGCATGGTGGTGTTCATGGGCGCCGTTTGTCGGCCTGTTTATCGCCCGTATTTCACGCGGCCGCACCATTCGCGAATTTATTTTCGGCGTATTGGTGATTCCAAGCTTGTATTGCGTGTTGTGGTTTACTGTTTTCGGTAACAGCGCCATCTGGCTGGATACCAACGTTGCCAACGGCGCGCTAGCCGGCCTGACTTCCTCGCCGGAAAAACTGCTGTTTGTTTTCCTAGACTATCTGCCACTGCCTACTCTGAGCAGCATCGTTGCCCTGATCGTCATTGCTCTGTTCTTCATCACCTCTGCCGACTCCGGCATTTATGTATTGAACAGCATTGCTTCGCGCGATAAAAGCATGGTTTCGCCAAAATGGCAGGCAGTAATGTGGGGGATTTTGATGTCGGCGATTGCCATTGCCCTGCTCAATTCAGGCGGCATGAGCGTTTTGCAAACCATGACCCTGATTACCGCCTTACCATTTGCATTTTTGATGATTCTGATGGCCTTCAGCTTATGGAAAGCCTTGGAAGCCGATCAAAAATACTTTAAGGCCGTGGTTACCCCGACCAGCAGCTATTGGACAGGCAAACGTTGGAAAGAGCGTTTGCAAACCATGCTCAACCAATCTCAAGAATTGGATATCCACAGCTTCATAAAATACACCGCCCTGCCGGCCATGCGTGAATTGAGTATGGAAATGAACAAAGGCTACGGCCTGACCGTGCACGTCAACACCGAAGCACTGACCGATGAAGAGCCATCGATTGAATTGGTGATTGAGAAATCGACCATGCGCAATTTTGTATACGGCATCAAATCCGTACGCTACGGCATCGCCGAGCAACTGGTACAAGAAAGCAACCTGCCGCATATCCGCAGCAACACCACCTACGCACCGGTCACTTATTTTTCAGACGGCCGTACCGGCTACGATGTGCAATACATGAGCCGTGAAGAATTGATTGCCGACATTCTGAAAAACTACGAACGTTACTTAAGCCTGATGGAAGACGTGGGGCAAGAGATTATGTCGCACGAGCAAACTGAATTGGCTGAATAACATTTTCAAATCAAAAGGCCGTCTGAAAGATTATCTTTCAGACGGCCTTTTCTTTATTTAAACCATCAAGCCAAAATCTTACCCACAATCTCGCCCACGTCTTTCGACAAACCTTCCTGCGCTTGAATGCGTTGCAGTTGTGCAGTCATCAAGGTGCGGCGGTGCGGTTCGAGTTTGCGGCAGAGATTAAACGCCTGTACCAAACGCGCCGCCACTTGCGGATTGAAACGGTCGATTTCCATCACTTTATCGGCCAAGAATGCGTAGCCGCTGCCGTTTTCAGCGTGGAAATGCGGCACGTTGCGGCTGAAACTGCCCAGCAATGAACGCGCTTTGTTCGGATTTTCCAAACTGAATCTCGGATGATTTAAGGCCGTCTGAACTTGCGCCAGCGTATCGCTGCGGTGGCTGGCGCCAATCAGGATAAAGTATTTGTCCATCACCAACGCATCATCGTCGTAGCGTTCGGCAAAGCGTTCGAGCAAGGTGTTGCGGCCGGCATATTCCAAATGATTCACCGTATTCAACACGCTGATTTCATGGGTCATATTCGGTGAAAGCTGCTCGTAGCGGGTGATGTAATATTGCAAACGCGTACAGGTAGATTCTTCGTAATCGGCGCGCCGCTCACCTTCGTAATTGCCCAACTGCATGGTTTGATGCTGCTCGACCCGAATCGCCAACAAGCGCACCGCCGCCAACAGCGCACGAACACCGGCCAATTCCGGATGGTATTCATACGGCGCATCAATGCCGCTTTCGGCTTCTTGCGCCAATGCCCATTCGCGTGTTTCAACCAATTCGTTGATGCAGGCTTCGGCCAAAGCATTCAGCAAGGCTTCGCGTGCCTGGTGGTAATGCAACGGGTTGATGTCATCCGCCTCATCCCACAATTCGCTTTCAGACGGCACGTGCAGCAACACGGCTTTAAACGCGGCAGCCAAGCCGGCATTGGTTAAAACTTGCTTCACCGCCTCAATCAAGCCTGTATGCTGCGGCAAATCTTCGCCTGCTTCAATTGCGGCCAAATTGGCGGCAACGGCGCGGGAATACAGCGTTTGCGCAGCTTCCCAACGGCTGAATTCGTCGGAATCGTGTGCCAATAGCAAAGCTAAGTCGGCATCGCTGTAAGGATAATTCAAATGTACCGGCGCAGAGAATCCGCGCAGCAATGACGGCACCACGGCTTCGTTGACACCGCCCAACACAAATTCCTGCTCCGCTTCGGTCAGCAGCAACACCGCTTCACTCACGCGCTCGCCCTGATACTCAAATTCAACCGCTTCACCTTGTTGATTGAGCAAGCCGATTTTCACCGGCATCATCATCGGCTTTTTCCCGGCAGCAGGCATATCGGGCGTAGCCGGAATGCTTTGTTTGATACTCAACACAAAATCATTGTTGTTCAGACGGCCTGTGATGTCTAAAGTCGGCGTACCGGCCTGGCTGTACCACAAGGCAAATTGGTCGAGATTGATTTCATTGGCATCGGCCATCGCGTTGCGGAAATCATCACAAGTCACGGCTTGGCCGTCATGGCGTTTGAAATAGAGCTTCATGCCTTTTTGGAAGCCCTCTTCGCCCAGCAGCGTGTGATACATGCGCACCACTTCCGCGCCTTTTTCATACACGGTCATGGTGTAGAAATTGTTCATTTCCTCATAGCTGGCCGGACGCACCGGATGCGCGGTCGGGCCGGCATCTTCGGGGAATTGGTGCTGACGCAGCATACGTACATTGTCGATTCGGCGCACGGCACGGCTGGCGCGGTCGCCGGAAAATTCTTGGTCGCGGAACACGGTCAAGCCTTCTTTGAGCGACAGCTGGAACCAATCGCGGCAGGTCACCCGGTTGCCCGTCCAGTTGTGGAAATATTCATGGCCGATAACCGCTTCAATGCCTTCAAAATCAGCGTCTGTGGCAGTGCGGCTGTCGGCCAGCACATATTTGGTATTGAAAACATTCAAACCCTTGTTTTCCATTGCGCCCATATTGAAATCGCCCACAGCCACGACCATGTAAATATCTAAGTCGTATTCCAAGCCGAAGCGCGTTTCGTCCCACGCCATCGAGTTTTTCAGCGCTTCCACCGCAAAGGCCACTTTACCTTTATCCGCTTCGGTAGTGTAGAACTCAATCGCCACTTCACGGCCGCTTCGGGTGGTAAACGTATCGGCAGTCAAGGCCAAATCACCGGCCACCAGCGCAAACAGATAGCTCGGTTTGGCAAACGGATCAATCCATTTCACCCAATGGCGGCCGTCCGAATATGTGCCGCTGTCGACCTTATTGCCGTTGGACAACAACACCGGATAGCGTTTTTTGTCCGCCACGATGGTGATGGTGAATTTCGACATCACATCCGGACGGTCGGGATAAAAAGTAATCTTGCGGAAACCTTCCGGCTCGCATTGGGTAAACAGATTGCCGCCGCTGGCATACAAGCCCATCAGCGATTTGTTTGCAGACGGCACAACGCGCGTTTCCACTTCCACCACAAAGCTTTCAGACGGTATCTGCGCCACGGTCAGTTTTTCATCGGCCAGCACATAATCCACCGCCTCCCCGTCGATTTTAAACGACAGCAATTCTGCCGATCCGTCCAACACCAACGGCGCATCTGCCGCCAACGGCTCGATAACCAAACGCGATTTGACGCGCGTGTCATGCTCGTTGATGTCGAAATGCAAATCGGTTTTGCGCACCGAAAACGCCGGCGCGGCATAGTCTTTTAAATAATGTACGGTTTTGCTCATGGCAATCGGCCTTCACAATCGAAAGATAATCATTGATATGGGTTTCAGAGTACCTGAATTCAAGTAGTTTGAACCAATAAAGGCCGTCTGAATACATATTTTCAGACGGCCTCCAATCAATATCAACGATTAAAACACCCTAAATTCAAAAGGTTTCGGATTGGCTTCGTTCAAATCCATATCGAAATCGTCCACCGTAATTGCGATTTTCACCAAGCGGCGGGCTTCGCGGATTTGTTCGCCTTGCTCGGCGGTAATCAAGCCTTTCTCCACCGCTTCGCTGATTTTTTCAGACGGCGTTTCGGCGGTGAGCCGGCCTTTGGCATCGGCTTTACGCAAGGCTTGTTCCAACTTGGACGTTTGGCGCACGGCTTCCATCGCCGGTTTCAACACGGTCAACGGCTCGTCGGCATTGTCGGCATCGCCTTGCGGATGGAAACGGAAACGTGTCAAGCGCTCGAGTGTTTCGCCGTGTTGCTGCATATCGGCGGCCACTTGATGCACCAGCTTGTCTTCCGGTGCGCTTTCGCGTTTGCCCAATGGGAATACCACCGCACGCAACAGCAAAGCGGCGCAGCGGTTCGGCAGGTTTTTCACCAAGCCGGACAGGGCTTGTTCCGCTTCATACAAGGCCAAGCGCGCGGCGTATTCGGCAATGGGCAAATCGGCTTCACGGCTGCCCTCACGCTCGAAGCGTTTCAAGCAGGCCGAAGCGATGTAGAGATTGGAAAACGCATCTGCCAAGCGGCCAGACAGGCTTTCGCGGCGTTTCAAATCACCGCCCAAGCTCAACATGGCCGCGTCGGCCGCAAAGGCAAACGCCGCGCTCAAACGGTTGAGCCGTTTGTAGACAAAGGCCAGCGGGCTTTTCGGTGCATAGCCGCCGCCGTTGGTGATGCCGAATACGAAGCTTCGGGCGGCATTAGAGGCGCTTTGGCCTAAGTGCTTTTGAAACGCTCGGTCAAACGCGTTCACGTCGTCTTTTTGCAGCGCGTTAATTTCGGTCAGCACATGATGATGGCAGCGGAATGCGCCCTGCCCGAAAATCATCAGACAGCGGGTCAAAATGTTCGCGCCCTCCACTGTGATGCCGATCGGTACAGCGTTGTACATCGAAGCCAGATAGTTGCGCGGCCCGCCGACTACGGCGCGGCCGCCGTGAATATCCATGGCATCGTTCATCACTTTGCGCAGGCGTTCGGTGTTGTTGAATTTCACCATGGCGGAAATCACCGATGGATTTTCACCCAAATCCAAGCCGGTCAAGGCCAAGTCTTGCGCAGCTTCCATTTGGTAAGTATGGCCGCCGATACGTGCCAATGCGTCGGCCACGCCTTCGAATTTGCCGATCGGCAAACCGAATTGCTGACGGATGCCGACCCATGCGGAAGTCGTCCATGCAGCGTGTTTGGCGTTTCCCACCGATTGCGACGGCAGCGAAATGCAGCGGCCGACAGACAAACACTCCATCAACATGCGCCAACCTTGACCGGCATAATCACGGCCGCCGATAATCCATTCCAGCGGGAAGAAAATGTCTTTGCCCCAAACCGGCCCGTTCCAAAACGGCGTTTCGTTCGGGTAATGGCGGCGTTGGTGCTGCAAGCCTTCCATCGCGGCCGGCAGCAGTGCGCAGGTGATGCCGATGTCTTCCTTGCCGCCGAGCAAGCCTTCCGGGTCGCGCAATTTGAAGGCCAAACCAATCACAGTAGCAATCGGCGCCATGGTAATCCAGCGTTTTTCAAAGCTCGCGCGCACGCCCAATACGTTTTCATGATGCGAGCCGTCGCGCGGGTCGGTGTAGCTGCCGTAACACACGAAACCGGTATCCGGAATCGCGCCTGCGTCCGAACCTGCCCACGGGCTGGTGAGTGCGAAACACGGCATATCAATGCCCTTTGCCAAGCGCGGCAGGTAGTAATCTTTTTGCTCATCGGTGCCGTAGTGCTGAATCAACTCGGCAGGCCCCAAGGAATTGGGCAGCATAATCATATACGCCGCGGCCGGGCTGCGGCTGGCGATTTTGGTCGCCACTTTGGCATGGGCGTAATGCGAGAATTGTTTGCCGCCGTATTTTTTGTCGATAATCATGGCGATAAAGCCCTGATCTTTCACGTATTGCCACACTTCAGGCGGCAAATCTTTATCGTGGCGGGTAAAGCGCCAATCATTGAGCATTTGGCACAATGTTTCGGTTTCGTTGTCGATAAAGGATTGTTCTTCTTCGGTTAATTTCGGGTCGCGATAGGCGGACAATTTGCGCCAATCGGGTTTGCCGTTGAAAATTTCCGCATCCCACCACACCGTACCCGCCTCAATGGCTGCCTGTTCGGTGGCCGACAATGGCGGCAGAATGTTTTTGAAAAGCTTGAACGCCGGACGGCTGACAAATTTCATCCGCAGCGATGCCACACCCAACAGCGCGCACACCGCCAGCCACGGCAATGCAAACCACCATGCGAACACGCCCGTGAGCAAACCCGACACGCCGGCAGCGGCCCACAGCCACAACGGTGCGCTGAAAAACGCCAATGCGGCCAAACAGCCCAGTGCGATAATTGTGCCTGACATCGTTTCTCCTTTGTTTTCTCTGTATTTTTTTATAGAGGCCGTCTGAAAATATCTGAAAACAAAGTATCTTTCAGACGGCCTGTATTAATCGTCGCGCAAATTATCCAATAGCCGCTGCACCGTGGCTTTGAGCATAATCACGCTTTCGGGCGTCAACCCTTGCAACATTTTGGCTTCAAACGCCGCCGCTTCTTTCATACAGCGGGCGAACACCTCGCGGCCGGTATCGGTCAATTCAATCAGCACCATACGGCCGTGATTCGGGTCGTTGCGTTTGGTTACCCAATTGTGTTCCACCATGGTATTCACAATCTGATTGGCGGCCTGCGGCGAAATAAACGAGCGCGCGGCCAACGCGGCATTGGCCGTGGCACCGCGCCGCTGAAGATTCGACAGCATGGTAAATTGCGGCAGGCTCACGCCCAATGGTTTCAAGACTTCGCTCAACTGCTGGTTGACTAAGCGGTCAAGGCGGCCGATGTTGTAGCTGACGGTCGGCTGGCCGGCGGTGTCTTCCCAAGATCCATTTTTCATAGCCGTCACTCCGTAATCCTGTGTTTCAAAGCCCGTATCTTACTGCTTTTCAGACAGCCTTTCTATGCTGAAGGCCGTCTGAAAACGGGCTTGGCCATTAAGCTTTGGCATCTTGTGTTTTCTTAAAGCGCAACACCAAAATAAACGCGCTGACAAAAGCCGCGGCAATCACCGGAATGGCGGCGCTGATTACAGCCGAACCTGACTGGCCTGCGCCCAAAATCAAGCCGGCCAAAATCGGGCCGGCAAACGAACCGGCGCGGCCGACTGCCACCGCCGTACCCACACCTGTGCCGCGGATGGCCGCCGGATAAAACATACCGGCCAATGCGTAGAGCGTGCCTTGCCCGCCGATGATGAACATACCGCAAGCCAAAGTCGCAGCAATGATGCTGCCTAATTCGCTACCGGACGATAGCGCATACAGCGCGGCCAGCATACCGGCGTAAATCAACACCACCACGGCTTTGATATTGAGTTTGTCCAAAAACAGACCCAACACCAGCGTGCCGATGACGCCGCCGACGTTAAAGCCGATTTGCACATAGTTGATTTCTTCGCGGCTGAAATTTTGGTTGGCAAACAGCGTCGGCAGCCAGTTAAGTAACACATATAGCACAATCAGCGTGCAGAAAAAGCTCACCCACAATTGCAAGGTGCCGAAAATGCGCCCTTCGCCGAACAAAATACGGCCGATGGAAAAGCTGCGCTGCTCGGCTTCCAACTTGCTTTGCAGATAGGCTTTCGATTCCGGCAGCCACATCCAAATAATCGGTACCAACAACAATGGTGCGAAACCGCCGACGTAGAAAATCGATTCCCAACTGAATTGCTTGGCCATCGAAATCGCCACCAGCGAAGTGATGATGCCGCCGGCCGGTACACCGCAATACATCATGCTCACTGCCGTGCCGCGCCATTTCTGATTCACTGCTTCTGTGGCCATGGTAATCAAAATCGGCAGCGCGCCGCCCAAACCCAAACCGGTCAAGAAACGCGCGCCCAGCAGCAGTTGAAAGGAATAAGCATGCGCGGTCAGCACCGACATGATGCCGAACAAAACCGTGTTCGCAATCAAAATCGGCTTGCGGCCGTACATATCGGCCAGTTTACCGGCCAACAATGCGCCCGGCAGCGTGCCCAAAGTAGCCGCAGAAAACGCCCAGCCCAACTGCTTCGGATCAAGCCGGAATGCTTCGCGCATCATCGGTGCGGCCACGCCCATCGATTGCAGGTCGAAACCCTCCATCAGAGCCAAAATAAAACACAGCGCCAACGTGATTTTGGCACTGTTTTGTATGCTCCTTCCCTCAGCTGACATCATGTTCTCCTTGTATTTCATGTACTTATTGATTTATTTTGGTTGTATAGTGGGTTCGCTTTAAAAATAAAACAAGGCGGCGAGCCGAAGACAGTATGGATAATACGGCCAGGCGAGCCAACGCCGTACTATTTTAAAGTGATCCACTATATTTTCAGACGGCCTCATTAAATTTAAGCCAAACCCCAGATTTTGAGTGCAGTTCGAAGTTAGGGCATCGCATAACGAAGAAATGTGCCAAAGATGGGGATTTGGCAAAAGTCTCAATGCTGTCTGAAAAAATTTAAGGCGCGGCAAAGCGGAACGGATCGTCTGCGCTGCCATACAAGGCTTCGATTTGCTGCGCACGGCGGTTGCGCAACAGACGCTGATTCAGATTGCCTTTGTCGGTTTTTTCTCCCGCGGCGCTGTCGGCGGCTTCTTCCATCAGATACAGCCGCGCAATGCGTTTTGAGCTGGCGCTATAGCCTTTGTTGATTCTGGCCATAAAGTCTGCAAACCATTGCTGCACCGGTTCACTCAACAAAACATCATGCCAATCGGCATCAGGCAAACCGCTTTTGCGGCGGGTAACAGTCGGTTTCGGGAAAGCCAATACGCCGATTTCGTCTTTGCCCTCGCCCACCAACACCACGTCTTCGATCAGCTCGTTGCCGTGAATCAGAATGCGGTTGCGCAATTCGCCCACGTTGACAAAGGTGCCGGTCATCAGTTTGAAGTCTTCGGCGATGCGGCCGTCGTACACCAAGCCGTCTTCGATGTTGTCGGGATTGAGCAGGCGCACGGCATCGCCGGTGCAATAAAAGCCTTCTTCGTCAAAGCTGCCGCGTGCATTATCGTGTCGCCAATAGCCGCGCATCACATGCGGGCCGCGCACACGCAATTCGATTTTGTCATCCACCGGCACCAGCTTCACTTCGCAGCCCGGCGCAGGAAAACCGACAAAACCGGCTTCCAAATTCGACGGCCCTGTGGTGAAGGTGCAGGAAGGGGAGGTTTCAGTCATGCCCAAACCCGCCATGATGCGGATGCGTTCGCCGCAATGCGTGTAGCTGATGTCGGAAAGTTTTTGCCACAAATCTTGCGACAAGGCCGCACCGGCAAAGAAAAACAGCTTCACATTTTTAAAGAAGGTATCGCGCAATTGGGCATCATCTTGCAACGCGTTGGCCAGTTGCGCCCACGCCACCGGCACATTCAGATACATGGTCGGCGAAATTTCTTTCAGATTGCGGATGGTTTCGGGGAAGCACTCAGGCGTCGGGCGTCCGTCATCGATGTAGAACGTGCCGGCGTTGTACAGCACAATGCCTAAATTGTGGCTGCCGCCAAAAGTGTGATGCCAGCTCAGCCAGTCCACCAATACCGGCGGCTCGTCCTCCATCACCGCCAAGGTTTGGCGCAACATTTGCTGGTTGCTGCACAGCATTCTGTGTGTGGTCGGCACCACTTTCGGCAATGCCGTCGAGCCGGAAGTAAACAGGAATTTGGCAATATCGTCGGCCCGAATCCGCGCGTGACGCCGCTCTACTTCACCGGTGGCCGGCGTATTGAGAAAATCGTCAAATTTCAGGCAGGCATGGCCGTCCAAATCGCCGGTGGTGGTGATAATCGGCTTGTCGAGCTGACCGCAGGCTTCAAGATGCCGTCTGAAACCTTTGCCGTCGCCCGCAAAGAACATGCCCGGGGTAAGCGTGTCAACCACATGACGCAGCTTGTCGGGGCTGTCGGCCACCAGCGAATAAGCCGGTGCCACATAGGCATGCGGCATCCCCGCCACCATCGCACCAAAATTGAGCAGGAAGGTTTCGATGGAATTTTCCGACAAAATCATCAGCGGCCGCCCGGCGGACAATCGATACGGCATCAAGGCTTGAGCAATGTTTCGCACGGCTTGCAGTGTTTGCGCATAGGTGTATTTCTGCCATTGTCCGCCGGCACTGCGACGGGCGACAAACACACGGTCGGGGTATTTTTCGGCATTTTCATACAAACGCTGCGACAATACTTCGGGATAAGGTTTTAAGATTTCTTTAGGATGGATATAAAACGTGCCGCCCTCTTCGCGCACGTCCACTTCATGGCCGCCCAGCTTGACCGGACGGATGGGATAATCGAGATAAGATGTGGTGTTCATGCAGTTTCTCCTCTGCTTTGGTGTTCAGACGGCCTCGTTGCGTTTGCCGCCGGTTTTATTGTCAAGGCCGTCTGAATTGGATGCTTAAATCGGATAATGTTTCGGCGTGCTCCGTACGGTAATCCAACGCAACTCGGTAAATTCGTTAATCGACGCATGGCTGCCGAAGCGGCCGTAACCGCTCTCTTTCACACCACCAAACGGCATCGGCGCTTCATCGTCAACAGTGGCAGAATTGATGTGGCAGATACCGCTTTCAATCCTCTGTGCAATCGCCATTGCGCGGCCCAAATCACGGCTGAATACGGCTGCCGACAAGCCGAACACGGAATCGTTGGCTTTGGCAACCGCTTCTTCATCGTCTTGCACACGCTCCAACGTACACACCGGACCGAACGATTCTTCGGTATAAAGCTGCATGCCCGGGGCAATGCCGTCGAGCAAAATCGGGCTGATGGCAGTACCGTTGACTTGGTATCCGGTAATCGCTTTCGCACCTTTGTCTTCCGCATCGCGCACCATGGCCAAAATGCGGTCGGCCGAGCGTTTGCTTTCCACATGGGCGATGTGGACTTGTCCGCGTGGGTCGCCGGTAACGAAACCGTCGATTTTCGCTTTCAGACGGCCGATTAAATCGTCGGCCACGCTTTCATGCACCAACACGCGCTCGGTGCTCATGCAGATTTGGCCTTGGTTGAAGAATGCACCAAACGCAATCGCATTGGCCGCTTCGTCCAAATCGGCGTCTTCGCACACAATCACCGGTGCTTTGCCGCCCAATTCCAACACCACCGGTTTCAAGTATTCGGCGCATTGTTTGGCAATAATTTTGCCGACATGGGTCGAGCCGGTGAAGTTGACACGTTTTACCGCGGGGTGGGCAATCAAAGCCGACACCACTTCCGGCGCATCCTCCGCGCTGTGGGTTACCAAGTTCACCACGCCTTTCCCCAAACCGGCTTCGTTTAAGGTGCGCACCAGCAATTCATGCGTGGCCGGGCAGTTTTCCGAAGCCTTCAACACCACCGTATTGCCGCACGCCAAGGGCATCGCCAGCGCACGGGTCGCCAAAATCACCGGCGCATTCCAAGGCGCCATACCCACCACCACGCCGCACGGCACACGCATACCCATTGCCATACGGCCCGGCACATCGCTCGGAATCACATTGCCTTGAATCTGCGTCACCATGCCCGCCGCATCGCGCAGCATATTGGCCGCCAAATGCACATTAAAACCATACCACGCGCCGCTCGAGCCCATCTCGCCGATACCGATTTCGACAAATTCTTCCGCACGCGACGCCAGCAAATCCGCCGCTTTCAGCAAACGGTTGCGTTTTTCTCCCGGCGGCAACGCCGCCCAAGCCGGAAACGCCTTCGCCGCCGCCTCCACCGCCGCATTGGCATCCGCCGCCTTACCGGCCGCCGCCATTGTTGCCGCCTGACCGCTCAAAGGTCCGAAACGCTCGAATGTTTGGCCGTCTGCCGCCGGACGCGATTCACCATTGATAAACAAATTGACTTGATTCATGAAATTCTCCTGTTGCCTCAGGCCGTCTGAATGTTTCAGACGGCATCAATATCCGGATTGAGCCATATGAATCCTTTTGCGTGTTCAGGAAACCGCCAATGCTCCCGGCATCCGTTCCCTCTCCCCGACGGAAGAGAGCAGTCCGCCGTCACAAAGCAACTTTACTTCATCGCAAAAAGTTTCAGACGGCCTATTCAACCTTATCGTTTATAAGTCTGCAAGCCCGGTTTGATGGATTTTTCATCCAAGAACTGGCGCATACCTTCCGCACGGCCGCCTTCCGGATCACGGAACAGACACTGATCCAACTTGGCGTACAGGTAATCTTCGTTTTGATCCCAAGTCAGCTCGCGGCAGCGTTTGAAACCGTTTTTCGCATAACGCAGCACCACCGGATTTTTCTCCAGCAGCGTTCGGCACAATTTCTCCACTTCGGCGCGCAATTCGGCCAGCGGCACACTCTTGTTAACCAAGCCCATTTCAGCGGCCTGTTTGCCGTTGAAAGTTTCGCCGGTCATGATGTAATAGAGCGATTGGCGGTGGCCGACGGTATCCGCCATGGCTTTGCTGACCAGATTGCCCGGCGGAATGCCCCAGTTGATTTCCGACAAACCGAACACGGCTTCATCGGCGGCAATCGCCAAATCGCAAGCCACCAGCGGCGAGAATGCACCGCCGAAACACCAGCCGTTTACCATCGCAATGGTCGGTTTATTGTAAAAACGCAGCATCTGCCATTGCCATTTGCACGCTTCGCGGCGGGCTTTTTCTTGGGCGATTTCCGGCAGGCCGTCAGTTTCGCGGAAATACTCTTTCAAATCCATGCCCGCCGTCCACGCACTGCCCTCGCCGGTAATCACCACCACGCCGACATCGGCATCCTGCTCCAACACTTCCAACACATCACCCATTTCGCGGTTGAGCGTCGGGCTCATGGCATTGCGTTTGTCGGGGCGGTTGAACGATACCCAAGCGATTTGGTTTTCTACAGCCACTTTCACAGTCTGCCAGCGGTTTTCGTATGACATGGTTTCCCTCCTTTACATTATTCGGGTGTTTGCTTGAACATGGCTCGAGTATAATATCAATTAAATTGACATTTCAAGCCCTACAGGTAGGATTGATGCAAATCTCGCATAGTATTCTATTAACTATATGATTTTAAATAATTTAATTTTTATGGTCTATTTAAAACAGTTAAAAAATGCTTTATTTTTAATCAATTTATTGTCATGTAAATTGATATAAAAAGGCCGTATGAAAAACATTTCAGACGGCCTTTTCCTCAATCGCATGACACATGAAATTATCTTTTACCCTGCAAACGGCCTTAGGCAAACACCGTTACCGTTTGGCGGCTGATGAGTGTCAACACACCTTTTTTGTCCCACATCCGCGCTTCGGTGTGGCCGTAACCTTCCGCCGCGTAATCGGTGTGCACTTTGTATTGCCAAAAATCATCCAGCGTGATGTCTTGCGGCTCTTGCAGCAATTCCAGCGTCCAGGTCAGGCTGCTCATCGGTGCAATGCCCTCAATCAACACCGAAGGCGCCGGCGGGAAGCCGTCGGCCAACGCCACCAAATGCGCCAAAGTAAAATCGCCTTGTTGGTTTTGAAAACGCGTATAGGCACCAAACGAAGCATGTTCCGCCCCGCTAAACGCCTGCGCCCCTTCCGCCCAGCGCAAATCCAAATAATGCAGAAACGCCAATTCCAAGCCACCTAAATCGCGCCGTGCCGGCAAATCCTGCGGCGGCGGCCATGTCGGTGCAGGAGTTGGCGCCGTCTGAACTGCTTTTGATTCACGCGCTTCGCCAAAACTGGCCAGCAACACCGCCAACACGTCACCACCCTGCGTCAAATGCACTTCGCCCTGCAACACGGATTTGCCCACCCGCAACACGTGCGCCTCCAAATGCACGGCTTCGGCAGCATTGACGGGGCCGATAAAATTCACCGTCAGCGAACGCAGACGGCGCGGTTTGTCCAAAATATGCTGCAACTTCACCAGCATCAAAGCCGCAGTCACCCCGCCAAACAGAGAACGGCCTTGAAACCAATCCGTGCCGACGATAATATCGTTTTGCGTTTTTAACCATTCAAATGCTTGATTCAAATCCATATTTTTCTCCTTTTGCGTTCTTATTGTTTTTGGATTATATAAAGCAGATTGATATAAATGCAATCAAAAAACACACAAAGGCCGTCTGAAACATTTCAGACGGCCTTTCTGACTCTCAATCAACTTAACCTAAAAATCCACCCAAATTGAGCAGGAACAACACGGCAAAACCTACCAAATAAATCAAACCGACAACCGCCAAAGCTTCCATACCTTTGGACAATTTGTGTTTTTTGTCGGCTTTCACCAAGCGGTAGTTCAACCATGCGAACACCGGTGCGGCCAAGAAAGCTGAAATCATGGCAAATTTCAGCAATTCCGCCATTGCACTGTTGAACCACAAAATCAGCGCCAAGCCGGTACCGGCGACCCACAGATACCAGCCGAACAATTCGCCTTTGCACACACTGTCTTTATGGCGAATCAGGCGCACGGATTCGGATACCGCGCGGGCATAACCATCGATGACGGTGATGGTGGTGCCGTACATACAGGCAAACGCGATAAATGCCACCAGCGGACGTGCCCATTCGCCGATGGTCACCGCATACATATTAATCAGCTGCCCGATGTATTTGCCGCCGGCCATTTGCACGGCTTCGCCGTTGCCGTACTGCACATACGCACCCAACACCAGAAACACCACTGCCAACACCGCGCTGGTATAGAAACCGACGTTAAAGTCGAAAATGCCATCACGGTAGCTGGAAGGTTGGATTTTTTGTTTTTCCGTGATCCATAAAGAGTTAATTGCGGAAATCTCAATCGGTGCCGGCATCCAGCCCATCAAGGCGATGATGAAGCCCAAACCTGCGAGCGTCCACGGAGTCGGCTCGATAAAGTCAGGCTGCATCTGCATGCCGCGCGACATGGCAATACCTGCCGCAATCACGGTAGCCACCGCCAAGCTGGCGACAATCGCTTTGGATACGTGGTCGAGTGCGCGGTATTGGCCGCTCAACAAAATCAGCAGGCAGGAAAGCATAACCAAGGCGGCAATCACGCCAGTTTCCAAGCCGAGGTTCGGCAAGGCCATTTTGATAATCGCCGCCGTCACCACCGCCACCGCGCCGGTGCTGATGGTTGCGGAAACGAAACACAACAGCGCAAATACCCACAAATAAAAGCGGCTTTTTTCCGCATAACCCTGCACCAAGCTCTTGCCTGTATCCATGGTGTAGTGGGCGCTGAAACGGAAAAACGGATATTTCAGCAGGTTGGTCAAGACGATGATTGAGGCCAACTGCCAACCATACAGCGCACCGGCCTGCGTCGACGCAATCAAATGCGAGCCGCCGATGGCCGCAGAAGCCATCAAAATACCCGGCCCCAGCGCGCCCATGCGGCTTTGCCAAGTTGATGTTGGAGTGTGTATTTGATTTTGTGCCATTTTGTTACCTGTCTTTTTCAGACGGCCTGTTTAAAATTACGAAAATTCGGATTTTATCGTAAATTTAAACTTCTATTTTTTGATTTATTGGCACTTAATGCCAAATAAGAATCAGAAACTTTTAAGCAAATTGCAAAGTTTCACGAATATTCGCAAACTATGCCAAAAAGCTGTCGCAAAACAGCCTAGTATCGCTTTTATTGTTTATCCGAAGCATCATCATCGGCAAGGCCGTCTGAAAGGCGTTTCATCTCATAAAGCGCCTTTCAGACGGCCTTTAAAGCCATTTATCACCAGCGGAACGACTGCGTTACCCCGCCCGCCGTGCCGCTATTTGACGCGCCGAAAAAGCCACCGGTGTGGGTATGACTGCACGCGCTTAAATTTAAGGCCAATATAGCCGACAACATTACTAATTTCATAAGCTTTTGTTCCAATAAAAAGATTAAAGAACATCACATTTAAAGCCAACAAATTTTAACATTGTCACAGAACTGTCACAAAACATGGCTAAAGTAGCGGCATTGCAAACGGCTTCCATTTTATAAGGACACATCATGAGCGCACCTGCTTTAGGTTCGAATATTAAAAAAATCAATGCTATATTTGCTGCATTACTCATCTGCTCGGTCGGCTGCTTTATCGTATGGGGCATAGGCTACACCAACGGCAACCATACCATGCTGTTCCTGCTGGCGACTTTGTTTGGAGTGTTCATGGCCTTCAACATCGGTGGTAACGACGTGGCCAACTCGTTCGGCACATCAGTCGGCGCCGGTACGCTGACCATCACGCAAGCCTTATTGGTGGCGGCGGTTTTTGAAGTCAGCGGCGCGGTGATTGCCGGCGGCGAAGTGACTTCAACCATCCGCAAGGGCATCATCGACTTAAAAGCAATGGATCTTGAGCCTATGCAGTTTGTGTACATCATGATGTCCGCCCTGCTCGCTTCGGCTTTGTGGCTGCTGTTTGCCACCAAAAAAGGCTGGCCGGTATCGACCACTCACTCAATTATCGGAGGTATTGTCGGCAGCGGTTTGTGTTTGGGTTTCTTGGGCAGCGGCTCGGATGCCTTCTCACTGCTGCAATGGGATCGCTTGGCACAAATCGCCATTTCTTGGGTATTGTCGCCGTTGTTGGGCGGCTTGGTGTCTTATATGTTGTTTTCGCAAATCAAAAAATATGTGCTGGATTACAACACCGCTGCCGATGAGCGTTTGAAAGAAATCAAGCAAGAGAAAAAACGCTACAAAGAGCAACACCGCGAATCTTTCGAGCAATTGAGCGAACACGACAAAATCAAAGCCGCGTCCGCTATGGCGCGCGACGTGCAGATTTATGAAGACCCCGATTTAGACCCGAAAGAGCTGGAATCGGCTTACTATAAAGGTTTGCATGAAATCGATAGCCGTAAAAACAGCATCGATACCTACAAAGCGCTGCAATCTTGGGTACCGCTGATTGCATCTGCCGGCGCAATGACGATTGCTTCCATGTTGATTTTCAAAGGCTTGAAAAACCTGCACTCAGGCATCGGCACGGTGGGCAACTTCCTGATGATCGGCATGATTGGTGCGGCGGTGTGGATGGCGACCTTTATTTACGCCAAAACCTTGAAACGCAAAGATTTGGGGAAATCCACGTTCTTGATGTTCTCATGGATGCAGGTGTTCACCGCTGCCGGTTTCGCCTTCAGCCACGGTGCCAACGACATCGCCAATGCCATCGGCCCGTTTGCCGCGGTTATGGACATATTGCGCACCGGCGAAATCGGTTCCGAATCGCCTGTCCCTGCCGTCGCCATGCTCACATTCGGTATCGCCCTGATTGTCGGCCTGTGGTTTATCGGCAAAGAAGTGATTCAAACCGTCGGCACCGACTTGGCCGAAATGCACCCTGCTTCCGGCTTTACCGCCGAATTGGCCGCCGCTTCGGTGGTGATGGGCGCGTCGTTATTGGGCTTGCCGGTATCGAGCACGCATATTCTGGTCGGCTCAGTGTTGGGCATCGGCTTGGTAAACCGCGATGCCAACTGGGCACTGATGAAACCAATCGGCTTGGCTTGGGCCATCACCCTGCCTGCTGCCGCTATTCTCTCGGTAGTCTGCTTCTTGATTTTGCGTAACGTGTTCTAAAGCAGAATAAACAATCAATGCCGTCTGAAAGGATTTTCAGACGGCATTTTTTTAACTCGTAGAATGGGTATCAACCCATCATTCCCAGATACTGCTTTTTTATCACTATCCATACTTTAAAATGACGGTTCACACCCTGCATAAAACAAGGCCGTCTGAAACCCAATCGGGTTTCAGACGGCCTTGTTTGGCTTCACATCACATTAATGACGGAAATGACGTACGCCGGTAATCACCATTGCGATGCCGTGTTCGTCGGCAGCGGCGAACACTTCTTCATCGCGCATAGAGCCGCCCGGCTGGATAATCGCTTTGATGCCTTGTTCGGCAATCACGTCGATGCCGTCGCGGAACGGGAAGAAGGCATCCGATGCCGCGCATGCGCCGTTTAATTCCAGATTTGCGTCTTGGGCTTTACGGGCGGCTATGCGGGTTGAATCCACGCGGCTCATTTGGCCGGCACCGATACCGTAGGTCTGGCCGCCTTTACCGAACACGATGGCATTCGATTTCACAAATTTGGCCACGTTCCAGACAAACAACAAATCGTTGAGTTCCTGCCCGGTCGGCCGGCGTTTGGTCACCACTTTCAAATCGGCTGCGGTGAGTTTGCGGATATCGGGCGTTTGCACCAATAAGCCGCCGCCAACGCGTTTAAGCTCGAATTGGTTCGCGCCTTCCTCCAACGGCACTTCCAGCACGCGCACGTTTTTCTTGGCAGCAACGATTTCCAAAGCCTCATCGGTAAACGCAGGCGCCATCAATACTTCCATAAATTGGTTGTCGGTGATTTGTTTCGCCGTGGCGCCGTCCACTTCGCGGTTGAAGGCAATGATGCCGCCAAACGCGCTGGTGGTGTCGGTGGCATAGGCCAAGCGATAGGCATCCAAGGTGTCGGCGGCCACGGCCACGCCGCACGGATTGGCGTGTTTCACAATCACGCAGGCCGGTTGGTCGAAGGATTTCACGGCTTCCCATGCGGCATCGGAATCGGCGATGTTGTTATACGATAATTCTTTACCCTGCAATTGGCGGTAGGCGCTCAAACTGCCGGCAGCCGGATACAGGTCGCGGTAGAACGCGGCTTTTTGGTGCGGGTTTTCGCCGTAGCGCATGTCCTGCACTTTAATCCAGCTTTGGTTGAACCGGTCCGGGAAGTCGCCCGCTTCCGGCTCGCCGCTCAATTTGTCGTCTGCCAAGCCGGTCAGATAGTTGGAAATCATACCGTCGTATTGCGCAGTATGGCTGAAGGCTTTGCGCGACAGGTTGAAACGGGTTTTGTCGCTCAATGCGCCGCCGTTGCTTTCCAATTCGACGGCAATATCGGCAAAATCGGCCGTATCGGTGACGATGGCAACGTGTTTCCAGTTTTTCGCCGCAGAACGCACCATGGTCGGGCCGCCGATGTCGATGTTTTCAACCGCATCCTCCAACGTACAATCCGGCTTGGCGATGGTGGCGGCAAACGGATACAGGTTCACGCACACCAAATCGATGTTGCCGATGCCGTGTTCTTCCATTTTGGCGACATGCTCAGGCAAATCGCGGCGACCCAAAATACCGCCGTGAATTTTCGGATGCAGTGTTTTCACACGGCCGTCGAGCATTTCGGGAAAGCCGGTGTAATCGGCCACTTCAATAACGGGAACACCGGCATCTGCCAATAATTTCGCAGTACCGCCGGTGGACAAGATTTCCACGCCCAGTCGGGTTAAGGTTTGGGCAAATTCAACCACGCCGGTTTTGTCGGACAGGCTGATAAGGGCACGTTTTACGGTTGCCATTCGGATTCCTTTTTGAGTTGGGTTAATTGAAGAGGCCGTCTGAAATGCGCTGCAACGGCGCAAATCGGGAAAGCCGTATTATCGCCTATTTTACGTTTTTTTGCAGTATCGGCAGCGCTATAGTCAATCCCACAAATTTAAATAACACTCCTAAACAACTCATCCACAGACACCACCCCAAGTTTTCTCCGTCTCGCCTTTAACCAAGCCCATTTCTTTTCGATGGGATTCAGGTCGGGGCTGTAAGGCGGCATCCATAGGACGGTATGCCCCTTTTCCTTCAGCAAGGCTTCTGCCTTACCCTTATGAAACGCCGCATTGTCCATCACCACCACACTCTCGGGCGGCAGTTGCGGGATCAGTAACTGTTCTATCCAAGTGTCGAATATCCTGCTGTTGATGGAACAGTCAAACAAACCAACCGCAAACAGTTGATTATCATACAGCGCACCGATGGCATTAGTCTGATTACGTCCCTGCCAGTCATGGGTATCAATACACCGTCTGCCTTTTGGGGCATAACCGTAAGGACGGTGGACGGAAGCTCTGAATCCGCTTTCGTCCAGCCAAACAATCGGACGCTCTTTCAGTTGGAAACGGTGTCTGAGTCTGATAAAGCGTTTTCTGAGCTGAACATCTGCTTTGGGGTGTTTATTGGTCTTTTTTTCGGCTGATTCCGTATCTTTTCAATGCCTGGTGGATGCCGTTGGTCGAACAGTTGAGCCGTTGTGCCCGTTCGTAGCAATAGGCATCGGGGTATTGTTCGACGTCTCTAAGCAGTGCTTCTTTGGTAATTTTGAGGGGTTTTCTGTCTTTGGGATAGCCTTTGGGAATGGGATTCTTTTTCCATTTGAACACGGTATCGCTGCCGATGCCGAGCTCTTTGGCTACTTGACGGATGGAGAGGCCTTGGGCGAGTTTGGCTAAGGCGAGCTGGCGGAAGTCTGTTGAATAGGTCATGGGGGAGATTGTAATTTATATTAGGGGGATTGACTATATTTTTTGTGGGAATTGTAAACAATCCGCTGAAGATGACAAACAAAAGGCCGTCTGAAAACCATGTTTTCAAACGGCAGGAGACCTTTGAAAAACCCGGATTTGAGCGCAGCTTGAAGTGAAGGCGGCACAGAAAGCGCAGACATAGCCCTGCAATCAGCAGACGCATCTGCACCATCAAGGCAGGCTCCGGTATCACATAAGCATATTTGGCAGCAACAAACGGACTACCCTATTCCTTCAGGCCATCTTTTGATAAACAGGCCGTCTGAAAATGACATGAGTGTGAACTGCACCCCAAAAGTTGGACACCCCTCCAACTTTAAAAGGTGCAGTTTTCTTATGTCCAAATATAACCTACACTTCAAATACCGAGCCGTACTCCATTATCACCAAGTGCACAGCCAACAGCGCACCGCAGAGCACTTCAACCTCTCGCGCACCCACCTGCGCCGTTGGATAGCCGCCTATCGGCAAGGCGGTATCGCCGCACTTCAACACCCGCAGGCTACGTTTATGAAGACCAAACGCAAAAACCCGTTTATCGCCGACAAACCCGACCACGAAAAAAACCAGGCGGAACTGATTGAAGAGTTACGTTACATGAGGGCGGAGAACGACTACCTAAAGCACATGAAAGCCCTCAACGAAAAGAACGCCGCCAAAGCTGCGAAACCGTTCAAACGTTGAGAGCGAAGCACCCGCTGAAATATCTGCTGCACAGTGCCGGCATTCCCAAAAGCAGCTTTCATTACCATATCGGCAAAGCCGATCCCGATGCGGCGGCCAAAACCGCAGTAAGTGAAGTCTATCGCCGACACAAAGGCCGCTACGGTCATCGGCGGATTGCCGCCGTATTGTCGTGGAACAAAAAGAAAGTGCAGCGCATTATGGGTTTGTTGGGACTGAAAGCCAAAGTCCGCAGCAAAAAAGCCTACCGTCCGCAGGTAATAGGAGAGGCTTCGGATAATATTCTTAATCGTGAATTTACTGCCGGCAAACCGGCAGACAAATGGCTGACCGATGTGACGGAGTTCAAATGCACAGACGGGAAGCTGTACTTATCGCCGATATCGGATGTGTTTAATCGGGAGATTGTGGCCTATTCTTTAAGCCGCAGAGCAAACAGTAAACTGGTGGCGCAAATGTTGGATAAAGCATTTGGCCGTCTGAAAGGCCAAACGCCGCTGCTGCATTCCGACCGGGGTGTGCTTTACCGCACCGGGGCTTATCGGGCGAAACTGGCTGAGAAAGGAATGGTGCAAAGCATGTCGCGTAAAGGAAATTGCTGGGACAATGCGCCGATGGAGCGTTTCTTCGGTACATTAAAAGAAGAGAGCTTCTATCAGGAAGGTGCGTTGTCGGTGGCAGAGCTGACAGAGGTAATAGATGATTACATACGTTACTACAATCATGAGCGGATTAGTTTAAACTTAAAAAAGCTGAGTCCTGTCGGCTACAGAACCCAGCTTGAAAAGGCTGTTTGAGAAAGATTCTTAACTTGTCCAAGTATTGGGGGGCAGTTCAAACGTTTCAGACGGCCTCTTTTTCTCTAATCAGGCAATGATTAGAAGCGGTAGTTTACACCCAAAGTAAATTCACGGCCACGTTCGTAGAACGGTGTGCGTGCCACGCCGTTGGCGAAGCGTTGGCTGTGGCTGCGGTATTTTTTATCCAAGATATTGTTTACCGCAAAATTCACGTTGAAATTGTCTTTGCCGTTCGGCTGCCAGTTGGCATACACATCATGCACGCCATAGCCTGCTTTGTAGGTCGGTACATCAGCCTGCTTGGTTTTGCGTGCTACGTCATAGAACTTAACCTTCTGAACGTAGCGGCCGCGCCAGCCGATTTCCAATTTCGGATGATCAAATTGATAAGACAAACCGGTCAGCCATTGGCGGCCCATATTGCGGAAGGTAAACGAGCTTTCATGAATATTAGATTCAATCGGTTTTTCACCGTAATATACATCGCCGCTGATACGTGGTTTCACATAAGACACGCCCAAACGTGCAGTCAGGCCGCCGTAGCGGTATTTGGTATCAAACTCATAACCCCAAGTTTTCAGCTTGCCGCCGTTGTAGATACGTCCCTGTTTATTTTCGCCAAATCCCCATTTATAAACAACCAAATCTTTGATGTTTTGATGGAACACGCTGCCGCTGACACTTAGATTATCGTCATTCCAACGCAGGCCCAATTCGGCACGGCGGGCGGTTTCGGCTTTCAGTTTCGGATCGACTTTACTGTAGAAACCGGCAACATTATTAGACAGCAAGGCTTCGTTCAATCGTGGTGAACGGCTGGCTTGGTTTAAGGTTGCCAACAGGCTCAGATTTTGATTGATATCCCAAATCAAGCCCAAGCTCGGATTGACTTGACCGTCTTTGGCGGTTTCACCGCTGGCTGCGTGGAAATTGAAATGGTCGTAACGCAGGCCGGTGGTCAGCGTTACCGGATCAAAGCGCCAAATGCCCTCTACGTAAACACCGGTATCGGTTTTTTTCTCAGGAAAAGCTTGGCTGAAAAAACCCGGTGGCAATTCTTTAGCATTGCTTTTATCAGACGGCTGGGTCGTTTCCCGACGGAAATTGACACCATATTTCACGCTGTGGCTGCCAATGTCGCTGGTAAAATCAAGATTGGCACCTCGGGCAGTTGCCGTTGTCAGCTCCAGCGGATATTTTTTACGGTCTTCAGTTGAATATTTTTCGCCACCTTTAGGCGGTTTGTAATCGTGGGTTTTGATTTGGAATACATTGGCATCCAATTTGCTGACAAAGCCCAAATTGCGGCCGTGATATTCCAAGTTGGCAGTGTTTTCACGTTGTCCGGTGTTTTCATACGAGCCGTAATCATCAGTCAGAAATTCCGCTTTGTTGCTGCGGTCGCCCTCTTGACGTTCTTGACGCAAACTCAGCCGCACGCCGTGGTCTTGGTTGAAATCATAGCCGATTTTCGCCAGATAGCTGCGCTGTTCCAATTCACTGCCGTTATTCAGACGGCCTTTACCGTCTTTATAGGTTTCATTGTTTAGGAAATTGGCGGCAACCAAAGCATCAAAACCATTCGCATAAGTATAGGCAGCCACACCGCCGTTGTTACCTTTGTTGCTGCTCAAGCCCGCGGACACCCGCACGCCGTAAGGTTTACCGTCCACCAGCAAATCTTTCGCATCAACTGTGGTCGCTTTAATCGTACCGCCGACAGCGCCGATACCGGCTGAAGCCGAACCGGTACCTTTTTCTACGTTAATGCTTTTGAGCAGAGCCGGATCGAGCATAAAGCGGCTTTGGTGGTGGAAGATTTTGGTGCTTTGGCTGGTGCCGTCCACGTCCAAATTAATCCCGTCTTCACCCACCGCACGAATGCTGTAAAACTGCGAAACGCCGGTACCGCCGCCAACGCCCATACCGATTTGGTCTTTCATTACCTCTTTCAAATCAGTGGCATGTTCACGATCGATTTGGCTGCGGGTAACACGGGTCGGCACTGCGGTCGATGAAGCCTTGACCACCACTTCGTCAAGATTGACCGTTTGTTCTTCCGCATGGGCAAAACCCGCAGACAACGCCAGCGTCAGCATACTCAGGCGGAAGCCTAATGAATTAGAGAATGTCATGTTTTCGTTTCCCTCTTAAATTTAGTTGGTTTATGTAGAAAGTTTGTTTATTCCGTGCAATAAAATGTAAACAAACTGTAAGAAGATTGCATTATAAACAGATATAAGAATTGCTATCAATATTATTTGATAAGTAAAATCATTTTTAAAATTATTTGTTTCGTTTTTGCAATAGTGAGTGAACGAGAAAATATTTTGGCTTGGGCAAACAGTAAGCCGTCTGAAAAACAGTTTTTCAGACGACCCCTGCATCTCAATACGATGGAAACCGTATCCTCATCAAGAGCATATCCAGCTTGCGCCTTCCCCACGCGGTGGCATACAAAAAGCGCAAATACCACGGATAACGGGATTTGCAGATGCTGCTTAAATCTGCTTTTTCGATGATTTCTGCATCCGGCATTAGCCGGCGGATGCCGTCTGTTCCGTCCGCTGCCCAGCGAAACGCGGGCGGCTTGTCCATTTTACCGAGTGCGTCGTGGTGTTTGGACTGTCCGATATAGGCTTTGGGAATGGTGTCGATGGCAAACTGGACATTCGGCAGGCAGCGGGCGGTCCGTTTGAAGAAATCCTGCACCTGTGTTTCCTCAAAATACATCAACACGCCTTCGATAACGAGCAGCACGGGTTTGCCGTGCGCGGCGACAGTGTGCATCCATGCTTCATCAAACATGGACGCACCCAAATAATGGTTGCCCGACTCCGGCAGCAGCATACGCCGTACTTCAATCACTTCGGGCAAATCCAAATCATACCAAGCGGTAATGCGCGGTCTGTCCAAGCGTTCGTAACGTGCATCCAACCCTGCGCCGACTTGCACGACGACGGCATCGGGATATTCGGCGATAAAATGCCGAACCATATCGTCCAGCAGTTTTGCCCGCCCGCAACAACCGACCTGCGTTGCTTTGGCTTTGGCGAACTTGTTGAAATCGTAATCGATTCTGTCCAACATCCGCACGGCTTCGCTGTCAAGCAAAAGCGGCCGCGCCCTGCTTTGCTCCGCAGCCTTTGCCCACAGGGGTATCAGCATGGTGCTGGAAAGTGCGGAAACGGTTTCGGGAGAGATTTTTACAGACATGGCAACCTCATATGAAAAAGATTCTTATTCGAATCATACTCCTGCACGATAAGCCTGCCAAGTTGCACAAAGGTCGTCTGAAACTGGTTTCAGACGGCCTTTGTGTCTTTTGTTATGCCGTACATGCGATTGCGGCTTCCGCCACATCGTCCGCACTGCGGGGCAAAGCCAATGTACGGGCGTTTTCCGCCCACTCCAGACATTTTCTGCGGTTTAATCCGCCCAATATTTCGGCAAATTTTTCCGCTGTCAGCTGGGTTTGCGGCAACAGCAGCCCCGCCTCTGCCTGCACCATAAACCGCGCGTTGGCGGTTTGATGGTCATCGACGGCGTGAGGATACGGCACCAGCAGCGCACCCAGCTCCGCCGCCGTCAATTCGGAAATCGTCAGCGCACCGGCGCGGCAAATCACTAAATCGGCTTCGCGGTAGGCGGATACCATGTCGGTGATAAATTCCACACACTTCTTGGAAAAAGGAAACGAACGAAAACACCAACGGACTGATGCGCCAATACTTCCCGAAACAAACGGATTTCAGGAAAATCAGCAGGAAGGAAATCCGGCAGGTTCAAGATGAACTGAACCACCGCCCAAGAAAAACACTTGGCTATGAAACGCCAAGTGTTTTATTCTTGAATATCTTCCAACCTATGTTAACAGATGTTGCTCTTGAAAATCGAAAGTAAGGGCCTCTGTTATGCTTTTCCGCTATACGGATATGCGGCTATCAGTTACAATATCTATTTACAGACAAACGATTTAGCTGCATATGAAATGTCCGTTTTGCCAACACGCCAACACACAGGTTACCGACTCGCGCCTGCTGGAAGAAACCAACAGCATCCGCCGACGCCGACGCTGCGTGTCTTGCGGACAACGATTCAGCACCTTTGAAACAGTTGAAATGCGTATGCCGCAAGTGTTGAAAACCAATGGCAGCCGCGTCAACTTCAACCCGCACAAACTCCACACCAGCCTTTCACGTGCCCTGCACAAACGCCCTGTTTCTCCGGAAAAAATCGACGAAACCGTTGCCCTGATTGAGCAACGCCTGTATCAGCTGGGTAAAAAAGAAGTGCCGTCGCAACTGGTCGGCGAAATGGCGATGGAAGAATTGGCCAAAATCGACCAAGTGGCTTATGTGCGCTTCGCTTCGGTTTATAAAAGTTTTAACGATGTTTCGGAATTCACCCAAGCGATTGCCACGTTGCCGCAATCCCATCAAACTGAATAAAGGGTGTAGGAAATCGTCGGGTTGTTTATACTTTTTATGCAAAACAGCTTTTGTTTTTTGCCCGAATGATTGTTTCAGGATTTTCGGGCATTATCAATAACCATTCGGCTTTGCCGTGCCTTTCGGCATTCTTGGCAACACTCGAAAATCCCCAAACGGGTCTTCAGGCAAAAAAGAAAAAGTGTAAACAACGCTGGGATTTTCTACAAATAAGGCCGTCTGAAACCATTTAGCCGTGTTTAGACAATGAGCAATCAACATGAACATAAAATTTTTACTGTCTGTTCCCGTATTATTATTGCTGAGTGCGTGCAATAAAGTCAGCGAAACATCTACCCCGGCAGCTGCTTCTGAACCAATCGCTTTGGCGGCTTCAGCAGCTTCCGGCGCATCTGCACCGATGGCAGAAGAAAACACCGTGCAAGAACTGAACAGTAAAGACGGCAAAATCCGAATCATGATTGAAAATGCTCAATTTACTGATGTGATTGAAGATCAGAATTTACGCCCCCAAGGCATTTCGGCTGACGAACTAACCTTGCTGCAACGTGACGACACATCCGATATCACGCTCTATACCGCCAATTTGGGCAAAGCCAAAACCGATCCCAAAGCCTATTTCACCCATTTAAAAGAGACCCTTCAATCCGCAAAAGGCATGGATAATATGCGTGTGGGCATTGCCACAGACAACCGCATGAATTACCGCTTCAGCCAAACCACTGAAGACGGCGGCACGCTCTCTGAAAACTGCATTGCCATTCACGAAACCAATATTTATACCGTATGCGCCAGTTCGACTGCGGCTTCTACCGAACAACTGGCAGCTGTTTTAAAAGATGTCAATTTAATCAAATAAAGGCCGTCTGAAATGTTTAGCGACACCGATATCCAGATGATGCAAAACGCCCTTGCCCTTGCCCGGCTGGGGCGTTTTTCCACTTCCCCCAATCCCCGCGTCGGCTGCGTCATTGCACACGGTAGGCAAATTGTCGGTCAAGGCTACCACGTCAAAGCGGGCGAACCGCATGCCGAAGTACATGCATTACGTCAGGCCGGGGCAATGGCACGCGGAGCAACCGCCTATGTCACGCTCGAACCCTGCAGCCACTACGGCCGCACGCCCCCTTGCGCCAAAGCCTTGATTGAAAGCGGTGTGACACGCGTGGTCGCCGCAATAACCGACCCGAATCCCTTGGTGGCCGGAAAAGGTTTGGCCATGTTGGCCGAGGCTGGCATTCAAACCGAGAGCGGTTTACTGGAACACGAAGCGCGTGAATTAAACCGCGGCTTTTTATCCCGAATAGAACGCAACCGCCCTTATGTACGGCTCAAATGTGCCGCCAGCCTTGACGGCAAAACCGCGCTTTCAGACGGCCAAAGCCAATGGATTACCGGCGAAGCAGCGAGAAACGACGTGCAGCAAATGCGTGCCGAAAGCTGCGCCATACTCACCGGAATCGGCACGGTGCTGACAGACAATCCGCGCTTGAATGTGCGTGCTTTCCCTACTCTGCGCCAGCCCGTCCGCGTGGTATTAGACAGCCAATTACGTACGCCTTTGGACAGCCATGTGGTTTCAGACAGCCGAAGCCCTACTCTGATTGTCACTCTGGTTAATGACGAAACGCGTTGGCAGCCTTATTTAGCTCGTCCGCATATCAATATTATCGGGCCGTCTGAAAGCATTGGCCAACGCATCGATTTGAACCGGCTTTTGACAATCCTGGCAGAAAAAGGCATTGGCGAATTGATGATTGAAGCAGGTACCACACTCAATACCGCTTTTTTACAGGCAGATTTGGTAGATGAAATGGTGTTGTACCAATCCCCTAAAATCTTAGGCAACCCGAGCAAAATGCTGTTTGATTTTAGTGAGCGACCTGATATTTTGCAGCAAGAGCCGCAATGGCAAAGCCAAGCGGTTGAAATATTGGATGCTGATATTAAGTGGACATTAACCCGTCCGATAATGATTCTAAGCTGAGCACCGATGGTAAGAAGCACATCTCAACCAGATGTGCCTTCTTATTTGATTTTATTTATCGTTAACCAAAACAAAATTGTAACAATTTATATTTGACACATGCCTATTAATGACTAATGAATGTTAAATAAAGTAAATATACTACTATTTAACCAACCTAAATATGTAATATTCTTTTGCACCTATTCATCCATCCTATCTAAAATCTCAAATAAAATATTATTTTTCATAATCTTATAATATTTTTTAATATTTTAGCCCGCTTTGTTTTGATTCTTTGTAATAAAACTACCGTATAACCGTATTTTCTTACGGCAAAACTTTTTTGTTTGAGACGACTCTTACAAACGTTTATGATTGTCTTCATTACTCACCTAAAGACAAAAAAGCTGTCTTTCATCCGGCTTTACAGTCAGCCGTGATGATGCCGCAATCATACAGACATGAGATTGAACAGTCTGTTCAAATGCCATGCAAGACGAGTTTCCTATCAATCACATAAGAAAAGTCATGAAAAATATTACCATTCAAAAATTTGCCGATAAAACCGCCAAAATCGGTATTGTCGGTTTGGGTTATGTTGGTCTGCCGCTGATGCTGCGTTATGTCGATATCGGTTACCAAGTATTGGGTTTCGATATTGATGAAACCAAAGTCAACAAATTGAACAAAGGCGAAAGCTACATCGAGCACATTCCTTCCGAAAAAATCGCCGCCGCCAGCCAATCTTTGTTTGAAGCGACTACTGATTTCTCACGTATTGGTGAAGTGGAAGCCGTTATCTTGTGTGTACCGACACCACTGAACAAATACCGCGAACCGGACATGAGCTACGTGATCGACACCACCAACGCGGTAAAACCTTACTTGCGCGAAGGCCAAGTGTTGTCTTTGGAATCAACCACCTACCCCGGCACCACCGAAGAAGAGCTGCTGCCACGCGTAGAAGAAGGCGGCTTGAAAGTCGGCGAAAACGTATTCTTGGTTTACTCTCCGGAACGCGAAGACCCGGGTAACCCTAACTTCGAAACCCGTACCATTCCTAAAGTCATCGGCGGCCATACCCCTGCCTGCTTGGAAGTGGGCAAAGCCCTGTACGAACCGGCTATTGATAAAGTCGTGCCGGTGAGCTCAACCAAAGCCGCCGAATTAACCAAGCTTTTAGAAAACATCCACCGTGCCGTCAACATCGGTTTAGTAAACGAAATGAAGATTGTTGCCGATAAAATGGACATCGACATTCACGAAGTGATTGCCGCTGCGGCGACCAAACCTTTCGGCTTCGTTGCCTACTATCCAGGCCCGGGCTTAGGTGGTCACTGCATCCCGATTGACCCGTTCTACCTGACTTGGAAAGCACGCGAATACGGTGTGAACACCCGCTTTATCGAACTGGCCGGCGAAGTCAACTCATACATGCCTGACTATGTCATCGAAAAAGTAAGCTTGGCCTTGAACGAGCACAACCGCTCAATCAAAGACAGCAAAATCCTGATTTTGGGTATTGCCTACAAGAAAAACGTGGACGACATGCGTGAAAGCCCGTCAGTAGAAGTCATGGACCGCCTGGCCAAACTGGGTGCCAACGTTGCTTACTCTGACCCACACGTACCTGAGTTCCCGCATATTCCAGGCCATCATTATTTCGACTTGAAGAGCGAACCCTTAACCCCTGAGAATATTGCTCAATTTGATTGCGTGGTTTTAACCACCGATCACGATAAATTTGATTACGCCATGATTACCGAACATGCGAAATTAATCGTGGATACCCGCGGTAAATTCCCTGTGAATAATCCTAAAGTGATTAAAGCATAATCGTAACATTGCCGGCCGGCTACCCAAGCCAGCCGGCTTTCTTGGTGCATTGGGCCTTTAGTTAGATGCGCCAAGAAAGCCCTTCTAAAAAATATCCATACATGGTCGATTGGCCCCAACATTACCCAAACGCTCACTTATAGCCACCGTAAGGCCGTCTGAAACAAATATATGAATGCACGTAAAATTTTAGGTTATGCACTCGGCCCCATCGGCAGCGCGGCTTTTGGCCTGATTTCCCTACCGCTGATTTCTTGGTATTTTCCGGCGGAAGATATTGGCCGCATTGTGTTATTGCAAACCATTGCCGGCTTAACTGTTTTAATTTTAGGGCTCGGTTTGGATCAAGCATATATCCGTGAATATTACGCAGCAGAAAACAAAGCAGCATTATTCAAGTCATTCAGCCTATCTCCGCTGATATTGGTTATTGCAGCCAGTATGTTCATTGCTCTTTGGAACATAGCTTGGCCGTCTGAAATGATTTTCTCGCTCAGCGATAAAGCGTTGGGTGCCCTATTTTTATTATTTTTAACCACTACCCTGTTTACCCGCTTCCTTGCATTGATTTTACGTATGCAGGAAAAGGCACTGGCTTTTTCTTTCAGCCAATTAACCCCGAAATTTTTAATTTTAGTGCTGGTATTAAGCTATATTTTATTTGGCCTGCCCACTGATACAGTCAGCTTGGTTTTTGCCTATACAGCTGCCCAAGTATTGACAGTCGCCCTATTGGTGTACCAGACACGACATGAACTGTTTGCAGCGATAAAAGCCGATTGGTCGGCTGAAATGTACCACACCGGTTTGCGTTACGGCTTACCCTTGGCTTTCGGTAATCTGGCTTACTGGGGATTTACCTCTGTTGACCGTTTCGTCTTAAAAGAAATGGCCGGCTTAGAACAACTCGGCATTTATTCGATGGCGATCAGCTTTAGCGCTGTTGCCTTAATTTTCCAAAGCATTTTCTCAACCATTTGGGCACCTTTGGTATTTAAATGGGTAAAAGAAAATACCAATCTGGATAAAATAGGCGGCATTACCCTCTCTATGACGACGTTAATTACTGCCATTATTTGTCTAACGGGTATTTTTTCACCGGTTGTGGCTTGGTTTCTGCCCGAAAAGTATGCGCCAGTTCAATTTATTCTATTATCGAGCATGCTTTTCCCTTTGTTTTATACACTAACCGAAGTCAGTGGAATCGGCTTAAACGTTGTTAAAAGAACCTGGCTAATCACAGCAGTTAATATTATTGCTTTTATGATTAATTTCAGCTTGTTGTACCTTTTAATTCCAAATACAGGGGCAAAAGGCGCCGCAATGGCAAGTGCCGTTTCGTTTTGGGCCTTTTTCATTATGAAATCAGAGCTATCGTCCCGTTTATGGCAAGCCCTTCCCCGAGAAAAAATTTACACCCAAGCCACACTTTGCCTTTTGATATGCCTGATTTATACCTACTTTGGCACTAAGCAAAATTATTCGGTTTTTGCTGTTTTGTGGATGACGGGATTGCTCTTGCTAGGTTGGAAAAATAAATCACAACTGCAAAACAGTATGCAAATCATTAAAGGCCGTCTGAAAAAATAAGACGCACATTAGAAAATACAACATGCACATATTGATTATTCCTTCTTGGTATCCGGAAACACCCGATGACGTTAACGGCATCTTCTTCCGCTTACAAGCAGAAGCGCTAGCGCGCGCAGGCAACAAAGTCGGTGTCATCGCACCGATTTTCCGCTCTCTGCGGACACAGGTTAAGAAGGCTCTGCAACCTAAAAATTATGGGATTTCAAGCTATATTGAATCAAATGTACATACCCATATTTTCAAAAGCATGTTCTTTTTTCCGCGAGTTCCTTATATTGACCGCAACAGAGAAATCAGATCGGCATTGAAACTATTTAAACGCTATGTTGCGCAAAACGGTATGCCCGATGTCATTCATGCCCACTGTATGAATTCAGGAGGCGTGATTGCTTATACCATTCATAAAATGACCGGCATTCCATATGTCATTACGGAACACAGTACAACTTATGCCAGAAAACTCATTAGAAACTGGCAACGCCCTCTTATGCAAGCCGCTGCAGAGAATGCCGCTGCCCGATTAGCCGTAAGCCGTGATTTTGCCGAGTTATTAAAAACAGAATACAACAGCTTAGAGTGGGAATATGTACCGAATATCTTATCTCCGCAATTTGAAGCCCCGATTGATTTAAAAAACAAACCTCAAAATCCGGACTTTACCTTTTGCTCGGTTGCCCATCTTCAGCATAAAAAAGGCTATGATATTTTATTGCCGGCATTTGCAGAGGCATTCAAAAAATATCCCCACCTCAAACTGAAAATTGGCGGCGGCGGATATGAAGAATTCAAATTACACAAATTATCTGAAGAATTAGGTATTCAAAACAACGTAATATTTTTAGGCCGTCTGAAAAACAATGAAGTTTTAGATTTGATGTATCAAAGCAATGCTTTTGTTTTGGCCAGCCGTCATGAAACTTTCGGTGTTGTCTTCATTGAAGCACTTTCACAAGGCTTGCCTGTTATTGCAACCCGTTGTGGCGGCCCTGAATCCATCGTCAATGATTCCAATGGTTTGCTTGTCGATGTCGAAAACCGACAACAACTGACCGCGGCATTAATTCAACTATACGAAAATCAAGCACGCTACCCTGCTGCAAAATTGCGTGAAAACTGTTTAAATGAATTTGGAGCAGAAAAAGTTGTCCGACAGCTTATGACAACTTATCAACGGATAGTTAAACATTCGGCTTAATCGGGAAAATTTGTGAAGATAAAACGTCTTAATATTTATAGTGTTACGCTTTATTTAATGTTGTTGGGTTATATGCTCGGCCCGACACTCTCATTTAAATTGGGAGTGGCGCGTATTGATAACCCTTTAACCATATTATTTATTGCATTCGGCTTTTTGGTTTTATTTTTAGAAAGTAAAAAAGTCCCTCGTAGTATTTACATGATGTTGCTGTCGCTGGCTGCATTAAGCATCTGGCCCGGCATTCATTTACTGATTTCAGATCTTACGCCGACGCAATTCATGGATATTATGTTTTTCATGGTACTACCGTTTTTTTTCCATATTTTTTATCAAGTTTTAATCAGAGACGAAGAGCCATTAGGCACAATACAAAAATTCTTAACTGTTTTTGCGCTCTATGTTGCCGCGCCACCTTTTATCGAACTGGCAACCGGTATTCAATTCGTTAGCGCCAGTGAAGAGCTGACACTTGAAGCAGGCTCTTTGAAAGGTTTGTTTTTCAATCCGAATAACCTCGCTACTTGTGCCGTATGTATGGCGCCTGCGATTTTATTCTTCTTTCAACTAGAAGGAAAATCCGTAAAAGAACGTTTATACGGATGGATATTGTTTTTCACTCTCGGATTGGCTGTTTTTGCAAGCGTTTCTCGAACTGCCATTGGTTGTTATTTATTAATTTTATTTATTTATATTGTTTATCAAAAAAACGGATTGATTACGATCGGGATAACAGCATTGATGCTATTAACTTTATTCCTAATTCCTTCAAATGTGATTCAAGAGTTTTTATTATCATTAAACGGCAACCAGTTTTTAGAACGTTTCTCATCAAGGGTTTATTTATTCTTATACGATTTAGGTAGCGACAATTCCGTATCTTATCGACAAGAAATCTACAATTATTTTTGGCAAAACCCGCCTTTGCTGTTAACCGGGTACGGGCCTAAAAACTTTAAAGAGTATTTCGGCGGTCATTTGAGTGACAGCTTAGGATTTGAAAATCCGCATAGCTTTATTATTGAATTGTATTTGGGTTTCGGCATCATCTCTTTATTAGGTTTTATTGCTTATATTTTAATTTATTTAAGAAGCACGGTAACACGAAAAATTCGTTCCAAATCCAAAGTGATTGCATGGGTATGCCTTGGTATTTTCCTGCTGGCCGGATTTATTCCGTCCACCATATTGCGAATGCCGTTTATTTGGCTTCCGTGTTTTTTGATTTTTATTTATATCACTTGTCTTGCAGGCAAAATACAAAATACCAACTATTTATCGAGAACATCATGAAAATTATTTTGACAAGCTCTATGTCCGGCTTAGGCGGCACTGAAAATGCAACCTTCCGATTGGGCCGTTTATTAAATGCACGAGGCCATCAAGTAATTTTGGCTTCTTCGGACGGCCCTTTAATTAAAGAAGCGCAAGAATTAGGCATCAAATGGCAATCTATCGACTTCTATCAAGGCGGTAAAAAAGGCTATATCAAAGCCATGTTTGCCTATATGAAAATGTTAAAACGAGAGCAGCCTGACGTCATTCACTGCCAAATGGCGCGCATTGTGCCTGCTTGTGCCATTGCAGCCAAAATTGCTTCTCCTAAAACCAAAGTGTTTTACCATGCCCGAGGTTTAGATCCGCAAACCTACCCTAAAATCGCCAAACTTTTTGACAAGTTAGGCGTATACATCATCGGCAACTGTAAACACGAACAAGAAAAATTGATTCGCCACGGCTTCCCGGCCAACCGAATCACTTACACCTACAATGCTTTGCACAAAGTAGACTATGTTCCTGAAAAAACAGAAAAAGACTACATTATGTTGGGCACGCTTTCGCGCTTGGATACCGTTCGTGCCGTGCACTTAATGTTGGACATTTTCAAAAAAATGATTGACCGGGGTTTACCTGTCCGTCTCAATGTTGCGGGTATCGGCGAAGAAATGGAAAACCTGAAAACCCAAGCCAAACGTTTGAATATCGATGATAAGGTCACTTTTCTAGGTGGGGTGCGTGATTTGACCGGCTACTTCAAAGAAGTCGATATTCTGGTCAATACGCCGCATTGCGTGGGCGACCATGGTGCAGGTGTCGGTAACAATATTTTGGAATCAGGCTTATATGATACGCCGGTTGTTACCTACGACATGGCCGGTATTTCTGAAATGGTCATCAACGGCAAAACCGGTTACTGCATTCCTTTTGGCGAGGAAGAACCGTTTATCGAAGCGGTTGCGGAGTTGGTACAAAGCCGCGAATTACGAGATGAAATGGGCAAAGCATTGCATGAACATGTTGCCCATCTGTGTTCCGATGATGAGATTTACCGCACCACCATGGCTGCGTACGACATGTAAGGCCGTCTGAACCATGACAATTACGATTGTTGCCCCTTATTGTTCATTACCGAACGAACCACATTTCAACCGCTTTTGGTATTTGGCTGAACTACTGGCTCAACAACACGATGTGTTATTAATCACCAGCAATTTCAAACATTACGATAAATCTTTCAGACGGCCTGAAGATGCCGAAGCCGCTTCGCAAGGCCGTCTGAAAGTGATGTTGATGAAAGAAAGCGGTTATCAAAAAAACGTTTCATTGGATCGCGCCAAAAGCCATCATGTCTTTGTGAAAGAGTTTGAGCAATGGTTGGCGCAGTGTCGGCCCGGAGAACAAGATATCGTGTTCTCCGCTTATCCATTGATTGCCACCAATCTTTTGCTGGGCAAGCATAAGAAGCGTTTAGGCTACAAACTGATTATTGACGTGCAAGATGTATGGCCGGAATCATTTTCATCGGTTATCCCTTTCTTGAAAAAAATTCCGCATAACTTATTGCCTTTTGCTTCAAGAGCCAATCAAGCTTATCGCTATGCCGATGGATTGGTTGCCGTATCGCAGACTTATCTGGATCGTGCAAAAGAAGTGAACCCGAATGTTCCCGGCGAAGTGGTTTATATCGGTGCAGACTTCCCTAAGCTCAATACGGCAGGTGCAAAAGACTTTGGTGACGACAAAACACGTTTTTTCTACTTAGGAACCTTGAGTTTCAGCTATGATGTAGAAACGGTTTGCAAAGGCATACAGAAGCTTTTGGATAAAGGCGAAAATGTCGAACTGCATATCATGGGCGGCGGGCCTGATTTAGAGAAGCTGAAACAATATGAAAATGCTTCGATTAAATTTTATGGCTACATTCCTTATGCAGAAATGATGTCAATCGCTAAAGGCTGCGATGTGTCAGTAAATGCCATTCATTCATATGCCATGCAGTCGATTACCAACAAGCTGTCGGATTATATGGCTTTACAAAAGCCTATTTTAAACAGTCAGGTAAACGATGAAGTCGCAGAAGTTTTACAGCTGCTGCCCCACGCCAACTATCGCTCGGGCGATGTTGAAAGCTTTGTACGGGCCGCACAAAAAATCTTATTGCATAAAAATGATCCTGTGCAATCTGAAGAAATCATGCGCCGTTTTAAACGCGATGTCTCCTACCAAAGAATTGTTAACCTTATTGAAAGATTAGGTCATGAATAAACTGATCAAACGCCTATTCGACATTGTTGCTTCGGCGGCCGGTCTGATTATTTTGTCACCGGTATTCTTAATTTTGATTTATCTCATTAAAAAGAACCTAGGCTCGCCGGTATTTTTTACCCAAGAGCGCCCGGGTGAAAACGGTAAGCCGTTCAAAATGATTAAATTCCGCTCCATGCGTGATGCCGTTGATGCTCAAGGCAACCCTTTGCCCGATAGTGAACGTTTAACACCTTTCGGGCGCAAATTGCGTGCCACCAGCCTCGATGAACTCCCCGAACTTTGGAATGTCTTAAAAGGTGAAATGAGCTTAGTAGGCCCTCGTCCATTATTAATGCATTACCTGCCTCTTTATAACGATTTCCAAAACCGCCGACATGAAATGAAACCCGGCGTCACCGGCTGGGCGCAAGTCAATGGCCGTAATGCATTGTCATGGGATGAAAAATTTGCCCACGATATTTGGTATATCGACAATTTCAGCCTTTGGCTGGATATGAAAATTTTATTCTTGACGGTTAAGAAAGTATTTGTCAAAGAAGGCATCTCTGCAAACGGGGAGGCCACTATGCCGTATTTCACAGGTAATAAGACTAATGAAGAAAAGTAATATACTCATTTTATCTGCAGGCCGTCGTGTAGAGCTGGTCGAGGATTTCAAAACCGAAGCAGCCAAACTTAACAGCGGCATCCAAGTATTCACAACCGATTTAGCTCCTGAATTATCTGCTGCCTGCCATGCTTCTGACGGTTCTTTTACCGTGCCTGCTATTCATGACGATACATACATTGACAGCATTTTTGAGCTGGCGACGAATCAATCAGTTGGCTTGATTATTCCAACGATTGATACGGAGCTGCAAAAATTAGCAGATGCACGCCTTCGTTTTAATGAAGCCGGTATTCATATCATTATTTCCGACAGCGAATTCATTTCTTTATGTCGCGATAAACGAAAAACTGCCGACCTGTTTCTCAAACATGGCATTACATCACCGAAAATCTATGACCGTCATGATTTAACTTTCCCTTGTTTTGTCAAACCATATGACGGTAGTCGTGCAATCGGTGCCAAGCGTATTGACAGCCAATCCGATATTTCAGATGAAATGATGGCGGACCCTAAATTAATATTCTGCCAACTAATTGATATTATTAATGAATTTAAAGAATTCACCGTCGACATCTACTACAATAACGAAGGCCGTCTGAAATGCATGGTTCCTCGTGAACGCATTGAGGTGCGCACAGGAGAAGTCAGCAAAGGCGCAACCCGCCGTAATCGTTTATATGATGTGTTGCTTGAGAAAATGAGCTTTTTGAAAGGTGCTCGGGGGTGCATTACTGCCCAATTTTTCTACAACCCAAATACTGATGAGTTTTATGGTGTGGAGATTAATCCGCGCTTTGGCGGTGGCTATCCGCTTACTTATGCAGCCGGTGGTAATTATTTAGGTTGGCTGATGCAAGAATATCTCTTCAATCAAAATGTTCCATTTTTTGATGAATGGGAAAATAACCTAATCATGTTGCGCTACGATGCGAAAGTTTTAGTGCATGAAAATAATTAATCCTACTAAAAGTATTATCGTATTTGATCTCGACGATACCCTGTATTCAGAACATGAATATAAATTATCCGGGATTAGGTCAGTTATCCGATTAATTTCCGACTTATATTCAAGCTGGACAATTGAAGAATTAGAGAATGCAGTTAAAAAAGATGAACATAATTGGCTAGATGCACTATGCCGGTATTGTTACTTTAATGATTCTGAAAAAAATACCTTGCTATGGCAATATCGGCTGCATCAGCCGAATATTCACCCATATATTTCTTCGCATGACTTTTCAGAATTAATAACAGATTTCATTGCAACTGCCTTAATTACTGACGGTCGAAGCATTACGCAGAGATTAAAACTGCAATCTCTCGGCATCCACAACCTATTTGATGATGTTCTTATATCTGAAGCATACCGTTCAGAAAAACCCTGTGCCGAACGCTTTGAATATATAGAAAACAAATACAGTAGAGAAAATTCTAAATTTATTTATATCGGCGACAATATTAAAAAGGATTTTATTACACCGAAGCTTATGGGTTGGTTAACCATTGGATTAGAAGCTTCAGAAAACAATATTCATATAAATGATCCTAATGACTTTACCTCTGAATACCATCCACACTTTTGGATTAAGTCATTAGATAAGCTATCTGATTTTATTATTAAGTAATCATCCAACTTTGGGAATATCAATATGATTAAAATTTTATTTATGGGCCGTAAACAAGTCTCGGCAAGTTTATTAACTTTTTTGTCGGCTCAGCCAAATGTAGAAATTGCCGGTGTATTAACAGACAGCCACTTACAAGGCTCACCCACCACGGCAGCCGCAAATAAATTAGGTCTGCCTTTATATACATTTGATACCGCTCTGGCCGCAATGAAAGAAGGCCGTCTGAAATATGATTTGGGCTTATCTATTTTGTACTGGCGCAAATTGCGTGATGAATTTTTAACTACCCCCTCTCGTGGCACCATCAATTTCCATCCGGCTATTTTGCCTGAATACAAAGGCACTGGTGGCTACAATTTAGCCATTATGGATGCATTAAATGAATGGGGCATTTCCGCGCATTACGTTGATGCCTCCATTGATACCGGCGAATTGATTGAAGTTGAGCGTTTTGCCATGGATTCGAAAACTGAAACGGCACAATCACTCGAGCAAAAATCCATGGAAGTATTAGAGCCTTTCGCACAACGCATTATTATGCAAGCGGTGAATAGCCCTGAAAAACTGCCTACTACACCAAATATCGGCGGCCGTTATGTAAGCCGAGACGAAATGGAGTCCATGAAGCAGATTCAACCGGATGACGATATAGACCGTAAAATTCGCGCATTCTGGTTCCCGCCTTACGATGGTGCTTACGTTGAAATCAACGGCCAAAAATACACTTTAACCAATCGTCAAATTCTGGAAGAAGTGGCACCGAAAAATTCAACCAGCCTTTTTGCAGGAAAAGCAAATGCTTAATACCTCTCTCTCTCCGTGGCCTAGCTTCACCCAAGAAGAAGCGGATGCAGTATCACGCGTACTGCTGTCAAACAAAGTAAATTATTGGACCGGCACTGAATGCCGCGAATTTGAAAAAGAATTTGCCCAATATATTGGAACTGAATATGCCGTTGCATTGTCAAACGGTACGTTGGCATTGGATGTTGCACTTAAAGCTATGGGTATTGGTGCGGGTGATGATGTCATTGTGACCTCACGTACCTTTTTGGCTTCCGCTTCATCCATTGTTACCGCAGGTGCCAATCCGGTGTTTGCCGATGTTGATTTAAACAGCCAAAACATCAGCGCCGAAACCATTAAAGCCGCGCTAACCCCAAATACCAAAGCGATTATTGTGGTGCATCTGGCCGGTATGCCCGCCGAAATGGACGACATCATGGCTTTGGCAGAAGAACACAAATTATGGGTCATTGAAGACTGCGCGCAAGCACACGGTGCCAAATACAAAGGCAAATCGGCCGGCTCTATCGGGCATATTGGCGCATGGTCGTTCTGCCAAGACAAAATCATGACCACCGGGGGCGAAGGCGGCATGGTTACTACCAACGATAAAGATTTGTGGAACAAAATGTGGTCTTACAAAGACCACGGCAAAAGCTACGATGCCGTTTACCGCCGCGAGCACGCCCCGGGTTTCCGTTGGCTGCATGAAAGCTTCGGCACCAACTGGCGCATGATGGAAATGCAAGCCGTCATCGGCCGCATTCAAATCAAACGCATGCCGGAGTGGACGGCCAAACGCCAAGCCAATGCCGAACAATTAACCCAATCGTTCCGCAAATTCAGCAGCATCCGTCTGGTTGAAGTTGCTGATTACATCGAACATGCGCAGTACAAATATTACGTTTTCGTCAAACCGGAAAACTTGAAAGAAGGCTGGACACGCGACCGCATCATCAATGAGTTGAATGCACGCAAAGTACCGGCTTATCAAGGCAGCTGCTCGGAAGTGTACTTGGAAAAAGCTTTCGAAGGCACACCATGGCGCCCGAAAGAGCGTTTGAAAAATGCCGTCGAATTGGGCGAAACCAGCTTGATGTTCTTGGTGCACCCTACTTTGACTGCGGAAGAAATGGCTTTCTGCTGCCGGAATATTGAAGAGGTTTTGACAGAAGCAACTGCGTAAACATCTTGTTTTTCAGACGGCCCCACACACGCTTTAAGGCCGTCTGAAAAATCGTTTGACCGACAGTTTTACTATTTTTCAGAAAATACCAAAATGAATTTGGAAACCTTATTAGCTTTACCCCGCAACATGAAAAAGGCATTTTTTGTCATTCATGATGTGGCGATGATTTTCATTGCCTTTTGGTTTGCCCAAAGCTTGAAATCCCATTATTCCGATGAATGGCTGAGCATAACCAACTGGCTGGCGTTCATCGTAACTGTGGCGGCAAGCATTACTGTTTTTGTACGTTTGGGTCTTTACCGCGCGGTTACCCGTTATGTCAGCACGCGCGTATTAACGTCTGCCGTGATTGGCAGCGTCATTTCGGCTGCGGTCTTTTTCCTCAGCATTCTGATTTTTGAGCAGCGCTTAACCTTTGCACTGCCGCTGGTTTATTTCTTGTTTTTGGTGGTGTTAATCACCAGCTCGCGCATGATTTTGCGTGCGATTTTGTCCGACAGCCAAGCCAAACAAATGACACCGGTCATTATTTATGGTGCCGGCCGCTCTGGCCGCCAACTATTGGAAGCCATCAAGCAAGTGCGCGAATACAATGCCGTGGCTTTTGTCGATGATGACAAAAGCATTCAGCGCAGCGTCATTTATGACTTAACCGTTTATGCACCGAATCAAATTCAAAGCCTAATCGACCGCTATGGTGTCGAAAAAATCTTGCTGGCGATTCCAAGCTCAACGCAAGAAGAGCGCAAAGCGATTATTGCGCATTTGGAAAAATATAAATGCGAAGTCTTGACCATTCCGGGCATGAAAGACTTGGTTGACGGCAAAATCAACGTCAGTTCTTTGAAAAAAATCTCGGTAGTCGATTTGTTGGGGCGTGATCCTGTTGAGCCACGCGCCGATCTTATGCGTGCGGATATCACCGGCAAAATCGTCATGGTCACCGGTGCCGGCGGTTCGATTGGTTCTGAATTGTGCCGGCAAATTTTGCGCTGCCGTCCGGCCAAATTGCTGTTATTTGAATTGTCTGAATTTTCTTTGTACAGCATCGACAAAGAATTGCGCGAGGCGCAAGCCGAAACCGGCAGTGAAATTGAAGTATTGCCGCTGTTGGGTTCGGTACAAAACAAGGATCGTCTGTTAAGCATCATGCGTGCTTACCGGGTCGAGACTGTCTACCATGCCGCGGCATACAAACATGTGCCGATGGTTGAATTCAACACTATCGAAGGCATTCAAAACAATATTTTCGGCACGCTCTTCTGCGCGCAAGCGGCGGTTGAAGCCAATGTCGATACTTTTGTTTTGATTTCGACCGACAAAGCCGTGCGCCCGACCAACACCATGGGCGCCAGCAAACGCATGGCCGAGCTTTGTTTGCAGGCATTGGCTGCCGAGCCAAACCAACACACCCGTTTCTGCATGGTACGTTTCGGTAACGTATTGGGTTCGTCCGGTTCGGTTATGCCTGTATTTGAAAAACAAATCGCAGCCGGCGGCCCGATTACCCTCACCCACCAAGACATTACCCGCTATTTCATGACCATTCCGGAAGCAGCACAATTGGTGATTCAAGCCGGCGCGATGGGTAAAGGCGGTGATGTGTTTGTGTTGGACATGGGCGAATCGGTCAAAATCATCGACCTTGCCAAACAAATGATTAACCTCAGCGGCTTAAAGATTAAAGATACATTACATCCCGAAGGTGATATTGAAATCAAAATCACCGGTTTGCGCCCGGGTGAAAAGCTGTATGAAGAACTGCTCATCGGCGATGAAGTACAGAAAACCCCTCATCCGCGTATCATGACCGCCTGCGAAGTAATGCTGTCATGGCCTGAGTTATCTGACATACTCGCACGCATGGAGTCTGCATGCCGGCACATGGACCAAGCCACACTTCGTTCTTTATTGTTGGAAGCACCAACCGGCTTCAACCCAAAAGACGACATTTGCGACTTGGTTTGGCAGCAACATCAAGAGGCCGTCTGAACCTACAGACCACCGCCGTTTCTTTCAGACGGCCTTTGAAATTTCTTAAGATTGACAAGGACATCCTGACACATGAAAAAGCTTACTTTAATCAGCTTATCATTCCTCATTTTTGCCGGCGGGTGCAGCAGCACAACCATCATCCCCGGTTCTTCACTGAAAACCAATAAGAAAACCATTATTTACGGTGAAAACGAAACCGCGGCCGATACCAATTTGGACAACCGCGTAGCGGTATTCCCTATCACGCTCAACCTGATTGAGCGTATGCGCGAGCCGGTCGTCAAGGCTCAAACTAACCATAGCTTAGCCCAACAAAAATCCAACTATCAATACCGTGTCGGTAATGGTGACGTCCTGAATATCATGGTATGGGCGCATTCGGATTTAAACTCCCCTGTCCAACAAAACAACCCGCAAAACCATCAAGTTAGCCGGGGCGCATGGGTGGATGAGCGCGGTTACATTTCCTATCCTTTAATTGGCAGCATCCATGCCAAAGGCAAAACCATTAATGAGCTGCAAAATATTTTAACCTCCCGTCTGCGCCGTTATCTGAAAAATCCGCAAGTCGTGATTAACGTCACTGAATTCCGTTCACAGCGCGTATCGGTTGCAGGTGCCGTTACCCAAGCCGGACAATTGCCGATTACCAATATCCCGATGACCATTTTGGATGCCATCAACCAAGCCGGCGGCGTAGCATCTAATGCCGATACGCAAAATATCAAATGGACGCATAACGGTGTTGACCGCACCATTTCGCTGCAAAACATGTTGCAATACGGCGATATGTCGCAAAACCATATGCTGAGTAACGGCGATATTATTTATGTACCGGACAACAGCAACAGCAAAGTATACGTGATGGGTGAAGTCGGCCGTCAAACCGCTCTGGCCATCGGCAACCACGGTATGAACTTAACCCAAGCCTTGGGTGATGCGGGCGGCATGAACCAAAACTATGCCGATGCTACCGGTGTCTTTGTGATTCGCCGAGCGCCGAGTGATTTGGAAAAACCGATTCACGTGTATCAGCTCAATTTGCGTGATGCCACTGCCTATGCCGTTGGCAGCGAATTCAAATTGCGCGCAGAAGACGTGATTTATGTAACCGCCGCACCGGTTGCCCGCTGGAATCGTGTGGTTTCTTTGATTACCAACTCCATCAGTAATGTCAACTCTTTGGATAATACATTTGGTAACTAATTATTAGGTTTTACTGCTAACTGCTTATGTTTCAAAATATTTTAATTGTCTGCCACGGAAATATCTGCCGCTCACCGACTGCCGAACGTATTTTGCAGAAAAAACTGCCCAATCATCGCATCAGCTCGGCAGGTATTCAGGCACTCACCGGAAAAGATGCCGATTTCCAAGCCATCAAAACCGCGCTGAAACACGGTGTGGTTGTTGCCGGCCATACCGCGCGGCAATTAACTGATGAAATATGTGATAAAGCCGATTTGATTTTGGTGATGGAACCGGAGCAAATCGACAAAGTGGCCGATATCCAACCCTCTGCCCGCAGCAAAACCATTTTGTTTGCCCAATGGTTAAACAAAAAAACGGTTCCCGATCCCTTCCGCCAAAGCCCGGAAATGTTTGAAGCCGTTTTTCAACAGCTCGAAGAAGCGGCGCAAAGATGGGCGCAAAAACTAAACGACTCTCGACACAACCCCTTGTGACTTCCGGATACATGAACATTCGCGAGTCATGAATTAAGATTACTTTTAAGTTTTAAAAAGAAAGTTAACTGATGACGAAACCAACAACATCAGCACCTGCCGCCAATGATGAAATCGATATCGGCCGTCACATACACAACCTGTGGGCGAATAAATACAAAATCGCAGCAGCCGTTTTGGCCGGCGGTATATTGGGCGCCCTGTTCAGCTTGGCTGCAACGCCGGTTTATCGCGCCGATGCCATGCTGGAAATCGAAACCAAACAAAACCAGATTCTGACCGAAATCAACAGCATTTTTTCTAATGAGCCTTTACCTTCGGAAGCGGAATTAGAACTGATTCAATCACGTTTAGTATTGGGAAAAACAGTTGATGATTTGCATTTGAATCAAGAAATTACCCCTAAGTTCTTTCCGGTTTTCGGTCGTTTGGCCCATAACCTAAGCAATGACCTTAAGCCTGAATTGAAAGTCAGCACTTTTACCGTTGAAGAAGAATGGTTCAACCAACCGATTAAACTCACCGTACGCAACAATAAATCATTTATTTTGACCCTGCCGGATGAACGCGCCGTTGAAGGCCGCGTTGGCACACCGGTACGCATCAACAATGAAACCGTGTTGAAAATTGATCAGATTTTGGCCAATCCTGATCAAGAATTCTTGTTAACCAAATTCTCAAGACCAAGTGCTATCGCCAATCTGAAGACTAAGCTGAGTGTTTCCAGCAAAGGTAAAACCAGCCCAATTATTAATCTGACCTATACCGGCACCGACCCTGAAAAAACCAGCATTATCTTAAACAGCATCGCCGATAACTATGTTGAGCAAAACCGCGAACGCGATATTCAAGTTGCTTCCAGCGGCTTGGCATTCATCAGCGAAGAATTGCCACGTCTGAAAGAAACATTGCAAGACGCAGAAAATAAACTCAATGCCTATCGCCAAAGCTCAGGCTCTCTGGATATTCCATTGGAATCCAAAGGTGCATTAGAGAGCCTGACCAGCATTGAAACCCAAATCACCATGCTGCGTACCGAAGAAGCCGGTTTGGCCGAACTCTACACGCCGGAGCACCCTTCTTATAAAGCCGTATTGGATAAACTGTCGGTTTTGGAAAATGCCAAAAACAAAATCAACCAACAAATTGCCAACCTGCCGAATACACAACAAGAAGTGATCCGCCTGACACGAGATGTGGAAACCAACCAAGCAACTTATGTGCAATTATTGAGCAAACAGCAAGAGCTGAATATCATGCGTGCCAGCGCACAAGGCAATGTGCGCGTGGTTGACCATGCTTATCCGCCGGAAATCCCTATTGCGCCACGCAAAGCCGTGATTATTTTATTGAGCGCATTAGGTGCCGGTACGCTTGCCGCACTATGGCTCCTGCTCCGAGGCGGCTTGCGAAACGGCATTACCTCTTCGGAAGAAGTCGAAGATTTGGATATGGAAGTGACCGCACTGGTACCGCATTCGCAAACCCAGCAAAAGCGCGACAAATTAAAAGGCCGATTCAAATCATTATCGAACCGCCCTGCTTATTTGTTGGCTCATGAGGAAGGCACCGACGTAGCCGTCGAAGCCGTGCGCGCTTTACGCACTAATATTTACTTCTCCATGTTGGAAGCCAAAAACAACGTATTGATGATTACCGGTGCCGCACCGGAGGCCGGCAAATCGTTTATTTCGGCTAACTTGGCCGTGGTGATGGCTCAATCAGGCAAAAAAGTATTGGTGATTGATGCCGATATGCGCAAAGGCTATTTACAGCAATCCTTCGGTACCGATTCAGAGTTTGGTCTGACCCATATTCTGTCCGGCCAAGCATTGCCTGCCCAAGCCGTACAAGCCACGGCCATTGAAAACTTAAGTGTTATCGGCAATGGCGGCTACCCAAGCAACCCGTCTGAACTGTTGTTAGACAACCGTTTCAACGAATTGCTGGCTTATGCCCAAGCGCATTTTGACTACGTCATCATCGACACCCCGCCGGTATTGGCCGTGACCGATGCATCGATTGTGGGCCAACATGCCGGCACCACCCTGATAGTGGCACGCTACGGCGACACCACCGCCAAAGAATTGGACATCAGCGCCGACCGTCTGAAGCAAAGCAATGTCCAAATCAAAGGCGTCATCTTAAACGGCATGAAACGTGAAGACAACAGCAGCTATGATTACTATGCTTATGCCGATTATGGCAATAATGCTAAAACCAAGAAATAACTGCCGACACAAAGGCAAAGGCCGTCTGAAACATTTCAGACGGCCTTTTTATAGTGGATTCACTTTAAAATAAGACAAGGCAGCGAGCCGGAGACAGTATAGATAATACGGCCAGGCGAACCAACGCCGTACTATTTTAAAGTGGATTCACTATAGTTGCCATCCAATTAATCTTCTGCATGTTCAACGCGCCCCAAAATCATCGCATCACCATAGCTGAAAAAACGGTATTCCTGCGTCACGGCGTGTTGGTACACATCACGGATGTGCTGCATGCCCGATAATGCGCTGACCAGCATCAACAGCGTCGATTTCGGCAGATGAAAATTGGTAATCAAGCGGTCAACCACGTTGAAACGATAGCCCGGCGTAATAAAAATATCGGTATCGCCCTGTCCGGCTTTCAGACGGCCTGTTTCCCGCGCTGCAGATTCCAACGCCCGCATTGACGTGGTACCGACCGACCACACCCGATTACCGCGTGCTTTGGCCGCTTCAATCACCGCTACTGTTTCAGACGGCACTTCAAACCATTCGCTGTGCATTTTATGATCGGCAATATTGCCCACGCGCACCGGCTGGAACGTACCCGCCCCCACATGCAAGGTCACTTCCGCCATTTCCACGCCTTTGGCTCTCAACGCCGCCAGCAGTTCGTCGGTAAAGTGCAAACCGGCCGTCGGCGCGGCCACCGCCCCCTGATGCTTGGCGTAAACCGTTTGATAACGGCTGTCGTCTTTATCATCCGCCGCGCGTTGAATGTAAGGCGGCAAAGGCAAATGGCCGTTTTGCTCTAATAATTCGTAAACCGTTTGCGTGCCATCAAAGCGCAGGCAGAACAATTCCTCCTGCCGCTCAACCATTACCGCCTTAATTCCGCCTTCAAAAATCAATTCCGTGCCCGGCTTGGGCGATTTTGACGAGCGCACATGCGCCAAGGCGGTATGTTCGTCCAAAACGCGCTCAATCAGCGCTTCGATTTTTCCGCCGCTGGCTTTTTGGCCGAACAAACGCGCTTTAATCACTTTGGTGTTATTAAACACCAGCACATCGCCGGCTTCGACATAATCAGGCAAATCGGCAAAATACGCATCTTTTAGCGGCATATCAGGCAAAGCCACCAGCAAACGGCTGCTGCCGCGCACTTCGGGCGGGTGTTGTGCGATTAATTTTTCCGGCAATTCAAAGTCAAAATCAGCAATATCCATAATTTTTTTCACAATCCAAAGCAGCCGTTATTATACGCATATTTCTTCTTTTCAGACGGCCTGTTTTCTTATAAAACCAACCGATTAGAATATATACTCTCATTAACAAACCCATCTTGGCTTCCTTTTGGATTCTTGACATTTACCGCCAAAATAAGCGGTTTTTCGATATTTTGCTAGACATTTTGCCGTAACTTCGGGAAAATACCTTGGTTAAATTCCAGCTACGGCCGGCATATTCTCTATCTCATTTGTCTGTTGCCGCATTCAACGGTAACGGGCAAACACAATCTGATTTCAACATCACTATGTAACTATTTAACGTAACACGGCTCTGCAACAGACCGTCTCTATTTATTAAGGAACCAAAATGGATTTGCGCAAACTGAAAAAACTGATTGATTTAGTTGAAGAATCCGGTATCGCTGAAATCGAAGTCACCGAAGGCGAAGAAAAAGTCCGTATTACCCGTGCTACCGCCGCTCCGGCACCTGTTTATGCTCCGGCTCCGGTTGCCGCGCCTACCGCCGTGACCGCTGCTCCGGCGGCCGTTGCCGCACCTGTTGCAGAAGCACCTGCACGCAATTTGGCTGATGCCCAAAAATCACCAATGGTCGGCACTTTCTACCGCGCCCCCGGCCCGAACGCCAAGCCGTTTGTGGAAGTCGGCCAAAGCGTGAAAGCCGGCGATACCTTGTGCATCATCGAAGCCATGAAGCTGATGAACGAAATCGAAGCCGAGAAATCGGGCGTGGTCAAAGAAATTCTGGTGGAAAACGCCACCCCTGTGGAATTTGGCGAACCATTGTTTATCATCGAATAATCCGCTTTCAGACGGCCTGACAAAAATAGGCCGTCTGAAACTTTTCGGAACATTTGAAGCATAAACATTTTCAGACGGCATCCTGATCAAAAGGCCATCTGAAAAATACAGGAAAATCATTATGTTGAACAAAGTATTAATCGCCAACCGCGGTGAAATCGCCCTGCGCGTTCTGCGTGCCTGCCGCGAAATGGGCATTGCCACCGTTGCCGTGCATTCCGAAGCCGACAAAGACAGCCTGCACGTCAAATTGGCCGACGAATCTGTGTGTATCGGTCCTGCCAATTCCGCACAAAGCTACCTGAATATCCCCGCGTTGATTGCCGCCGCCGAAGTCACCGGTGCCGACGGCATTCACCCCGGCTACGGTTTCTTGGCGGAAAATGCCAATTTTGCCGAACAAGTGGAGCAATCCGGCTTTACCTTTATCGGTCCCAAAGCCGACACCATCCGCCTGATGGGTGACAAAGTTTCTGCCAAACACGCCATGATTGAAGCCGGTGTGCCTTGCGTACCGGGTTCGGACGGCGCCTTGCCTGATAATGACGAAGAGATCCTGAAAATCGCCGATAAAGTCGGTTTTCCGGTAATTATTAAAGCATCGGGCGGCGGCGGCGGCCGCGGTATGCGCGTGGTTGAGAAAAAAGAAGACCTGATTCGCTCGGTCGAAATGACCAAAACCGAAGCCGGTGCCGCATTCGGCAACCCGATGGTGTATATGGAGCGTTATCTGCAACGTCCGCGCCACGTGGAAATTCAAGTGTTGGCCGACGAACACGGTAATGCGATTTATTTGGCCGAGCGCGATTGCTCTTTGCAACGCCGCCACCAAAAAGTCGTCGAAGAAGCCCCTGCACCGGGCATCACGCCGGAAGAGCGTGCCAAAATCGGCCAGGCTTGCGCCGATGCCTGCAAACGCATCGGTTATCGCGGCGCGGGTACCTTTGAATTTTTGTACGAAGACGGCGAATTCTTCTTTATCGAGATGAACACCCGCGTTCAGGTCGAGCATCCCGTGACCGAACTGATTACCGGCGTAGACATCGTACAAGAGCAAATCCGCATCGCCGGCGGCCTGCCGTTGCAATACACCCAAGACGACATCCGAATCGAAGGCCACGCTTTTGAGTGCCGTATCAATGCCGAAGACCCGTACAACTTCATTCCCAGCCCGGGCTTGATTGAAAGCTGCCACTTACCGGGCGGCTTGGGCATCCGCGTTGACAGCCACATCTACCAAGGCTACCGTATCCCTCCGTTTTACGACAGCTTGATCGGTAAAATCTGCGTGGTCGGCAAGAACCGCGAACAAGCAATGGCGAAAATGCGTGTAGCGCTGGCCGAATTGGCTGTAACCGGCATCAAAACCAACGCACCGCTGCACCGCGATTTGTTCAAAGACGAAGGCTTTGCCCAAGGCGGCGTAAGCATTCACTATTTGGAAAAATGGTTGGCGCAACGCCAAGCCGAACTAGCCGGGAAGTAAGCGGATAATCATCAAGGCCGTCTGAAACGAAGGGAAGCCGCCCTGTCTTTCAGACGGCCTTTTTCAATCCGCGCGCATCCGTTACAATAAACCTATTTCACTCATTGCCGTCTGAAGATGCCGTTTACCGTTTCAGACGGCCTATCCCGATAGAGACCGATTATGCCATACCAACAAATTACCCTCGCTGTTAAAGACACTGTTGCCGAACCGTTGGCCGATGCTTTAATGGAACACGGCGCGCTTTCTGCCGCCATTGAAGATGCCTACGCCGGCACCGAGAACGAACAGGCCATTTTCGGCGAACCGGGCATGCCGACCGAGCAAATCTGGCAGCAAAGCAAAGTGATTGCCCTGTTTGGCGAATGCGATGATGCCGCTGCCGTAATCAATACTGCTGCACAAGCCTGCGGTCTGACCGACTTAAACTACTCCGCCGAAATCTTGGAAGATCAAGACTGGGTGCGCCTAACCCAAGCCCAATTTGACCCGATTCAAATTTCGGATCGCCTGTGGATTACCCCTTCTTGGCACGATGCCCCCGATGAAAACGCCGTAAACCTGCAACTTGACCCCGGCTTAGCCTTCGGCACCGGCAGCCACCCGACCACCCGCCTGTGTCTGCAATGGCTGGATGCGCAATTAAAAGGCGGCGAAAGCGTATTGGATTACGGCTGCGGCTCAGGCATTTTGGCGATTGCCGCCTTGAAACTGGGCGCAGGATCGGCGGTGGGTGTGGATATTGACGAACAAGCCATCCGCGCCAGCGGAGCCAATGCCGGCCAAAACAATGTGCAAGCGCAATTCTATCTGCCGGATGCCCTGCCCGAAGGCCAGTTTGATGTCGTGGTGGCCAATATTCTGGCCAATCCTTTGCGTATGCTCGGAGAAATACTGGCCGGCCGCACCAAATCGGGCGGGCGCATTATTTTATCGGGCTTGCTAGACGAGCAAGTGGAGGAATTAAGCGAAATCTACGGCCAATGGTTCGACATCGAACATGCCGAAATCGATGAAGGCTGGGCGCGTTTAAGCGGCGTGAAGCGTTAATTGATTCAATCAAAAGGCCGTCTGAAAGATAAACTTTCAGACGGCCTTTTAATGATTTATAGTGAATCTACTATAAAATAGTACGGCGTTGGTTCGCCTGGCCGTATTGTCTATACTGTCTCCGGATCGACGCCTTGTCCTATTCTAAAGTGAATCCACTATATTTCATTCACCGGCTTAAGCACCAAAACCTACACAGTTAAACACCACATCAAATTCGCTGTTTTCCAACGAGGCACGAATCTCGGTGACTTCTTCATCGGTAAACACCACTTCATCATATTGCGCGACAAATTCTTTAAAATCGCTGATGTCCAACACATTATCCGGCATCATGGTTTGAAAACAGCAATGTTTGGGAAACACCACCACCGAATAAAACATTTTCTGCGACACCGATAATTGATCCGCCAATGCCTGAATATATTGCTGGTTTTTCAACAACGGGTTTTCGAATCGGGCTTGATTTTTATGCAGCTTACACGTCCACATGCCATTACCGTCGTCACCCCAAATGCGGCCTTGCCGGTTCGGCGTATTCACCACAAAAATACCAAAGCGAGACACATACACGCAATCGATTTGCTCATGCTCGCCGGCGCAGCACACATCCAAATTCGGAAAAGCGTGGTAGTTTTTGGCCTCCAATAAGCATTTGGCGCGCACATTTACGGCAAAGCGCGCGGTAAAATTTCTCAACCAATGGGTTTTAGCCAGTATGGCCGCCAAAGCTACAGGAATCGCCCACCATAGATAAACAAACAGGCCGTCTGAAAGATTAAAAGAAGCATTCATTGCATTTTCCACGTAATTATAGCGGATTCACTTTAAAATAGGACAAGGCGGCGGGCCGGAGACAGTATAGACAATACGGCCAGGCGAACCAACGCCGTACTATTTAAAGTGGATTCACTGTATATATTTATTGGTTTCAGCAGCACTTATTCATACTGCATTTTTTCCATCATTATAAACCAAATAATATTATTTACAATAAAAATAACCGCTTATCTGTATTTTTTACCCTTTACCGTAAGCCCAACCGCCTTACGGTTTTATCCACGCCGAGCTGAGTACCCAATCCAGCGGGCTGTAATATTTCGGCAAGATGCTTGGAATGCCCAGATTGTCACGGTAAACCACGCGATAGCGGTCGCTGAACCAATTGGGCACGACAATATATTGATGGCGCAACACCCGATCCAAAGCGTGGGAAGAGATTGTCAATTCTTCGCGGCTGCTGAAATTTTCAAAGCGTTTGAGCAACACATCCACCGCCGGATCACACACGCCCGCCCAATTGCGGCTGCCTTCGGTTTTCGCCGCTTCGCAACTGAAATAGTTAAACTGCTCATTGCCGGGGCTTTCGCTGTTGGCATACGCCACAATCGTCATGTCGTAGTCAAACGCATTCATGCGTTTTTGAAACACTGCCGGATCAGCAATGCGTATGGTCATGCCCACGCCGATTTTGGCCAAATCACGCTGCCATTTAGCGGTAACACGCTCGTAGGTTTTGCTCGGGCTTAAAAATTCAAACATCAGCAACCTACCCTGTTTGTCCACCAGCTTGCCGTTTTGATAACGGTAGCCTGCTTGTAGCAATAATGCACGCGCTTTCAAAAGCTGCGGACGTACACCGATTTGCGGATCCACCACCGGCGGCTGCGGCACGTTTTGCGTCAACACCGCCTGCGGCAACCGCGTTTTCACCGTGTTCAGCAACACCAATTCCGCGCCGCTCGGTTTGCCTGCGGCCTCCATCGCGCTGTTGGTGAAAAAGCTGTTGCTGCGCCGATATGCGCCGTAAAACAGCTTGGTGTTGGTGTTTTCAAAATCAAAGCTTTCCACCATCGCTTGGCGCACCAAAACATTGTCAAACGGCTTGCGGCGCTGGTTCATCACAAAGCCCTGCATACCGGCGGTATTGCCGTGCTGCCATTCGTGTTTGCCCAAGCCGCGTTTTTTCAGTATGTCATCAGGGTAGGCGCGCGCCCAATTGCGGGCGACGTTTTCCTGCACAAAATCATACCGGCCGCCCTTAATGCCTTCAATGCGCACGCTGTCGTCTTTGAAATACCTAAAGCGCACGGTATCGAAGTTATACCGCCCTTTGCGCACCGGCAAATTCCGCGCCCAGTAATTTTTATCGCGACGGTATTCGCTCAAACGGCCGCTGTCAACGCGGACAAAGCGGTAAGGGCCGGAGCCGATGGGTATGGCGTTGGCCGACGCTGCCAACCCTTGCGGATAGCTTTTGTGTGAAAACACCGGCAGTTCGCCCAAAATCATGTGCAATTCGGCGTTTTTCTTCTTGAAGCGAAACACCACCGTGCGCGCTTCGGGCGTGTCCACTTTGGCGACATCGCTCCAGTAAAATTTATACATCGGCGCGGCGGCTTTGTCTTGAGTTAAAGTTTTGAACGAAGCGGCCACGTCTTTGGCCAATACCGGCTCGCCGTTGTGAAAACGTGCTTTCGGGTTGAGCTTAAACGTGACCGACAGGCCGTCTGAAGCCAAGCTGACATCCTCTGCCAACAAGCCATACATGGCAAACGGCTCATCCAAGCTTTTTTCCATCAGCGTATCCAGCGTCAAGGCCACCACCCCCGCTTCATGGTCGCCCTTGAGCGTAAACGGATTGAGCGTGTCAAACCCGCCCTGCACCGGCAGCGTCAACGTGCCGCCTTTGGGCGCATTCGGGTTCACATAATCAAAGGCTTTGAAATGCGGCGGATACTTCGGCGGCTGCCCCAAACCTAAACCGTGGGCGGCAAAGGCTGAAGACGTGGCGAGCATGAGGGAAACAAAAGCGGTGGTTTTCATGGCGGATTTGAGTTCGAATTTAGAATTAATGAAGGCCGTCTGAAAAAACTATTTTCAGACGGCCTGAGACCTTTGCAAAATCCCTATCTTTGGCACATTTTTCGTTATGCGCTGCCCGAAAGCCTGGCCTTTTAATGATATGTCTGCGCTTTCTGCGTTTGCCTACTTCAAACTGCCCCCGACTCTAGGGATTTTGCAAAGGTCCCGGCTGAATATTATACATCGTCAAAAATTTTCTTTAAGGCCGTAACAGACTTATCCTGATTATCCGTGTGCACACGGAATTCGGCCAAAGTCATGTTCATGGTTTCGACGCAAGGCTGCATGATTTTATCGACGGCGGCGTTAACCTTGTCTTTCTTCACATACGACGGACTGTACACAAAAATCTTAAACAATTCGGCCAAATCGATTTTATCCGCACTGGTTTTCAACACCCAGCCCTGTTTGCCCGAATACACATAACCATGGCGCGCCAGTTTTTCCAAAAGTTCGCCCAACTCGTCGTAGCCCATGTTGATGTGGCCGCGCAATTCCTGTACCAACATGGCTTTGCCTTCCTGCTGCGCCGCATCGAGCAACAACAGGATTTTCAACACATCATCAAATCGGCCGGAAGAATCGAAATTACGGCGAAACGCATTATCGCGCCAATACGACAGCGAAGACGTCAACACTGCGCCTGCCAACACCATCGACCAGAGCAAATTCAACCACACCAAGAAAAACGGAATTGCCGCAAACGCACCGTAAATTGATTTATAGCCGTCGAAATTGCTCATATACCACGCAAAAATATAGCGCGCAATCTGCAAAGCAAACGCCGTCACCACCGCGCCGATTAACGCGTGTTTGGCCGGCACAAAACGGTGCGGCACAAAGCGGTATAGCGCCCACAGCAAGGCCGTGCTGAAGAACAAAGACATCAAAAATCTGACCGCTTCGGCCAACACCGGCGAAATGTGTTCCAAACCCAAGCCGTTTACCGCGCCGACAATCAGCGACAAACTCACACCCAGCGACAAAGGGCCGAACGTCAGCAACGCCCAATACACCAAAAATTGGCGCATCAACGGCCGCTGCGTGTGCACGTTCCAAATACGGTTAAATGCGCTGTCGATGGTTTGCACCAACATCAACGAGGTCACAAACAACATCACGCTGCCAATGGCGGTCAATTTGCTGGCTTTGTCTTTAAATTGATTCAGGTATTCAAACACCACATCCGCACCTTGCGGCACGATGGTACGGTTGATGAATTCGACAAACGACGTTGTCCACTGGTCAAACACCGGAAAAGCCGACACCACCACCAACATCACCGTCAACACCGGCACCAAGGCCAACAACGTAGTAAAGGTCAGGCTCGATGCCACTTGCGGCACGCGTTCGTTATTGAAACGGTCGAACACAAACATCAAAAAACCGACCATTTTATTTTCCGACAAGCCTTGCCACCATTTTAAAAACGGCATACTCTTTTCCTTAATGTACTGTATGATGATGATTTTTCAGACGGCCTTCCCTTTAGGCCGTCTGAAAAGCAGTTTGATTAAGCCATTGTAACGGAATCACGCCATGAACCCAACTTTCCTTAACATTTTAGTTTTGTTCTACAGCCAAAACGGCAGCACGCTCAATCTCGCCCGCCAAATCGCCCGCGGCATCGAAAGCGTGGCCGGATGCGAAGCCGTGCTGCGCACCGTGCCGAAAGTTTCCACCGTGTGCGAAGCGGTAGAAAGCGACATCCCCGACAGCGGCGCCCCCTACGCCACTGCGGATGATTTGAAAAACTGCGCCGGCTTGGCATTGGGCAGCCCGACCCGTTTCGGCAACATGGCCGCCGCCATGAAATACTTTATCGACGGTACGGTTCCGCAATGGCTGGGCGCAGAATTATCCGGCAAACCGGCCACCGTGTTCACCAGCAGCAGTTCTCTGCACGGCGGCCAAGAGTCGACCCTGCTGACCATGATGCTGCCACTTTTGCATCACGGCATGGTCATCAGCGGCATCCCGTTTAGCGAAAACACCCTCAGCCACACCCAAAGCGGCGGCACTCCTTATGGCGCATCGCATGTGACCGGGCGAGACGGCGGTACAGCATTAAGCACCGATGAAAACGAATTGGCTTTTGCCCAAGGCAAACGCTTGGCCGAACTGGCATTGAAATTGGCGTAAACCGATTTAGTAGGAAAGTTTTGCGGTTTCAGCAACCCGTCCCTCTCTCTAAACCAAGGGAGGGGGTTTGGACACGGCCGCTTAAACCTTCTAAAACACAACATCAAGACCGTCTGAAAATCGTCATGACCCAAACCATCTTTTTCAGAAGGCCTTACATACCCAATAAAACAGAAAGGAAAATCATGACATTATCCAGCAAACCCGTTATCGAAACCGCCTTGGCGCACCGCTCTATCCGCAAGTTTACCGACGAGCCCGTCAGCAGCGAACAACTCACTGCTATTTTAAACGCCGGCCGCGCCGGTTCGACGTCCAACTTTTTCCAAAGCACCCACATTATCCGCGTCACCGATCCCGAAGTACGCCTCCAAATCCGCGACATCGGCCGCGCGTTGAGCAGCATCGACACCTGTGCCGAACTGCTGATTTTCTGTTTCGACTTTGCCAAACACCAATCTTTTGCCCCTGAGTCGCAACTGGATTGGACGGAAATGGTATTAATCGGCGCCGTCGATTGCGGCATCATCGCGCAAAACGTGATGTTGGCCGCCGAGTCTCTGGGCTTGGGCGGCGTATATCTCGGCTACGTCCGCAACGACATCAACCGCACCGCCGAAATCTTAAAGCTGCCGAAACACGTGGTACCGATGTTCGGCATGGCGCTCGGCCATCCGGCGCAAGACCCGATGTTGCGCCCGCGTTTACCGCTGGAGGCCATGGTTTCCGAAAACCATTATCAGCCGATCGACAACCAAGTGCTGGCCGATTACCGCACCCTCACCCGCGCCTATTATCAAGAACGCAGCAAAATGGACACCGATTGGGTCGAGCAAATGACCGAATCACTTAAAGGCGAAATCCGCCCTGAAATTCTGCCGTTTTTGCACAAACAAGGTTTTGCCCGAAAATAAGTGCCGAATCCACGCAAAGGCCGTCTGAAATGTTTCAAACGGTCTTTTAATTTTCACCATTAACAATTCTTTACAATATTTTTAAACTAAGTGGACAGGCAAGCACAAATTTGATGTTAAACTCAATCAAAACAAGCGGTTTGATATCACAACAACCGAAAAAAGAATGACTGTCTTTTCATCTTTTTACAACCGCGTCCACTCCACCGAACACAAAACACAGCCATGGAAAACCAACGTCTCTCAACCCTATTAAAGCTCATCGCCCAGCCCGAGCGCATGAGCATCCTGTTTCTCTTGCTCGAAGACGATCGCAACGTCAATGAACTATGCGCCGCCACCGGCCAACACGCCGCCACCGTGTCCAACCACTTAGCCAAACTGCGCAGCGAAGGCTTGGTCGAATTCACCCGCTACCACCGCGTGCTGGAATACCGCTTGATTTCCGATGAAGCCGCCGTGATTTTGCACACGCTCAAAAGCCTGAAACAAGCCGGCCAACAAGCTGCCTGAGTTTAAACCCACCAAAATCAATGTTAAAATAGCGCGGTTTGTCAGCCAACCGCGCTGTTTTTTCGGCTTCAATGTTCAGACGGTCTATTCTCCCACACACGGAACCCCCATGAAAGTCACCACTTGGAACGTCAATTCCCTCAACGTGCGCCTGCCGCAAGTGCAAAACCGGCTGGCCGAACACCAACCCGATGTCTTGGTCTTGCAAGAGCTCAAACTCGACCAAGACAAATACCCCGCCGCTGCCCTGCAAATGATGGGCTGGCACACCGTTTGGAGCGGCCAAAAAACCTACAACGGCGTAGCGATTATCAGCCGTACCGAACCACAAGATGTCCACACCGGCCTGCCCGACCTGCCCGACGACCCGCAACGCCGCGTGATTGCCGCCACCATCAACGGCGTACGCGTGATCAACGTTTACTGCGTCAATGGCGAAGCACTCGACAGCCCGAAATTCCAATATAAAGAACAATGGTTTGCCGCGCTCACCGAATTTGTGCGCGATGAACTGACCCGCCATGAAAAATTGGTTTTGCTCGGTGATTTCAACATCGCGCCTGCCGATGCCGACTGCTACGATCCCGAAAAATGGCATGAAAAAATCCATTGCTCCAGCATCGAACGGCAATGGTTTCAAAACCTGCTCGACTTAGGCTTAACCGACAGCCTGCGCCAAATCCACCCCGAAGGCGCATTTTACACATGGTTCGACTACCGCGGTGCCATGTTCCAACGCGGCTTGGGCTTGCGCATCGACCATCTGCTGATTTCCCCGGCCTTGTCTGCCGTGTTGCAAGACGTAGCAGTCGATTTGGCCGCACGAGGCCAAGAGCGTCCGAGTGACCACGCACCGGTGACCGCGGTGTTTGATTTGTAAATTTATTGATTGGCAAAACGAAGGCCGTCTGAAAATCATTTTTCAGACGGCCTTAAAGTATCCGTCAACGCAATATTTCGTATCAGCAAAAGTTAAACCAGCCGCCAGACATAAGCGGCTTTTAATCTGTCGCCATCACTTCCCCATCGTCAAACATCAAGGTGCGCTCCGGCCAACGCAATGCGGCCAAGCGGAATTGTTGCGGCGGATATTTTTCAGGAAACTTGCGCACGCGCCAACTGGCTCCGATGGAAAAGTCCACGCAAAACACATTGTTTTTCGCACCGTGCCATGCCGTCGGTTGCGTAGGCAGCAATTTACGTTCGGCGGCAACGTTATTCGGATCCTGCTGCCAAGTGCGCCAATAATGGCCGATGACCACCGGCACATCTTCCTGATAATCTTCCCACCACGGGCAGCGGCTGGTGCCGCGCCAACGCCCGCCGGCATAAAACAATTCCGACGACAATTTTTCCACGCCGCTGGTTAAGGCGCGCAAGGGATGCGCTTTGCCGCGGGCAAAATCATATTGCGCGGTAGCGGGCATCGGCGGCGGTGTCCGGTCGGGATTCTCCGCCAATTCCGCATAATGCTGCTGCTCGTAGCGGTAATCTTCATACCATGAGGCCGTCTGAAGCTGCTGTTTCAATTCTTGGTCGAAACGGCGGTATTGCGTCATCAAATCTTCGCCATGCGCCTGTGCTTCGTCCAGCTTTGGGAACATTTCCGGCAGCCACGCGGCATGAATGATGCGGATATCGGCGCGCTCGCAAATAATCGGCTGTTCGGCCAGCCATGCAGTAAACCCGTTTTTTTCCGCTTCATCGGCACGCTGCCACGGCGCATAGTTGACCCCGTCTTTTTCTGCACGCGAATCAAAAAACCAGCCCGATCCGTCTTTGCGGTCATCCGCCAGAATATTCAATTCGTGATTACCCAGCACCACATAGGCCAAGCCCTGCTCTTGCGCGCATTTCACCCACTTCAACACCGCCGGACTGTCCGGCCCGCGGTCGCACAAATCGCCGACAAACACCAGCCTGCGCCCTTCGGGATGACGGCCGTCCGAATCGTAGCCTAAATGGCGCAACAGGTTTTGCAGCGCGGCAAATTCACCGTGCACATCGCCGACAATATCCAGCGGCGTATCGGGTAGGGTTTGGCGGTATTGGTAGGTCATAGGGGCAACCTTTTATCAACAGTGTGCGACGATTGTAGCGCAGTTTGATGTCCGAATGATAAAAGGCCGTCTGAAACTTAACATTCGGACGGCCTGTTCAAACTATTGCGGCAATTTCAAAAAATGCTCGCGGTAGTAACGCATTTCTTCGATGCTTTCCAAAATATCATCCAACGCCTGATGCGAACCGCGTTTCACCACACCTTTGGCCACGGCAGGATGCCAGCGTTTGGCCAACTCTTTCAAAGTGGACACATCAAGATTGCGGTAATGGAAATACGCTTCCAAGCGCGGCATGTACTTCACCATAAAACGGCGGTCTTGATGAATGGTGTTGCCGCACATCGGCGTGGCTTTTTCCGGAATCCATCCGGCCATAAAATCGAGTAATTTCTGCTCTACTTCGGCTTCGGTGTAGCTTGACCCGCGCACCCGTTGGGTCAACCCTGTGCGGCCGTGGGTCGCCGTGTTCCATTCGTCCATCGCGTTCAATACCTCATCGCTTTGATGAATGGCATACACTTCCGACTGCGCCAACACATTCAAATCTTGGTCGGTGATAATCATCGCCACTTCGATGATTTTGTCGGTTTCAGGATAGAGGCCGGTCATTTCCATATCGAGCCAGCAGAGATTGTTTGCGTTTTGGGTCATTTCAGACGGCCTTTTATGATTCATCAACAGCCGTGATTATAACCGAAAGGCCGTCTGAAAATCAGGCCAAAATGGCAATGTAGCGTTCCAATTCGCTTTTTTCATACTCGGCAATCAGGCGGCACAAACTGTCGGGATTTTTGCCGCTGCGGTGAAAATCATCAAAGCATTGGTAATAACGGACGCGGTCGGTAAATTTAATGTCCACGGGCAGGTAGCCGTTTTTCAGTAATTCCAAATTCATTAACAGCCTGCCGGTGCGGCCGTTGCCATCGATAAACGGATGGATGCTTTCAAATGCCAAATGCAGCCATGCCACCGCTTGCAAGGGATGTTGGGTCGTTAATTGTTGCTGATAGGTAAGCAGCATTTGCGCGGTTTCTTCAGCAATGCGGTAAGGCGGCGTGGTTTCGTTTTCCGCACCCATAATCCGCACCGGAATATTGCGGTAGCGGCCACGGTGCTCCGCATTAGCCATCAACACCAAAGCATGAATATCCTTGATGTTCCGCTCGGTTAAAGGCTCGTTGTGCACCACGATATTGAACACATATTCAAAAGCATCTTTAAAACCGATGATATCCAAATGCTCGCGAATCGGCTTTTCAGAAATGGTCATGCCGTCATTCAAAATCATCGCCGTTTCGCGCAAGGTGATGGTATTGCCCTCGATGGCATTGGAATTGTAGCTGCTCTCGATGATGAATTCATGGCGCAGCCGTTGCAATTCACTTTGCGTCAAAGGCCGCATCCCGGCCAGTTTGGCTTTTAAAATATCGGTTTCTTGCAGTAAATTCATGATGAGGTTTTTCTAAAATAATGAAGATATTATAAAAAGGCCGTCTGAAAGATTCAAATCTTTCAGACGGCCTCTGATTACAAAAAAGATTTTAATGCTCAACACATGAAATAATTTTTACTTTACCATTATAACGTGCCTTAATCTGTTCACGAGCCTGACTTGCACTACTCGCTGTCACAAGTGCACTTGGCACAGACGAGGATCCATTCATTTGATATTTAACTGTATAACGTTTCATATTTATTCCTTATATCAAAATCTTCATTATATAAATGATGATTAGTTGGTTCTCCATTTACAAATTCGCCAATAATAGATACTACATTTATGAACGAATCTCCTATTTCTCCAATTACTTATCGACTAATTTTTGCCCAAAATGTAGGGCAAATCAGAAGATTAAAAGAATTTTCTCAAGAAGAGCTTGCACATCTTGCCGGAGTAAGCCGAATCTATATCGGTGAAGTCGAACGTGGCGAGCGTAATGTAACGATTGATGTAATGGGAAGAATTGCAAATGCTTTAAACATGCCGCTTGAACAATTATTAACTTGAGATTTGATGAAAATCGGTTAACATAAAAAAGCCGTCTGAAAATACGTTCAGACGGCTTTTTTATTAGCCAACTTAATTTAATGTGATTTAGAACAAACCGTGAATCACGCCATTTTCATCGACATCGATTTTCTCGGCAGCCGGTACTTTCGGCAAGCCCGGCATTTTCATCATGTTGCCGCACAGGGCAACAATAAAGCCTGCGCCGGCGGATACGGTAATGCCGCGCACGCTCACGGTGAAGCCTTCGGGCTTGCCCAATAAAGCGGCGTTGTCGCTCAATGAATATTGGGTTTTAGCCATGCACACAGGCATTTTATCCAAACCGAGTTTTTCCAGTGAGGCGATTTCGGCGTTGGCTTCGGCGCTGAACTCCACATCGGCCGCGCCGTAGATTTTTTGTGCGATGGTGCGGATTTTGTCTTTAATCGGCAGATCGGTTTCATAGGCAAATTGGAAATTATTCGGCTGGGTTTCGATGGCATTAACCACTTTTTGTGCCAAATCCGCGCCGCCCTCGCCGCCTTTTGCCCACACTTCGGCCAACGACACTTCCACACCTTGCTTGGCGCATTCGTCTTGAATCAGCTTCAATTCGGCATCAGTATCGGACACAAAGCGGTTGAGCGCCACCACCACCGGCAGGCCGAATACGTTTTTCAGGTTGCTGATGTGTTTCAACAAATTTGGTAAACCTTTGGCCAATGCGTCTAAATTTTCTTCACCCAAGTTGGCGCGTTCTACACCGCCGTTGTATTTCAGTGCGCGCACGGTGGCAACCACCACGGCGGCATCAGGTCGCAATTCGGCCAAGCGGCATTTGATGTCGCAGAATTTTTCCGCGCCCAAATCGGCACCGAAACCGGCTTCGGTCACGGCATAATCACCCAAGTGTTTCGCCAAACGGGTCGCCAACACGGTATTGCAGCCGTGGGCGATGTTGGCAAACGGGCCGCCGTGTACGAATGCGGGCGTACCGGCGATGGTTTGCACCAAATTCGGCTTAATCGCGTCTTTCAACAAAGCCGCCATCGCACCGTGTGCTTTTAAATCTTTGGCGTAAACCGGGCTGCCGTCTTTGGCGTAGGCCACCAAAATATTACCCAAACGGGTTTTCAAATCGCTGATGTCTTTGGCCAGGCAGAACACGGCCATTACTTCGGATGCGACGGTAATGTCGAAGCCGTCGGGGCGCATCACGCCGTCAACGCTCTTGCCCAAACCGTCGATGATATTGCGCAGTTGGCGGTCATTCATATCGACCACACGGCGCCACAATACGCGTTTCGGGTCGATATTCAGTTCGTTGCCTTGATAAATATGGTTGTCCAGCATGGCCGCCAGCAGGTTGTTGGCCGCACCGATGGCATGGAAATCGCCGGTAAAGTGCAGATTGATGTCTTCCATCGGCAACACTTGCGAATAGCCGCCACCCGCCGCGCCGCCTTTCACACCGAATACAGGGCCCAAAGACGGTTCACGCAACGCAATCACGGCTTGTTTGCCAATGTAGTTCAACGCATCGGCCAAACCGATGGTCACGGTGGTTTTGCCCTCGCCTGCCGGGGTCGGGTTGATGGCGGTCACCAAAATCAGACGGCCTTGTTTCTTTGGCAGCGCAAATGCTTCGTCGGGATTGATTTTGGCTTTGTAATGGCCGTATGGCTCCAGCTTTTCATGGGCAATGCCAAGCTTGGCCGCAATGTCGGCAATCGGCTGCATGGCCGCGGCTTGAGCGATTTCGGCATCGGTTTTGAAACTCATGTTTTCTCCTCCAAGTAGATGGAATTGGGTGTATCATGGCATTATAACGTTTTTGAGAATGAACCGCATTTTTTCAAATCGAAAGGTTGTTTTTTTCATCCATATTTGTTTTCAGACGGCATTATTGCTAATCACGCCGTCTGAAACTCTGTTTATTTTCTATTTAAAAAAGGGGTTTCGCATGGGGGCTACTTGGTTTTATTGGGCAGCGGCTTCGGCATTTTTCGCCGCACTCACCGCCATTTTCGCCAAAGCCGGTTTACAGGGCATCGATTCGGATTTTGCCACCTTTATCCGCACGCTGGTCATCATCGCCGCACTGGCCTTGTTTCTCACCTACACCGGCAAATGGCAGGGCGTGGAAAACTTCACCGGCCGCAACTGGGCATTCCTGATTCTCTCCGGTCTTGCCACCGGCGCATCATGGCTGGCCTATTTCAAAGCCCTGCAAATGGGTAATGCCTCGCAAGTTGCGCCCGTCGATAAATTCAGCTTGGTATTGGTCGCGCTGATGGCGGTGGTGTTTTTGGATGAGCGCCCAAGTACGCAAGAATGGGTGGGCTTGGGCTTGGTGACTGCCGGTGTACTGACTTTGGCAATTAAACGTTAATATTTCTTTCCATCAAAAATTTGATTTAGGATTGCAAAAGGCCGTCTGAAAACAAGCAGATATTCAACATAACTTTCAGACGGCCTCATTCAATTTGATTATTTATCCCGTAAAAAATGCCCGACACAAATCGGGCATTTTGCATACTGCTTTTAGAAAGTGTAATTCATACCGATACGGTATTCACGACCGGCTCCCGGCAAGTTGCTGCGCTGTGCGTGCGGAATGTAATTTTTATTGGTAATGTTGTTTACTGCAAAATTCACATTCATCTTATCGTTGTTCAAAGGCTTCCAGTTGGCCGAAATATCAGTTACGCCGTAAGAAGCTTTACCGGTTCCATTAGCTGCAGTAATTTGAGCATTGCTTGTGAAGAAGTTATCTTCCGGTTTAACTTTTTCAACTTGGCGACGGTGTACGGCCACTTCCAAGTTTGGCTTGTTGAAGCGATAAGCCAAAGAAGCAGTCCATGTACGGCCAATGGCAGAAGCATATTCCGGATTAGAGCTCAAATGCTCACCATAGAAACGAGGTTTAGCATGTGCGACACCTAAACGTGCAGTCAAACCTTCATAACGGTAAGAAGCAGCCAACTCGTAACCTTTATTTTTCACACGGCCGGCATTGATGATTTCAGAGGCACATTGCAGATTACTGCCATCGCACAAGTGGTTGTCACGGCCGGTGCTGGTACCCAATGCATCTTTAATATTCTGCCAGAAGTAGCTGCCTTCGAAGCCAAATGTACCGTCATTGTAGTTGAAACCGATTTCCGTGTTACGGGCTTGTTCGGCTTTCGTGCCATCAGCAATCGATACCACACCGCGTGCACCGTGAGACATAATGGCATCGTGCATACGCGGGCTGCGGGTTGCATAATTGTGACTGGCACTGAAGCTCAAGCTCGGCATAGCCTGCCAAATGACACCTACGCTTGGATTAACTGCGCCATCGCTGATTTTCTTACCGTCCATGGCTTTAAAATTGAAATGATCATAGCGCAAGCCTGCAGTCAGGGTTACATCGCTGATATCGACAATGGCCTCACCATATACGCCGACATCTTGTTTTTCCTGATGACGCACACCTTCACGGAAAATTTGATGCGGTTTCACTTCTTGATTACGGTAGTTGACACCGTATTTTACCGTCACATTGTCGTGTACTTGCGAATCGAAATTGACATTGGCACCAATGGTATCGAGTTTGATTTTAGTGGCACCGGTATTGTTTCGTCCCCCCGCATAACCATTACCACTGTCATCAGCAGACCAACGGCCTTGTTCCAAACGGTAAATGTTCGCATTGGCTGACTGGGCAAAACCCAAGTTCTTGCCTGTCCATTCCAAGTTGGTATGGTTAACGGTCATTTTGCGCATAGCCGGCGCTTGGGTTACAATACTGCCATTAGGCCTGCGGTATTCCTGCCACATTCCAAACTCTTCACGAACCAATCGCTCACCTTTATGCTGTTCGTGACGATGGCTTAAAGCGACACGGTGGTCTTCATTGATATTCAGGCCGATTTTGCCTAAGTAGCCGGTTTTATCCAATTTGCTGTAAGGCACACGGTTCGAACCGTTGTAATCATTGACATAATTTTTGCCGCCTTTATATTCGTCTTCGTCTACACGGTTGCCGGCAATCAAGTAATCAAATGCACCTGCCTTGCCAAACAAAGCGGCACCATAGTTATGACCGTCATTGCTGTTGTAACCGGCATTAATGCGTGCACCAAAATTAGGGTTAGTGCTGTTTTTCAATAAATCGGCAGCATCCAAAGTTTTGGCAATTACCGCACCATTGGTTTGGCCGATACCGGCAGAGGCACTACCCGCACCTTTTTGCACGGAAACGATTTTCACCAAAGCAGGATCCAACATATGACGGCCTTGATGGTAGTGAATTTGGCTATCTGAATAGCCACCGTCTACTTTCACATCTACCGAGTTTTGACCCATACCGCGAATATACAGATACTGCGTCGTACCGTTACCTGCACCCATACCAATCGCCGGCTCATCTTTAAACAGGCCACGCAAATCGGTCTCTACACTTTCATCTTTTTCTTTGCTGTTCACCACATTGGTTTTAACCTTAGTACCTTGACGGTCGCCGGTTACCATGACCGTATCCAAATCAGCTGTATTCCGTACTTCGGTTTCGGCCGATACAGGCAACGCCACCAATGCACACATTACCGCAGAAGCCAATGGTAACTTCTTAAAATCTTTCATTAATTATCTCCTTGACAAAGCCATTTTTGATGAATTCTTTACTGAAATCAGACAACAGCAAAACTGCTTGGATCTCAATCCACTCACTGAAACATTTTGCTAATTGAAAAGGATCTTAGCATTATTTTACTAGAATCACCAGAAGATAGTAATGATTACCAATTTCCAATATGACATTAACGTAATAATTAAATTTGGATGCTTTCAAACCATGATACTGATGATTTAAAAATATTCTCGATATAACTTCATATTGAAAACTTAATAACGTTTAATATAGTGATTTTCATGTAGTTATATTAAAAAAAAATCTCTTCGGATTGCTGTCGCTTAATTATTTAAGCCAGTCCCTGTTCCACTGAATAAAAAAATAACTGTAGCAGAGAAGCGACACTAATTTTCATTTCATTAAACCTGCATACTAAATTTGATATTCAATGCTTTTACCATTTAAAACTGAAAAAAGGCCGTCTGAAAAACAGTTTCATTTTTCAGACGGCCTTTTTTCATGATTCAAACTTTAATTGCCGGTTTCAACCGGATCATTGGTAAAGCGTTTCAAACCACCACCCAATACCTTGTACAAATCAGCCAGATTCTCCAAGCGGGTCAGCTGGGTGGCCAATACTTGCGTATCGGCACCGTAGCTGCTGCGTTCTGCATCAAGCAAATCTAATGCGTTGGATACGCCGTGTTTGTAGCGCAGGTTGACCAAGCGCAGGTAGTCGCCGTATGAACGGCTTTGCTTGATTAATGCAGTGTAGCGTTGGTCGAGCTGGCGGCGTGCCACCAAGGCATTGGATACGTCTTGGAATGCTGATTGCACGGCATTTTCATATGCGGCCACTTGGGCTTGTTGGCGTAATTTGGCTACGTCGAGATTGGCTTTGTTGGTGCCCCAGTTGAAAATCGGAATGCTGATTGATGGGCCGAACGACCACATGCGGTTAGGGCCTTTAAACAAGCCATCTAATTCGGTCGAGCCGGTGCCTAAAGAACCGGTCAAGCTGATGCGTGGGTAAAACGCCGCACGCGCCGCACCGATGTTAGCATTGGCTTGCTTCAGCGCAAATTCCGCCGCACGCACGTCAGGACGGTTGAGCAATACTTCTGAGCTCAAACCGGCCGGCAGGCGGTCGATTTTGAACTGTCGGTCCAATGGCAGGCCTTTCGGCAAATCTTCCGGCAAAGGCTGGTTAATCAACAAAGCCAAGGCATTGCGCGCTTGTTCGCGGGCTTGCACGGCAGAAGCGTAATCGGCTTTGGCCGATTCAATCAAAGCTTCTTGTTGACGTAAGTCTACAGCGGAGATCACCCCTGCCTTATGACGCAGTTTCGACAAATCGTAGGTCACTTCACGCGTTTTCAACACACGTTGCGCCAAAGCCATGGATTCTTCGGCGTAGCGTTCGTTGAAATAAGCTTTGGCAATGCTGGAAACCAAAGTCAAATGCGTAGCATCACGGGTAGCGGCACTGTTGAAATAACCTTGCAAGGCAGCTTCGCTGGTGCTGCGTACACGGCCGAACAAGTCGATTTCGTAAGAAGCCACACCCAGACCCACGGTGTAGGCTTCACGGACGTATGACGAACCGGTGCCGCTCATGTCGCGGGCAGTACGTGAACGGGTTGCGCTGCCGCTGCCGTCAACGTTTGGCAACAAATCATTGCGCGCAATCATATATTGTTTGCGGTAGATTTCCGCATTCAACACAGCTTGGCGCAAGTCGGTGTTGCGTTCTAATGCGATTTCGATTAAACGATGCAGGCGCGGGTCGGCGAAATAATCCTGCCAACCCAATGAAGCAGCCTGAATACCCGGCTCAGCAGTATCGTGTTTAAAAGTGTCGGCAACGGCCACAGTCGGCTGCTCGTATTTCGGCATCAGGGAACAGGCCGATAACAGCACCGCAGCAGCCACCGCGCTCAACACAGGTTTGATGGTTGTATTTTTCATAAAAAATCCTTAAGGCTGTCTGAAAAATAAAGTCTTTTTCAGACGGCCTGTTAGCTTTGATTAGTGCTTATCAGCGTCAGATTGTGTGGTTTCGTCGGCCAACATACCCGCAGCGGCGGCTTGCTGAACGGCAATTTCATGCTCGTGTGCGGTTTCTTTGAAGAACTTACGCACCACCACATAAAACAGCGGCACCAAGAATACCGACAGCAATGTGCCGATCAGCATACCCCAGAATACCGTTGTACCGATGGCACGCTGGCTCGACGAGCTGGCACCCGAAGCGATATACAGCGGCACCACGCCCAAAATAAAGGCAAACGAGGTCATTAAAATCGGACGGAAACGCAGGCGTGCAGCTTCCAATGCAGCGCCCAACGCGCTCTTGCCTTGAGCCTGCAAGTCTTTGGCAAACTCGATAATCAGAATCGCATTTTTCGCCGACAAACCCATCACGGTTACAAAACCGACTTGGAAGTAAATATCGTTGGCATACGCCGGAATACCGCCCAACAACATATCAAGCAGATTGCGGCCGCTCACGCCAAGCGCAGCACCAATCAGACCCAGCGGAATCACCAGAATCACCGCCAGCGGAATCGACCAGCTTTCATACAGCGCAGCCAATACCAAGAAGATGGCGGCACCGGCCAAAGCATACAGAATCATGGTTTGCGAACCGCCTTTTGCCTCTTCGCGAGACTGGCCGCCCCATTCCAAGCTGTAACCGCCGCCCAATTCTTCAACCATCTGCTGCAAGGCAACCATAGCGGCACCGGTCGAATGGCCCGGAGCCGGCGAACCGGTCAGCTCCATCGCAGGATAGCCGTTGAAACGTACGCTCTGCTGCATACCGTTTTCCCAAGATACGGTGGCAAAAGTCGAAAGCGGCACGGCAACGCCCTGTCTGTTCGGCACAGTCAGCGCCAGAATATCGGCAGGCTGCATACGGCCGGCGGCTTCAGCCTGAACCATCACCCGCTGCAAACGGCCCTGATTCGGGAAGTCGTTGATATACGAACCGCCCAATGCCGTACCCAATACGTTGCGGATACTTGAGAAATCAATACCTTGTGCAGCAGCAGCCTGACGGTTGATGTCGATTTTCAGCTGCGGCGCATCTTCCAAGCCGCCGGCACGCACGGTTTGCGGATTGAAAATCGGGCTTTGACGCATTTTGCCGATCAATTCGTTGCGTTTTGCCAGCAAGGCTTCATGGCCGCTGTTGGTGCGGTCTTGCAGGTAAAACGACAAACCCGAAGCGTTACCCAGTTCCATAATCGCAGGCGGCGAAATCGCAATCGCAAAACCGTCTTTGAGCGTACCCATAGCGGCACCGGTCAATTTGCCGGCAATCGCAGCCGCATTGCTGCCCGGCGCATTACGCTCACTCCAGTCTTTCAGAATCACAAAGCCCATCGCCATATTTTGACCCGAACCGCTGAAACTGAAACCGGATACGCTGATTACGTTTTCCACTTCCGGCATGGATTGGGCAATTTTGGTAACCTGATCAAGCGTAATATCGGTACGCTCTTTGGTCGCACCGGCAGGCAGCTGCACGCTCACCATCACAAAACCTTGGTCTTCTTCCGGCAGGAACGATCCCGGCAGTCGGGTCAGCAGGAATACGCCGACGGCCGACAATGCCACATACACCACCGCCATACGGCCGGTTTTGCGCAGGATTTTCGCCACCCAGCCTTCGTAACCGTGGGTTGCGCTGTCGAATTTACGGTTGAACCAACCAAAAAAGCCTTTTTTCGCTTCGTGATGGCCTTTCGGAATGGCTTTAAGCATGGTGGCACACAATGCCGGTGTCAGCGTCAGGGCAAGGAATGCCGAGAATGCGATTGCTGCAACCATCGTAATCGAAAATTGGCGGTAAATATTACCGGTTGCACCACTGAACATCGCCATCGGCACAAATACCGACATCAACACCGCCGTAATACCGATTACCGCACCGGAAATCTGCCCCATCGCTTTTTTGGTGGCTTCTTTCGGCGGCAAGCCCTCTTCCACCATAATCCGCTCGACGTTTTCCACCACCACAATGGCATCATCGACCACAATACCGATGACCAATACCATCGCAAACATGGTCAATACGTTAATCGACATGCCCATATATGCAATCACGGCAAATGCCCCCATCAGGGAAATCGGCACCACAATCGTCGGAATCAGCGTGTAGCGGATATTCTGCAGGAAGAGATACATCACGATAAACACCAATACGATGGCTTCTACCAACGTTTGGATCACTTTTTCAATCGAAATATCAACGAATGTGGACGTATCATAAGGAACGACCCATTTCATGCCCGCAGGGAAGAATTTTTGCAGCTCTTCCATTTTGGCTTTCACCGCTTTGGCGGTTGCCAAGGCATTACCGCTGTTGGACAGCGATACCGCCATACCGGTTGTGGCCGAGCCGTTGAGTTTGGATTCGGTAGCATAGTTTTCCATACCCAAACTGATTTTCGCTACGTCTTTCAGATAAACGTTGGAACCGTCCGTATTGGAACGCAGCATAATGTTGCCGAACTCTTCAGGCGTACTCAACTGGCCTTGGGCGGTAATGGTTGCCGAAATGGTCTGGCCTTCGTTGGCAGGCAGCCCACCGAGTGCACCGGCAGAAATCTGCACATTTTGGTCGCTGATAGTGGCAGATACATCGGCAAACGACAGATTGAAATTTTCCAGTTTCTTCGGATCAACCCAAATCCGCATCGCACGCTGCGCACCAAACAGGCGAACACCGCCCACGCCGTCAAGACGCTGCAATTCAGGCACGACGTTGCGTTGGGCATAATCGTTCATTTCTTCGACAGAATGGCTGTCGGATGTGAGCATCACCACCTGCAGGAAGTTGGAACGGGCTTTGGATACGGTTACACCGTATTGCTGCACGGTAGCCGGCAGCAAAGCGGTTACTTCCGAAAGTTTGTTCTGCACATTTACCTGCGCCAAATCCTCATTGGTTTCCGGCGTAAAAGCCAGCGTTACCGAACCACTGCCGCTCGAATCGGCAGACGTGGTCATATAGTCCAAACCGTCCACGCCGTACATATTACGTTCGATTACCGACAATACGCTGTCTTCCATCACTTTGGCGGAAGCACCGGGATAAGTGGCGGTCAGAGTAATGGTCGGCGAGGCCACCGACGGATATTGGGAAATCGGCAGGCTTTTAATCCCGAAAAAGCCGGCGGCGATGATAAAAATGGCGATAACCCATGCAAAGATGGGTCGGTCAATAAAAAACTTAGACATGCAGCCTCCTCAATTATTTTATTTGCTGTCGGAAGCAGCCTGTTCGGCTTCAGAGGCGGCCTGATTGTGTGCCGCAGGCATTTGAGGGGCATTTTCAGACGGCTGTTTCCACTCTTTCGGCGTAACTTTTTTCGCACCCATCATACCGGCAATCATCGTACCGTCCACCACCACTTTATCGCCGTCCTGCAGACCGGCCGTGATAATCCAGCTGCTGCCCTGCTGCTGCGCCACCGTTACTTCGCGAGGCTCCAAACCGCCTTGGGCATTGACAATCATCACCGTGTCTTTCGCACCCCGGGTTACCGCCTGTTGCGGCACGACAAACGCATTGGCAACATCGGCCTGATTCATCAGCACACGCACATACAGACCCGGCAACAATACGTTATCATCATTCGGAACCGCCGCACGCAGCGTTACCTGACCGGTGGATTCATTCACAGTCGGATCGGCAAACAGCAGGCGGCCGGTTTGGCCGTACATTTTACCGTTTTCAAACTGAATGCCTACTTGGATACTGCCGTTGACGGTTTGTAATTTACCTTCGGCAATGTCTTGACGCAGCTTCATGATGTCGGTGGCCGATTGGGTTACATTGACATACATCGGATTGGTTTGTTGAATGGTGGCCAATACGGTGGTATCGCCTGCATTCACTAACGTACCTTCAGAAACATTAGACTGCCCGATAAAACCTGAAATCGGCGCGGTAATCCGGCTGCGGCGGACATTAATACCGGCTGATTTAATCGAGGCTTTAGCCGCTTTCACGTTGGCTTCGGCCGAACGCTTAGCCGTGATGGCCGCATCGTATTCTTGGCGGCTGATGGCATCAGCTTCAACCAACGGTTTATAGCGTGCCAAGTCGGCATTGGCTTTGGCCAACGCAGCTTCAGCAGTGGCCAATTGCGCGCGTGCGCTTTCCAAATTGGCTTCGTAAGTGGCGCTGTCAATTTGATACAGCGGCTGTCCGGCGCGGACATAGCTGCCCTCTTGGAACAAACGTTTCTCAATAATACCGCCCACTTGCGCGCGCACTTGTGCTGTACGGACGGATTCCAAACGGCCCGGCAATTCCGTGGTCAATGAAACCGTTTGCGGATACACCGTTACCACGCCCACTTCAGGCGCACGGGCTTCTTGTTGGGCTTGGGCATTTTGACCGCCTTGTTTCTGCGCATCATCGCCTTTTCCGCAGGCCGACAAAGCCAAGGCGGTTGCTGCGGCAATTGCCGCCACACGCAGCATTTGAGAAGCATGAAGATTCATTACTTTTCCTATCGTCTTGATTGTTTATGTAAATTTATTACACACAGCCCATAAACACTACCTGCCTACTTACACGATTTGACCGGAATACAGGCAAGAAAACATCAATGTTGTGACTAAGACATTGATTACATAAGCTGTGATTACGGTCGGTATTATACATACATTCTTGCATGTTATGAAATTATTTTTTATAATACGCAGGATTTTTTACATAAAGATTTGAACGCCAAATGAGAAAAACCAAAATCGAAGCTTTGAAGACCAAAGAGCATTTAATGCTGGCCGCTTTGGAAACGTTTTACAAAAAAGGGGTTGCCCGCACCTCGCTCAACGAAATCGCCCAAACCGCCGGCGTGACCCGCGGTGCGTTATATTGGCATTTTAAGAATAAAGAAGATTTGTTCGACGGCTTGTTCCAACGTATTTCGGACGACATTGAAAATTGTTTGGTGCAGGATTTGGAGAATACCAATAAAGACAGCTGGCTCAATTTCCGCCTGACCTTGATGAAATTTTTTGAGCGCTTGGAAAACAACAACCTGCACAATAAGTTTTACAATATTCTGTTTCTCAAATGCGAACACACCGAACAAAACGAAGCCATCATTTCACTGGTAGGCAAATACCAAACCTTATGGAACCACAAACTCAACATGATTTTGGCAGCATGCGTCGAGCAGCACGATTTAGATGAAAATCTGGATATCGAATTTGCCACCATATTCGTCAAATGCAGCATCGACGGCCTGATTCAGCAATGGCTGGCCGCGCCGCACAACTTCGAACTGCACCTTGTCGCCCCGCGCATGATTGATATTCTTTTAGATAATTTGCAAAACCATCCTTCACTGCGCAAAAAAACGGTTTGATTTTTTCCTTTACGCCTCACAACAAAACTCCGTTAAAACACACATCAAAGGCCGTCTGAAACTTTCAGACGGCCTTCTTTTATCTGCTACACGCATCCTGCCATATCGTTTTTACTGTATCGCACCAGTCGCGGGCAAAGGTTTCCGCATCATAAAGCGGGCTTTCCAGCACCTGCGCGCGCAAGTTTTGGCGCAATGCATTGAGTTCAGTCCAATGCGCCGAATCCGCCCAGTAAAACGCCTTTGTCAAATACTCATCAAGACGCGGGCAAACCCAGTCCGGCAAGCCCGCCGCTGACAAAAGCTGCTGCCCTTGGCGCGACAGCATACCTTCTAAAGCCAAGGTCAGCGTCGGCACGCCCATCCACAGCGCATCCGCCGTGGTCGTACCGCCCGGAAACGGAAAACTGTCCAACACCATATCCACTTCATGATGCGCGGCAAAATAATCTTCATAGCCGCTCATGCCGTGAAAATGCAATACGCCGTCTGAAAAGCCCAAATCGAGTAATTTTTGTTTGAACGCAATTTGCTCGCCGCTGCCTTCGGTTAAACGTGCCGTCTGAAAACGCCAGTGTGCACTTGGGTATTTTTTCGCCACCACCGCCCATGTTTTCAACACATTATCATTCAGTTTGGTCAGATTTTGGAAGCAGCCAAACGTGATGCAGCCGTTTTTCAAGGCGGGCAATTCGTTTACCGTAATATCCAATTTCGGCACACGCATATTCAAGCGCGTGTGAGGCAGGCGGTAAACTTTTTCGCGGTAAAGCTTTTCTTCGCCTTCCGGCACGCAATACCTATCGGCAATCAGTGCCTGCATGGCCGGCAAGCCCGTGGTGGCAAAATAACCCAACCAAGCGGCCTGCACCGGCGCGGCTTGCGCGGCAAACACGCCCATGCGGTGACCGGCGGTATGGCCGTTTAAATCAATCAAAATATCAATGGCGTCTGAAGCGATTTGCGCCATCACCTGTTCATCAGACCAATCGTCAATCTTATGCCACGCCCGAAAGGTCGGACGGATGGTTTCGCTTAATGCGTCAAAAACCGGCGAGTTGGCATAGGCCGTCCAATCAAACTGCTTGGCCGCTTCGGAACACAATAAACCCTGCGCAAACATACCCACCGGATGATGGCGTAAATCCGACGACACCAGCCCGATGTGCAGCCTGTCTTTCGGCTGAATTTCATGCACGCATACATTTTTCGCCTGCGCCGCATACAAATCGCCCAAGCGGAAACTCTCTGCCGCGCCCTGCTCTGCCTGCCCCAAAATATACAGGCGGTTCAAGGCCAAATCGCTTTGTGCTTCGATACTGTCCGGCCGCAGCGCCACCGCCCGTGCCAAAGCGTCGCACGCTTCTTCATATTTCTGCTGAAAATGCCGCATTTTCGCCAAGCCGTACCAAGCATCGTAATTCTGCTCATCCAGCGCCAATGCTTTAAGATAACTTGATTCCGCCGGTGCATAACGTTTCAGACGGCGTCTTGCCCACGCATTGCCCAACCAAATATCCGCACGATCGGGCTGCTGTGCCAATAAGGCCGTCTGAAACGTATCGGCCTCGGCAAAATTCTGTGCATTAAACGCCAACATCGCCGCATATTCCAAACCATCCACATCATTCGGTTTCAACGCCAAAAACGCCTTTACCGCCTGCAAGCCTTCCGCATTGCGCCCCGCATCATTGAGCGTCAACACCAAATTCCAATGCGCCTCGGCATGATCCGGCTTCAGTTCCAATGCCTTGCGCAAATATTGCTCCGCCAAAGCCCATTTTTTCAGGCGGCGGCAGGCATTGCCCAAATTGTTCAATACCGAATGGCTTTTCTTCGCTTCCGGAATCTTCTGCCACATCGCCACCGCTTCTTCTTCGCGGTTTGACTGCGCCAAAATCACCCCCGCCATATTCAACACAGCATCCTGCTGCGGATAAAATTTCAACAACCCATGCACCTTATCCAAGGCCGTCTGAAAATCCTGCCGCTGATACGCGGCCAAAACTTCATTAAACCCCGCTTTCAAATCCGGCTTGGCCGATTGTTTGACAGATTTATTTTTCATGTTGCCCCGTTATGACGAATATGCCGAAGCATTATTTTAAAGGAAAAGGCCGTCTGAAAAACTATTTTTTCAGACGGCCTTTATATGACTACCCATAATTAACCTATCACAAGCCATTGCATTGCGCTTTGATTTCCGATAAAGTAGTACCAAAATACGGTATCAAATTATGAAGAAAAAACACCAAAAACCCTAGCCTTAATTTTCAAACGGCCTGTATCGGGCAACATTAAATGGGCAGACATCGAGGCACTGTTTCAAGAACTCGGCGCGGACATTCAAGAACGTGAAGACAGCCGTATCGCTGTGATTCTGTTTGGACAAGTTCAAGTTTTCCATCGTCTGCATCCGAATCCCGATACCGACAAAGGCGCAGTTGCCGCCGTAAGAAAATGGTTCGAAGCCAACGGAGTAAAACCATGAACAACATCATGATCATCAACGGCCGCAAAGCCGTCATCCAATACGACCCTGAAACTGAAATGCTGCGCGGCGAATTTATCGGCCTCAACGGCGGTGCAGATTTTTATGCAGACAACGTAGCCGACTTACATAAAGAAGGTGCGGTAAGTTTGCAAACTTTTCTTGATGTCTGCGCAGAACAAGGTTTAGAGCCTTACAAACACTATTCCGGCCACTTCAATGTGCGCGTCAGCCCGAAAATCCACGCTGCTGCCGCTGCCGCCAGCAACATCAGTTTGAATGAATGGATTAACCAGACTTTAGAACGTGCGGTTCAAGCCTGATTAACTTTCGGTATCGAAAAGGCCGTCTGAAAAACTAGTTTTTCAGACGGCCTCTTTATCGCCCATTCAAATCAACGCGTTACCGGTTTATACTTAATCCGTTTCGGTTTCGCGCCCTCTTCGCCCAAGCGGCGTTTTTTGTCTTCTTCGTATTCCTGATAGTTGCCGTCGAAGAACACCCATTTGGAATCGCCTTCGCAGGCGAGAATATGGGTGGCGATGCGGTCGAGGAACCAGCGATCGTGGGAAATCACCATCACGCTGCCGGCAAATTCGAGCAGGGCATCTTCGAGCGCGCGCAGGGTTTCTACGTCGAGGTCGTTGGACGGTTCGTCCAGCAGCAGCACGTTGCCGCCGCTCAACAGCGTTTTCGCCAAGTGCAGCCGCCCCCGTTCGCCGCCTGAAAGATTGCCGGCAATTTTGCTCTGATCGCTGCCTTTGAAGTTGAAGCGTCCCAAATAGGCGCGGGCAGGAATTTCAAATTGGCCGACTTGCAAAATATCCCGTCCTTCGGCGATGTTATCGAACACGGTTTTATCGTTTTGCAGACCTTCCCTGCTTTGGTCAATCAGGCTCATTTTCACGGTCTGCCCGATTTTCACTTCGCCGGAATCGGGTTGTTCTTTGCCGGAAATCATTTTAAACAGCGTGGATTTACCCGCACCGTTCGGACCGATAATGCCGACAATCGCACCCGCCGGCACTTTGAAGCTCAAATCGTCAATCAGCACTTTGTCGCCGAACGATTTGGAAACATTCACAAATTCAATCACTTCGTTACCCAAACGCTCGGCAACGGGAATGAAGATTTCCTGCGTTTCGTTGCGTTTTTGGTATTCGTAGTTGCTCATTTCTTCAAAACGTGCCAAACGGGCTTTGGATTTGGCTTGGCGGCCTTTGGCGTTTTGGCGCACCCATTCCAATTCCTGCTTCATGGCTTTGACACGGGCGGCTTCGGTTTTGGCTTCGGTTTCCAAGCGTTTTTCTTTTTGCTCCAGCCAAGACGAGTAATTGCCTTTCCACGGAATACCGTGTCCGCGGTCGAGTTCCAAAATCCATTCGGCGGCGTTGTCGAGGAAATAGCGGTCGTGGGTTACGGCAACCACCGTGCCGGGGAAACGCACTAAGAATTGCTCCAACCACTCTACCGATTCAGCGTCCAAGTGGTTGGTCGGCTCGTCCAACAGCAGCATATCGGGCTTGCTCAACAAGAGTTTGCACAAGGCGACACGGCGTTTTTCACCGCCCGACAACACGCCGATTTTGGTGTCCCAATCGGGCAGGCGCAAAGCGTCGGCGGCGATTTCCAACTCGTGTTCCGCACCGCCGCCCGAACTCGAACCGGCGGCGATAATTGCTTCCAACCGCCCCTGTTCTTCCGCCAAAGCGTCGAAATCGGCATCGGGATTGGCATATTCGGCATACACTTCTTCCAAACGTTTCTGCGCCGCCGCCACTTCACCCAAACCGCTTTCCACTTCTTCACGCACGGTTTTTTCAGGATCAAGCTCCGGCTCTTGCGGCAGATAGCCGATTTTGATGCCGCCCATCGGCACGGCTTCGCCCTCAAACTCTTTATCCACGCCCGCCATAATCCGCAACACGGTGGACTTGCCCGCGCCGTTCAAACCGAGCAAGCCGATTTTGGCACCGGGGAAAAACGACAGCGAAATGTCTTTAATAATGGTTTTCTGCGGCGGCACGACCTTGCTCACACGCAGCATGGAATATACATATTGGCTCATAAATTTTCTCGCTTAATGGTTACTTTTTTCAGACGGCCTTGATGCGGCTATAGGCCGTTTGAAACAGAAATTTCAGACTTCTTGATTCTAACCGAAAATCAGCTTTCCGTAAGGCTTTAAACACAATCAGGCCGTCTGAAAAGCCGCTTACTTTAAAACGACACCTTGATTTTTATTAAAATTTTTCAGACGAGAGGCTGCGTTTATGCGGATTTTGAATAATGTTCGATTTATGTTATGGTAAAAGCAGTTGGAAATTTGTACCAAAAATTATAGTGATTCACTTTAAAATAGGACAAGGCGGTGAGCCGAAGACAGTATAGATAATACTGCTAGACGAACCAACGCCGTACTATTTTAAAGTGGATTCACTATAAAAACGATTATTGTGAATGGTTCATCATGCGTATATCAACGGGGCACACGTCGCACCGAATCCGAATGCCGGCACCTTCGGCAACATCAATCCGGCCAACGGCGAAATCCTTGCCCTTGTGCAGGAAAGCGATGAGGCCGAAATCGAATGCGCAGTTCAGACGGCCATCGAAGGCCGGAAATTTTCGGCGGCATTGACGTCGGTTGAACGCAGCCGCATCCTACTCAAAGCGTTTGAACAAAAAATCATTGGGCGCGTGAATCGAATCCATATCGGCAACCCGCTCGAAGAAACCACCAATTTCGATCCTTTGGCCAGCTTTCCGCACGTGGAAAAAGTGTTGGATTACATCGAACGCGGCAAGCAGGAAGATACCACGCTGTTAACCGGCGTCGGCCGTCTGAAAGCCGGTATCTGCCGGCTCAATGCATGGGGCGAATCACCGGTGCAAATGCCGACGGGCGGCTGCAAACAATCGGACATCGACCGAGAAAACGGCGTTCAAACCCTAATGCACTACACCCGAACCAAATCGGTTTGGTGGATTTGGGCGAATTCCAATCGATGCTTTAAGGCCGTCTGAAAACAAACCGTTTTACCGAACAATCCAAATAAAGAAGGAAAAATAAAAATGAGCCACCCCACCCAACAACGCCTTAACGAAATCCAAGCCCTGTACCGCGAATGGACAGAGTTGCTGCCCAAGCTCGAAGAGGCACGCCGAGACTGGCAGCGCGGCGATGCAATTATGCTCGAGCTGGCGGCGTTTTACTTCGGCGGCGAATACCTTGCCTGCTTGGAAGCCGAAGAACAAGGTTGGCAGCCCGATTTAACCACGCAGGGCGAATACAGCGTATTGAGCGAAGATGCGTTGTGGAATGCCCACGGCGACCAGCAAACGCTGGCATGGCAGTGGATGCGCGACTGCATCGAAACGCTCGACCGCGACCGCAGCCACAGCGGCTGAAGCATTTCAGACGGCCTCAAATCATTTTCCGTCAAACCGGTAACAAGAAAGAGGCAGAAGGTGATTTGAATCCGACTTTAAAATCCGCCTACGACTACATCATCATCGGTGCAGGCAGCGCAGACGCGGTATTGGCGGCGCGTTTGACCGAAACGGCAAACGTGCGCGGTGTGCGTTTCGAGCATCAAGGCCGTCTGAAAAACGCTTTTCAGACGGCCTTTTATTATATGGTGCAATCAATTCACTATACGGTTTCTTTTTGCTCTGCCTTATCCGCGGCTTTACAATCTTGCCCACGTTTTTCACGCTGCTGGTGCATCATTTTGCGCGCTTCCCGATTACGGCGGGATTTTTCGATTCTATCCGAAATACGTTGATTAAGCGTTTTCCGGGCGTTTGGCGGCAATCACATCATCTGCCGCTTGGTTCAAAGTCACATTGTTCAGCTCGAATGCCGGCGCTTTATCCAAAAAAGCGCGGCGTTAACGGAAGCGTCGAGCTCCAACACCGGCATCTATCATAAAAACCGGCTTGCGTTGTTCATATCGTTCTCCTTTACGTCTGCTTCAGACGGCCTTGAATCCATGCCTTGCCTGACGGCTTTATGATATAGTGAATCCACTATAATTCCGCCGTTCGAATGCATGCGCTTTCTTGGCTCAACCCGTATGCAAAGGCCGTCTGAAAAGGATAACGACTTTTCAGACGGCCTGAGGTTTTTATCATTTTATTCGGTTAACCCAAGGTCACCATTTCAATCTTTTCCATACTGCGGCCCAAAAAACGCTCGCCGATGGTACGGAAACGCAGCGGAATATCGCTGACGTAAAAGCGGTAATCCGGCGCAGGATTGTCGGTATTGAGCAACCCGGCTTCGGCCAAGGCTTTGGCGACGGCTTCGGCCGTGGTGATGGCAGAATCGACCAAAGTCACATTCGGCGCTTCTTGGCTGATGAGCGGCTTGAGCAGCGGAAAGTGGGTGCAGCCCAACACCAGCGTGTCAATGCCGTCTACCAGCAAAGGTTTTAAATACTCGCGCGCTGTCAGGCGGGTCACTTCGTGATCGAGCCAACCCTCCTCTACCAACGGCACCAGCAAAGGCGAGGCTTGCGTGCGCACCAAGGTATCGGCATTTCGCGCATGAATGGCGCGGGCGTAGGCATTGCTGTTGACGGTGGTATTGGTGGCGATGATGCCGATTTTATTGTTGCGCGTGGTCGCCAACGCGGCTTCGGCACCGGCGGAAATCACGTCCAACACAGGCATATTGCCGGCTTTTTGGCGGATTTTCGTGCCGGCGGCCGCGGCAATGGTGTTGCAGGCGATGACCAAGGCTTTGACATCGTGTTCCAACAAGAAATCAACGATTTGCAGGGAAAAGGTTTCGATGGTGGCACGCGATTTGGTGCCGTAGGGCACGCGGGCGGTGTCGCCGAAATAGACGATGTTTTCCATCGGCAGCCGCTCCATCAACGCGCGGACATTGGTCAGGCCGCCGACGCCGGAATCGAATACGCCGATGGGGCGTTGTTTGCTGATATTCATGATTGGTGGTTAAAAGTCGATATGGCAGTTATTGTACACGCTTTCAGACGGCATTTTAATAGCCGTTTCGGCTCTCTATCATTCAAGCCATTCATGCAGGCCGTCTGAACCCATTCGGCTGAATTTGTGAAAAAGAAGCGCTCCACCGCCCGGGTTTTACGCCAATTTTATCTAAATTTATCATTCATAAGGTTTGCAAATCTGCCGGATTCCATCATAATTTACGCTTTATCCCACAATAAGAAGGCCGATTTGATGACTGATGGTGCGGGTGTAAGCCGTTTTCTCGCCGACGAAGAAGCGACTTTGGCGCTGGGCGCAAGCTGGGCACAATCGCTGAATGCACCGTTGGTGGTTTATCTGCAAGGCGGCTTGGGCGCGGGCAAAACCACACTGACACGCGGTTTGCTGCGCGGCTTAGGGCATCAGGGTGCGGTAAAAAGCCCGACTTATGCCATTGTCGAATCCTACCCGCTCGCCGATTTTACGCTGCACCATTTCGATCTCTACCGCTTCAGCACGCCTGAAGAATGGGAAGATGCGGGCTTAGACGATTTATTCGACGGCCAAAGCGTTTGCCTGATCGAATGGCCGCAGCAAGGCGGCGAATTTACGCCTGCCGCAGACATTACCCTTTCATTAAATCACGCGGAACACGGCAGAACGGTGACGTTCACCGCCCACACCTCTCACGGCCGGAAAAGTTTGGAAGCATGGTTAAACTGACACGACGACAAATGGTCCGCCAAGCGGCGGGTTTGTTTTTTACACTGACGCCGATTTCCACCGCACTGGCCAAAACCGCCAAGCCCGTTCAATTTGTGGCCGCCCGTATCTGGCCGGCACTCTCCTACACGCGCGTGACGATTGAAGCATCTGCGGTATTGCAGTTTCAGCATTTTTTGCTCGACAACCCCAACCGGCTGGTCGTAGATATTCAAAATACCAACATCAATACCGTTTTACAGGGTATTCCTAAAAAAGTGTTGGCCGACGACCCCTTTATCCGCAGCATCCGCGTCGGACAAAACACGCCGACCACCGTTCGCATCGTGATTGATTTGAAGCAAAGCGTACATCCGCAAGTGTTTGCGCTGGCGCCGGTGGGCGGTTTCAAACACCGCTTGGTGATGGACCTTTATCCGCACGGCGTGGATGTCAACGACCCGATGATGGCCTTGCTCAACGGTAATCCGGTTTCCGGCGCATCGCGTCCGTCCCGTACCGCCGGCAATCCGCCGCCATCGAGCAGTAAAGGCCGCCGTCCGGTCGTAATGATTGACCCCGGCCACGGCGGTGAAGACCCCGGCGCCATCAGTAAAGGCGGTTTACAAGAGAAAAACGTCGTGTTGTCTATCTCGCGCGAAGTCAAAAAACGGCTGGAAGCCTTGGGCTACACCGTGTATATGACGCGTAACGAAGATGTGTTTATCCCCCTCGGCGTGCGCGTGGCCAAAGCCCGTGCAAACAAAGCCGATTTATTCGTTTCGATACACGCCGACTCATTCTCCAGCCCGACCGCCCGCGGCACCGGTGTATATATTCTCAACCCGCGCGGTGCCAGCAGCGCCGCAGCCAAATTTTTGGCGCAAACGCAAAATAACGCCGATGCCATCGGTGGTGTGCGCACCAGCGGTAACCGCCATGTGGACAACGCCCTACTCGACATGGCGCAAACCGCCACCATGCGCGACAGCCACGAGCTCGGCCAATCGGTGCTGACCGAATTAGGCAAGCTCAACCAGCTACACAAAGGCCGCGTGGACGAAGCTAACTTCGCCGTCTTGCGTGCGCCGGATATTCCGTCGATTTTAGTGGAAACTGCTTTCCTGTCCAACCCGGTTGAAGAAAGGCTGTTGGCAGATTCGTCTTTCCGCATCCGCTGTGCCCAAGCGATTGCCACGGGGATACAGAAATATGTTAATTCGGCAATTTTGCGCCGCTAAATCAAAAGGCCGTCTGAAATTCAGACGGCCTTTTTATAGTGGATTCACTTTAAAACAGGACAAGGCGGTGAGCCGAAGACAGTATAGATAATACGGCTTGGCGAACCAACGCCGTACTATTTTAAAGTGGATTCACTATATTCATACAATCAATCCAAAATCTTCTTACCCAAAATCACAATATCCGCCAACTGCGTTTCCAAATCGCACACCTGTGGCAAGCGTCCCCATTCTTCAAAACCAAACGAACGGAACAAACGGATACTGGCGTGATTGTGGTCGAAAATCACCGCCAACACATTACGGATGCCCAACGACGGCGCACGCTCCAGCATATAGCGCAGCAACACTTTACCCACGCCGGCACCGCGCACATCCTGTCGCACATACACGCTGATTTCCGCGCTGATGTGGTAGGCTTGGCGCGGGTAATAATCGCTGAAGCTGCCCCACGCCACAATCTCGTTGCGCACATCCCGCAACACCAGCAACGGCCGCTTGCCACCATGCGCATCAAACCACGCCTGCCGCTGCGCCACCGTCACCGGCTGCAAATCCGCCGTCGCTTGGCGCGACTCAATCGTGCTGTTGTAAATGGCGACAATGGCAGGCAAATCATCCTGCACCGCTTCGGCAACCATATATTGCATTTCAGACGGCCTTTACTGAATCAGTTTCGATACGGTTTTAAACGCCGGATGCTTCGCATCGCCCAATAACTGGAACAACACGCTTTCGCTGCTGCCCACCACCGCACCGGCATCACGCATTTGCTGCAAAGCATTGTCTTTATTGGCCGGATTGCGCGAAGTGGTGCAATCAAACGGCACATACACCGCCAAACCCTTCGCACGCAAGTCCAACACCGTTTGCAGCATACACACATGCGCTTCGGCACCGAGCAAAATCACGTTTTCAACGTTCTTCTCATTCAACACGGCTTCCACTTCGGCAATCACCGCCGAAAAGCGCGTTTTCTCAAACACTGCCGCCCTATCGCCCAACAAAAGCTGCACCGCCGGCACGGTTTTACCCAAACCCTTCGGATACTGCTCCGTCGCCACCAACAGCACTTCCAAAGCCTGCAAGCCCTGAATCACCACACGGCTGCGCTCGACCATCGCATCCGCATTATGCAAGGCAGGCAGCAAACGCTCCTGAATGTCAACCACAATGCACAAAGTATTTTCCGGTTTCATGATTTTTCTCCTTTTCAGACGGCATGAATAATGTGATTTGATTGTACCGTAAACACAGGCCGTCTGAAAAATATTGCGCTTTCAGCCGGCCTTATATCACACCCCCAAATACCCTTCCCGACTGCCCAACCACCGATCCAAATGCGCCCGCACGATGTCCGGCCGTTCGGCAATCAGTTTCGGCGCGATTTCGCGGGCTTGTTCCAGCAGGTGCAAATCTTCTTCCAGATTGGCAAACCGCAACATGGGTACGCCGCTTTGGCGTGCGCCTAAAAATTCGCCGGGGCCGCGGATATTCAAGTCTTGACGGGCAATTTCGAAGCCGTCGGTGTGTTCGTAAATCACTTTCAGGCGTGCTTTGGCCAGTTCGCTCAAAGGCTCGGTAAACAGCAGCACGCAGGTGCTGGCGGCGGCACCCCGTCCGACACGGCCGCGTAATTGATGCAGTTGCGCCAAGCCCATGCGTTCGGCGTGTTCAATCACCATCAGGCTGGCATTGGGCACATCGACGCCGACTTCAATCACGGTCGTCGCCACCAACACATTCAGACGGCCTGCGATAAATCCGGCCATCACTTCGGCTTTTTCGGCGGGTTTCATGCGGCCGTGAACCAAGCCGATATTGAGTTCGGGTAAGGCCGTCTGAAGCTCGGCCAGAGTATCGACGGCGGTTTGCAGTTGCAGCGTTTCGCTCTCTTCAATCAGCGGACACACCCAATACGCCTGCTGCCCTTTTTGACAAGTACCCAACACCAGCCCTTCGACTTCGGCGCGGCGTACACTATTCACCAGCCGCGTTTTAATCGGCGTGCGGTTGGGCGGCAATTCGTCGATGACCGACACGTCCAAATCAGCGAAAAAACTCATCGCCAGCGTGCGCGGAATCGGGGTAGCCGACATCATCAGTTGATGCACGTCGTTGCCTTTGTTTTTTAAGGCCAAACGTTGCGCCACGCCGAAGCGGTGTTGTTCATCGACAATCACCAAGCCGAGATTGTGGAAAACGACATCGTCTTGAAACAGCGCATGTGTGCCGACGGCGATTTGGGCAAGGCCGTCTGAAATGGCGGTTTTGTTGCTGTCTTTTTCTTTTTTGCGCCGGCTGCCGGAAAGCCAAGCTACGGTCAAACCCAGCGGCTCAAACCATTGCTTGAACTTAATAAAGTGTTGTTCGGCCAAAATTTCGGTCGGTGCCATCACCGCTACTTGTGCGCCGGCCTCGATGGCGGTGAGTGCGGACAATGCGGCGACAATGGTTTTACCGCTGCCGACATCACCTTGCAGCAGGCGGTGCATAGGAAAGGTTTGCGTTAAATCTTGCTTGATTTCTCCCGCCACACGCTGTTGCGCCCGGGTCAGAGCAAACGGCAGCGAATCGAGCAGCTTTTGCACCAAGCTGCCGTTGCCGTTTAACGGTGCCGCCGCGCCGCTGACACGCTTTTGCCGTGCCAAACGCATGGACAATTGCTGCGCCAACAGTTCATCAAATTTCAGCCGCTGCCACGCGGGCAAGGTGCCGTCCGAAAGCCGGCGGATGGTGAAACTCGGCGGCGGCGAGTGCAGCAGGCGCAGGCTTTCGGCCAAGTTCGGCAGTTTCATACGGCCTAATAAATCATCGGGCAAGGTATCGTGCAAGGGAATGCTGTCTAAGGCCGTCTGAACGATACGGCGCAGGGTCGGCTGGTTTAAGCCGTTCACAGTCGGATAAATCGGCGTGAGGCTTTCGGCCAAACCGGTGCCGTCGGCATCGCGGATTTTCGGGTGAATCATCTCATCGCCGTAAAACCCGCGCTTGATTTCGCCCACCGCTCGAATGCGTTTACCCACCGCCATCTGCTTTTGGTGGCCGGCGTAAAAATGGATGAAGCGCAAATACAAGACACTGCCGGAACCATCGGCAATCTGCACCACCAACTGCCTACGCGGCTTGAAGGTGACTTCCTGATGCAACACTTCCCCCTCCACCTGACACGGCACGCCCGCCGCCGCATCGGCAATCGGTATGATGTGGGTTTCGTCTTCATAGCGCAAAGGCAGGTGCAGCGCCAAATCCCATGCGCTATGCAGATGAAGCTTGTCGAGCTTTTTGGCGGTAGTATCGTTGACTTTGAGCTGTTTTTGGGTTTCGGGTGTCATCATGGCGGCTATATTCGGAACAATCGTGTTTTACCGTATTTTAACGGAAAAAAGGCCGTCTGAAATTCAGACGGCCTTTTGATGGAACATCAAAGCAGCAAATTAAGCATTGCCTTCCTGCTGTTGTTGGTACATCGCTTCAAAGTTGATCGGTGCCAACAATACCGGTGGGAAGCCGGCACGGGTTACGGTTGAAGAAATCGCTTCGCGTGCGTATGGGAACAAGATGTTCGGACAAGCCACGCCCAACAGCAATTGGGTATCTTCTTCCGGAATGTTTTCCAAACGGAAAATACCGCTTTGGGTCACTTCGTTCAGGAACATGGTGCGCTCTTCGTTCAGTTTGGCGGTCACGGTCACGGTAACATCAACAGCGTAGATGCCCTCCTCCAGTTTTTGGCTGGCGGTTGACACGCGCATATCGACTTCAGGGTCGCCTTGCTCCAAGAAGATTTGTGGTGCGTTAGGCACTTCCAAAGACAAATCTTTTACATACAAACGCTCAATGCTGAATACAGGTTGCAATTCTTCTGCCATTTTATTTTCCTATCTGTTTAGGGTTATGGATTGAGTAATCCAATTAATTCGCCTTGCTGTTGCAAACGATATAAATCGGTAAAACCGCCGACATGGGTATCGCCGATAAAAATTTGCGGAATACTGCGCTGACCGCTCAATTGTTGCATTTCATCAAAATCAGCCGGATTTTTATCCACGCGGATTTCTTTGATTTCAGTCACACCCACGGCGGCTAAAAGCTTTTTTGCCATGGTGCAATACGGGCAAAACGCGCCGGTGTACATGGTTACGGGTTGCATAATGCGCTTTCTTGAGTGCTTTTAAACACTATATGGGCATAAGGCGCATTTTACAAGCGGGCGTGTGAACGGATTGTGAATTCAGATAAATGGTCGTACCGAAAGTTGGCGTGATGCCTGTCACCTCTGTTTCAAACGGCCTGCCGAGCACTTTAAATAAATCCCATCACAGCCATGACAGGCAAACGGCTTTTGAAGTATCATTGCTAAGACAAGACAAAGCTACTTTTGCAATCTGTTTGCCCGCTGCGGGCAGATTGCAAAAGTATTTTTTATATTTTGGGAAATTCAACATGTTAGCAGGTATTCCGATTCCTAAGGACACCATTCGTCCGCCAGAAACCGTTTTGGTCAACATCACGCCGCAGGAAACGCGCGTGGCGGTTTTGGAAGAAAACAACATTTGCGAGCTGCATATCGAGCGTAACACCGGCCACAGCTTGGTCGGCAACATCTATTTGGGCGTAGTGCGCCGTGTCTTGCCCGGCATGCAAAGCGCGTTTATCGACATCGGCTTGGAACGCGCGGCCTTTCTGCATATCGTCGATGTGTTGGAACAGCGCCGCAATCCCGATGAAGCACAGCGCATCGAGCATATGCTGTTTGAAGGACAAACCATTTTGGTGCAGGTCATCAAAGACCCGATCAACACCAAAGGCGCGCGCCTTTCCACGCAGATTTCGCTGGCCGGCCGTTTCTTGGTGCATCTGCCGCAGGAAGAACACATCGGCATTTCGCAGCGTATTGAAGATGATGCCGATCGCACTATTCTGCGCGAGCGTCTGCTGAATTTGCTGCCCGAGAGCGCATGCCACGGCTACATTATCCGCACCAATGCGGAAAATGCCACCGACGGGCAATTGCAGGCCGACATTCATTACCTGACCAAAGTGTGGGAACATATTCAGCAACAATCGAAAACCCAGCCACCCGAAACCCTGCTTTACCAAGATTTGTCGCTCAACTTGCGCGTGTTGCGCGATATGTTCAGCTTGGACACGCAAAAAATCCTGGTCGATTCCACCGAGAATTTCCGCCGCATGAACGAGTTCGCGCAATTGTATGTGCAAGGTGCGGTGGACAAATTGGAATTGTTCAAGGGTGACCGCCCGCTGTTTGAAACCCACAACATCGAGCAGGAAATCAGCCGCTCGCTGCAACCGCGCGTGAATCTGAATTTCGGCAGCTATCTGATTATCGAATCGACCGAAGCGATGACCACCATCGACGTAAACACCGGCGGCTTTGTCGGCGCGCGCAATTTCGATGAAACCATCTTCCGCACCAACCTCGAAGCCTGCCACACCATTGCCCGCGAGCTGCGCCTGCGCAATTTGGGCGGTATCATCATCATCGACTTCATCGATATGGCTAAAGAAGAACACCGCGAAGCCGTGTTGCAGGAATTGGCCAAAGCCTTGAGTTTCGACCGCACCCGCGTCACCCTCAACGGCTTTACCAGCTTAGGCTTGGTCGAACTCACACGCAAACGCTCGCGCGAAAACTTAAATCAAATCTTGTGTGAACCCTGCCCTTCCTGCCAAGGCAGAGGCCGTCTGAAAACACCGCAAACCGTATGCTACGAAATCCAGCGTGAAATCGTACGTGAAGCGCGCCGCTTCGATGCCAAAGAATTCCGCATTCTCGCCGCGCCGAATGTGATTGATTTGTTTCTCGACGAAGAATCGCAATCGCTGGCCATGCTGATTGACTTTATCGGCAAACCGATTTCTCTGGCGGTGGAAACAGCTTATACGCAAGAGCAGTATGATATTGTTTTAATTTAAATTTTTATCATACAAAAGGCCGTCTGAACCTTAATGATTCAGACGGCCTTTTATATGACCGATTACTCTTCTTCCGGCAATCGGGTAATTTTCACACGATCGATGCGCTGGCCTTCTTTTTCAATCACTTCAAAACGCCAGCCATGGAAATCGGCAAAATCACCGACATTCGGCAGGCTTTCCAGTTCTTCCATAATCAGACCAGCGACGGTGTGATAATCCACATCTTCATCTTGCGGCGGTAAGCCCAGCTGTGGTGCCAAATCGACATATTCCAACGCACCGTCCACTGTCAGGCTTTCGTCGGCATTGGCCTGCATCATCGGCTCTTCTTCACGCTCAAATTCCTCAGGAAACTCACCGGCAATAGTTTCCAGCATGTCTTTCATCGTCACCATGCCCAATACCGCACCGAATTCATCAACCACCAAAGCGTAATCGGCACTACTTTGGCGGAATAATTCAATTGCATCCAATGCGGTCGTGGTTTCCGGCAAAATCAAGGGCTGGCGTAAGGCCGTCTGAATATTCAGTTCGCCGCCTTGCAATAATTGTGCCAGCAAATCTTTTTTATTGATGTAACCCAAAGGCTCATCTACACCGGCTTTACCCACCACCAGCAAACGGCTGTATGGGGTGTTTTGCAGTTGCTCGCGCTGTTCTTCTTTGCTTTGCGAAATATCCAAGCGCTCGATTTCGCGGCGCGGAATCATCACGCCTTGAATCGGACGTTCGGCCAGCGTCAACACGCTGCGAATCATGGATTTTTCGTTTTCTTCAAAGTGGCCGTTATCCTCTGCTTCATCGCCATTTTTCGCCAAAATGGTTTCGCGGATACCCATCATGCCCAACACATTTTCCGCCGTGCGTTTGCGCCATGAACTGCTGATGTAGTCGTTTTTACGGCTGTTTTTCTGCGAAACTTGGTTGAACACTTCAATCAGAATCGAGAAGCCGATGGCGGCATACAGATAGCCTTTAGGAATATGGAAATGAAATGCTTCGGCAATCAGGCTAAAACCAATCATCAACAGAAAGCCCAAGCAGAGCATGACCACGGTCGGGTGTCTATCAACAAATTCTGTCAGCGGTTTGCTGGCGATAATCATCACGGTCATGGCCACGACTACAGCCGCCATTGCCACCACAATGTGATCCACCATGGCTACGGCGGTAATCACCGAGTCAATGGAAAACACCGCATCCAGCACCAAAATTTGTACTACTACCGCACCAAAAGCGGCGTGTTTCTTTTGTGTTTCGGCAATGGCAAAATGGTTGTGGCCTTCCAAACGCTCGTGCAATTCGGTGGTCGCCTTATAAAGCAAAAACAGGCCGCCGGCGAGCATAATCATGTCCTTACCCGACACCGGCCAGCCGGCAACGTGAAACATCGGCTCGGTCAGGGTAATGATATGCGCCATAAAAGCCAGCATAATAACGCGTATCACCACAGCCAAACCTAAGCCGGTAATCCGTGCCTTATCGCGCAGCACCGGTTTGACCTTATTGGCCAAAATCGCTACGAACACAAGGTTATCAATGCCCAAAACTACTTCGAGCACCAAAAGCGTTGCAAAGCCTATCCAAGTATGCGGATCGGCTAACCAACTGAGATCCATGATTTTTCTATTCCTTTAAATGTGAAAAAGCAGCCCGATGAACATGATTCATCGGCTGCTTCAAATACGGCATATACACGAAGGACGTAAGTAATATCGAACTATCCTGCTCCGCGTCTTTCATGGAATATGTATGCCTCTATCAAGATAATGATTCGGATAGTTTATCAGTTTGAAACCATCGTGGCAAAGTTTTACTTAAAATATTTTTAGGCCGTCTGAATCGTAAGTATTTTTCAGACGGCCTTTGGATATCGGTTTAAATACAAGTCTGAGACCTTTGAAAAGCCCCCGGATTTGAGTACAGTTCAAAGTTAGGCGGCACAGAAAGGCAAACATATTACAAAGACAGGCACGCTTTTGAGCAGCGCATAACGAAGAAATGTGCCAAAGATGGGGAGTTTGCAAAGGTCTCGGCCTATGCTTTCGTATCCGCCGGCACAACTACCATGCGCGACAAGCCTTGCGCAAAACCTTTGCTGTATCGGCGCGGCACATAGCCGCTGATTTTACCGTTTTGTACGGTGGTTTCATAGGCGCAAACCAAACGTTCTTGCGGCAGGGTTTGTATGCTGCCATCGGCTTGCAGCTTGGGCGATACTTTGCTGTACAGTTTCCAAATTACGGCGCTGTCGTCAGGCAAAGGATACGGGGCTTCAAAATGCGAGCTGCCTTCGTCGCAGCCGATGTGGTTGTTTTTAAAATCCTGCATTTGCGTATCGCTGAATTTTTGTGCGCCGTAAAAACCGAAAATGCGGTCATGTCCATGCACACTTTGGCGCACATATGCCCAGATATGGTCACGCAGGAAGAATTGATCGGCAAAATGACGCGACTCCAACGGCTGCCGCAAATAGTTTTGGATTTTACCGTCCATATCGGGCACGGCCTGACCTACTGCGCCCCACAATCCGGCTAAAATCAATTCAGTGTGCGTACCCGCATCGCGAATGGTGTGGAACAGTTTGCCGCTTTCCATCCATTCTGTAACGGCCTGCGCTTCGCGCTGAGAAATCACCGAATCGGCATCACGGAAAATCACGTAAGACACTTCCGGATCATCAATCGCAAGAAAGCGCCATAAAGTTCCCGGCCATTGCGTTTTCTCCCCGCTGACTTCAATAATCTCGGCACCATTTTGCGCCATGCGTTGGCATGCGGCTTCAGGTACACTGTGATCAACATAAAAGCGACACACCCAACCCGGATAGATTTCGGCAGCCAATTCGGTATTCAAAATCGCCGGTTCAATATAAGCCGAACTGTTACCGAATAATGAAAACGAAATGATTTTTTTACCCTTTGCCTTCGGCGTTACCGAAGGCAGCTCAGGTACCGTTTGCACGGCAATTTTTTGATCGCGCAATTGCAATGCTTTTAAGCCATAAATAGCAGCATTATCCCAGTCTTCCAAACCACCGTAAGCATGAGACAAGGCATCGTAGGAATTGATGTGTTCGGCATTACGCTGAATGGCTTTTTTCGCATACGCAATCGCATCTTGAAACAAGCCTCCTTTAACGGCGGCTGTGGCAGCATCGCTTAAGGGAGTAACGGAAGCAGGAATCAGCTTATGTGCGCGCATGGCCTCCGCTGCTGCTTGGGCATAATTTCCGGCAGCCATGTTTTTCTTAAATGCGGTAGAAATGATGTCGAGCTGCTTTTGGACTTTTTGTAATTGGGGCGTAAGTTTCTTTTTCATAATGTGCAAATATTTCAGACGGCCTTTGCGTGTTGCAAGGCCGTCTGAAATATTCCGTATGGGTTCAGATAATGAATTATACCCGAGAGCGCTTGGCTTCTGCCAATAATGCCAATAATTCTTCGGTGCTGTCCCAACCGATGCAGGCATCAGTGATGCTTTGGCCGTAGTTTTCCGGCTTATCCTGGCGGCCTTCCACCAAATGGCTCTCTACCATCACGCCCATGATGTTGTTTTCACCATCACGCAATTGCCGGGCAACATCTTGCGCCACTTCCATTTGACGTTTATAGTCTTTGCGGCTATTGGCATGACTGAAATCAATCATCATTTTCGGCGTTTGACCTGCTTGGGTTAACTGCTCAGCCGCCGCTTTGACGTGTTCGTTGCTGTAATTCGGTTCTTTACCGCCACGCAAAATCACATGGCAATCCGGATTGCCGGCAGTATGCACAATCGCAGAATGGCCGGTTTTGGTTACAGATAAGAAGTGGTGCGGATGACTCGCTGCGCCAATGGCGTCAATAGCGATTTTCAAGTTGCCATCCGTACCGTTTTTAAAACCAACCGGACAAGACAAGCCGCTAGACAATTCGCGGTGAACCTGACTTTCGGTAGTGCGCGCACCAATTGCGCCCCATGAAATCAAATCAGCGTAGTATTGCGGCGTAATCATGTCGAGAAATTCAGTCGACGCTGGCATGCCCATATTATTCAAGGTCAACAATAAGCTGCGCGCCTGACGCAAGCCATAGTTAATATCAAAAGTGCCATCCAAATAAGGGTCGTTAATCAAGCCTTTCCAGCCGACTGTCGTACGTGGTTTTTCAAAATATACGCGCATCACAATTAATAATTCTTTCTCATATTTTTTGCGTAATGGCAATAAACGCTCGGCGTATTCCAAAGCTGCTTTAGTATCATGAATCGAACAAGGGCCGATAATGACCAATAAACGGTTGTCTTTACCATGTACTAAATCAGCAATTTCTTGACGGGTTTGATGAACCAATTCAGCAGCTTGCTCACTGATCGGCAATTCATATAGATGGGCAATCGGTGGTAATAATTCGGCTACGGCTTTAATTCTGACATCATCTGTTTGGCGTGGTTGATTCATTGGATTAAACTTTCTGTTCTATTATTCATTAAGTGTGTATAGATTACCTCCTTTACATGAATTAAACAAGCATTAAAATTAATATATTGCAATTTTATATCAAAATTCTAGTTTTAAAACCTATTTAGTTATATAATTTTCCAAATTTTATTATTATTTAGAATTTTATTCTAAATAATTTCTTTAAATCTCTGTACCTACTTAGTCTATGTGTAGTTTTAAAAAGGGAAGTCAATGGACATTTAGGTTGGTAAAAACTACTGAAAGCCTTACCATACCGGACATTTTAGTAGTTTTTTACCAATGTTCGTAAAAAATGCCCGTTTTACAATCAAAAGACTTTCATCAAATATGGTCGCAGAAGCGGCAGACAGAGATACAGATGTTCTGTCTGCAACAAATTTTTACCTGTCCCAAAAAACCTGACAGCCACCGGCTCCTATACAAATCCATACATCTCAAACAAGCACCTATACGCAATTTGCCCATCATCATCAATGCAGCATCAAAACCATACAACGCCGTCTGAAACAAAGTATGCCGCCACCTCACCTGATATCGAGCTGCACATCCTGTTGCCAACATCATCATGGATACCATCTATTTCGACAGAGATTTCGGCATTATGGTATTGATTGACAGCCTCAATAATCAAATCATTCATAAAGCAATACGTCAGCCGGGAAAATACAGCACTTTATGAGTCGGGGTTAAAAGCCGTGATGAACAAAGGCATACATATTCAAAACATTACCGCCGATGGTTTTAAAGGATTGGCAAAACGCTTTTCCTAAATTCTTTTTCACCTATGCCGATTCCATCAACAGCAAACTATCCTCCGTTACCTGCCCCTCCTCCCCAAATCTGCTGCGGCGAAAAAATTAAAAGCATTGGCAGAGGGTTTGTTTACAGCCTCCCGTACCGACTTTAAATAGGAACTGAAGCTGTGGCATATACGGCATAAAAGTTACTTGGACGAAGTCAGTTACAGTTCAGACGGACGGCAGAAATAGTATCCCCATAAGAGGTTGAGAAGTGCATACAACAGCCTGAAACACGATCCGGGCTACTATTCACATACAGCCAGAACCGAGAGTTGATGATACCGAACACTACAAATCGGCTTGAAGGAAAGTTTGGTGAGTTAAAAACCGAAAAACGCTGTCATGCCGATATGAGTATGGAAACTAAGAAACTGTTTGTTTATAGATAATTTTTTGGTATCTGAATCTGGAAAAATGGCTGGGAAACCAACCATTTTGTCCATTAGGCGCTAAGTTCTCTAAAAATCAACCTAAACAGTCCATTAAGCCAAAAAAGATCATTAAGATAATTCATTGTGCACGACTTATCTTATTCTTTAACTAAAAATTAACTTGCCGAACCCCCAAACAGAAGGCCGCCCGAATCCCTAACAATCAGACGGCCTACCTCTTACATGCTATGTTACCTGCTGCACTGCCCCTACTACTTTTTAACCACAGGCTGGGCAGCCTTCTTGGCAGGGGCGGCAACCGACGCTTCATTCTTCAATTTCGCAAAAATCCCTTCCCCAATGCCTTTGACGTTTTTCAGTTCGTCCAAAGTCTTAAAGCTGCCATGCTGTTTGCGGTATTCCACAATGGCTTTGGCTTTGGCCGGGCCTACACCCGGCAGTGCCGTCAGTTCGCTTTCGGAAGCGGTGTTGATGTTGACTGCTGCTGCAGAGACGGAAGCGACCAAAGTGGTCAGTGCGCAGAAGATGATTTTTTTCATCGGATTCATACGTTTTCTCCTGAACGTGTTGATAATACCGTAGATTATATTTACCCAATATTAATAATGCAAATTTTCTCTGCCGATTATTTCATGACTGTTTCATCATGACCACGCTTTTATTCAATTACCGCTGCTTTTAACGTATGACGTAAAGAAGCCTCCGACAGGAGTCGGAGGCTTCGGAATGGGTGTTTGGCAGTGACCTACTTTCACATGGAAGAACCACACTATCATCGGCGCTGAGTCGTTTCACGGTCCTGTTCGGGATGGGAAGGCGTGGGACCAACTCGCTATGGCCGCCAAACTTAAACTGTACAAATTGTTAAGCCGTTATGCAGTTTCCTGCAGTTATTTATTGTTTAACCAACTTTTGGTGATGACTGAATCATCAGTAAGCTTTTATCTTTGAAGTCCTTCAAATGATAGAGTCAAGCCTCACGAGCAATTAGTATGGGTTAGCTTCATGCGTTACCGCACTTCCACACCCCACCTATCAACGTCCTGGTCTCGAACGACTCTTTAGGAGGATTAAATCCTCAGGGAAGTCTCATCTTCAGGCGAGTTTCGCGCTTAGATGCTTTCAGCGCTTATCTCTTCCGAACTTAGCTACCCGGCGATGCGACTGGCGTCACAACCGGTACACCAGAGGTTCGTCCACTCCGGTCCTCTCGTACTAGGAGCAGCCCCCGTCAAACTTCCAACGCCCACTGCAGATAGGGACCAAACTGTCTCACGACGTTTTAAACCCAGCTCACGTACCACTTTAAATGGCGAACAGCCATACCCTTGGGACCGACTACAGCCCCAGGATGTGATGAGCCGACATCGAGGTGCCAAACTCCGCCGTCGATATGAACTCTTGGGCGGAATCAGCCTGTTATCCCCGGAGTACCTTTTATCCGTTGAGCGATGGCCCTTCCATACAGAACCACCGGATCACTATGTCCTGCTTTCGCACCTGCTCGACTTGTCGGTCTCGCAGTTAAGCTACCTTTTGCCATTGCACTATCAGTCCGATTTCCGACCGGACCTAGGTAACCTTCGAACTCCTCCGTTACTCTTTGGGAGGAGACCGCCCCAGTCAAACTGCCTACCATGCACGGTCCCCGATCCGGATGACGGACCTGGGTTAGAACCTCAAAGACACCAGGGTGGTATTTCAAGGACGGCTCCACAGAGACTGGCGTCTCTGCTTCTAAGCCTCCCACCTATCCTACACAAGTGACTTCAAAGTCCAATGCAAAGCTACAGTAAAGGTTCACGGGGTCTTTCCGTCTAGCAGCGGGTAGATTGCATCTTCACAACCACTTCAACTTCGCTGAGTCTCGGGAGGAGACAGTGTGGCCATCGTTACGCCATTCGTGCGGGTCGGAACTTACCCGACAAGGAATTTCGCTACCTTAGGACCGTTATAGTTACGGCCGCCGTTTACTGGGGCTTCGATCCGATGCTCTCACATCTTCAATTAACCTTCCAGCACCGGGCAGGCGTCACACCCTATACGTCCACTTTCGTGTTAGCAGAGTGCTGTGTTTTTAATAAACAGTCGCAGCCACCTATTCTCTGCGACCCTCCAATGCTTACAGAGCAAGTCTTTCACATCGAAGGGCATACCTTCTCCCGAAGTTACGGTATCAATTTGCCGAGTTCCTTCTCCCGAGTTCTCTCAAGCGCCTTAGAATTCTCATCCTGCCCACCTGTGTCGGTTTGCGGTACGGTTCCGATTCAACTGAAGCTTAGTGGCTTTTCCTGGAAGCGTGGTATCGGTTACTTCGTGTCCGTAGACACTCGTCATCACTTCTCGGTGTTATGAAGACCCGGATTTGCCTAAGTCTTCCACCTACCGGCTTAAACAAACTATTCCAACAGTTTGCTAACCTAACCTTCTCCGTCCCCACATCGCATTGAATCAAAGTACAGGAATATTAACCTGTTTCCCATCGACTACGCATTTCTGCCTCGCCTTAGGGGCCGACTCACCCTACGCCGATGAACGTTGCGTAGGAAACCTTGGGCTTTCGGCGAGCGGGCTTTTCACCCGCTTTATCGCTACTCATGTCAACATTCGCACTTCTGATACCTCCAGCACACTTTACAATGCACCTTCTTCGGCCTACAGAACGCTCCCCTACCATACCTTACGGTATCCGCAGCTTCGGTTATAGATTTGAGCCCCGTTACATCTTCCGCGCAGGACGACTCGACCAGTGAGCTATTACGCTTTCTTTAAATGATGGCTGCTTCTAAGCCAACATCCTGGCTGTCTGGGCCTTCCCACTTCGTTTACCACTTAATCTATCATTTGGGACCTTAGCTGGCGGTCTGGGTTGTTTCCCTCTTGACAACGGACGTTAGCACCCGCTGTCTGTCTCCCGAGGAGCAACTTGATGGTATTCTTAGTTTGCCATGGGTTGGTAAGTTGCAATAACCCCCTAGCCATAACAGTGCTTTACCCCCATCAGTCTCATACTCGAGGCACTACCTAAATAGTTTTCGGGGAGAACCAGCTATCTCCGAGTTTGTTTAGCCTTTCACCCCTATCCACAGCTCATCCCCGCATTTTGCAACATGCGTGGGTTCGGACCTCCAGTGCGTGTTACCGCACCTTCATCCTGGCCATGGATAGATCACTCGGTTTCGGGTCTACACCCAGCAACTAGTCGCCCTATTAAGACTCGGTTTCCCTACGCCTCCCCTATCCGGTTAAGCTCGCTACTGAATGTAAGTCGTTGACCCATTATACAAAAGGTACGCAGTCACGGAACAAGTCCGCTCCCACTGTTTGTATGCATCAGGTTTCAGGTTCTGTTTCACTCCCCTCCCGGGGTTCTTTTCGCCTTTCCCTCACGGTACTGGTTCACTATCGGTCGATGATGAGTATTTAGCCTTGGAGGATGGTCCCCCCATATTCAGACAGGATTTCTCGTGTCCCGCCCTACTTGTCGTACGCTTAGTACCATTGATGAAATTTCGAATACGGGACTATCACCCACTATGGTCAAGCTTCCCAGCTTGTTCTTCTATCTCAACAATTATTACGTACAGGCTCCTCCGCGTTCGCTCGCCACTACTTGCGGAATCTCGGTTGATTTCTTTTCCTCCGGGTACTTAGATGGTTCAGTTCTCCGGGTTCGCTTCTCTAAGTCTATGTATTCAACTTAGGATACTGCACTGAATGCAGTGGGTTTCCCCATTCGGATATCGCGGGATCAAAGCTTTATTGCCAGCTCCCCCACGCTTTTCGCAGGCTTACACGTCCTTCGTCGCCTATCATCGCCAAGGCATCCACCTGATGCACTTATTCACTTGACTCTATCATTTCAAGAACCTCTTTGACTTCGCTTTGTTCCCGTTGACTAGGTAACTTGGCTTAAGGTGTTTACTTTGATAAAGCTTACTGCTTTGTTGTGTGTCGCTCCTGCCTTTTGTGTTTCAGGAGCAACTCGATACAATCATCACCCAAATACTGCGGTTTACTTCTTGGTAACGATTAGCCGTTTGCAACTGGCCAATCGTTAAAGTAAACCGACATTGTCTTTGTTTGTTGATTTCGGCTTTCCAATTTGTTAAAGATCGATGCTTTTCAATATTGCTATTGACTTCGCAAATCAAAATGAGCTGGCCATTATATCAGCCTTCTTCTTGCAGTCAAGCTTTTTCAGTCATTAAACAAAAAATCAGCGCTATGCGCTTTTTTATTTAAATTCTGCCAACTGACTTTGATTTGGAAAGTATTTGGTGGAGGCAAACGGGATCGAACCGATGACCCCCTGCTTGCAAAGCAGGTGCTCTACCAACTGAGCTATGCCCCCAGTATGAGTTGTGGTGGGTCTGGGAGGACTTGAACCTCCGACCCCACGCTTATCAAGCGTGTGCTCTAACCAGCTGAGCTACAAACCCAAGGTCGTTATTTTGAAACCGTTTCACCAAACCAGGCCTTATTGCCGATCCGTTACTTTGTTTTCTCAATATCTTCTGCATCTTCTACAGTTTACCGATAAGTGTGAATGCGAGAAGCCTCTTCTTCTCTAGAAAGGAGGTGATCCAGCCGCAGGTTCCCCTACGGCTACCTTGTTACGACTTCACCCCAGTCATGAAGCATACCGTGGTAAGCGGCCTCCTTGCGGTTAGCCTACCTACTTCTGGTATCCCCCACTCCCATGGTGTGACGGGCGGTGTGTACAAGACCCGGGAACGTATTCACCGCAGTATGCTGACCTGCGATTACTAGCGATTCCGACTTCATGCACTCGAGTTGCAGAGTGCAATCCGGACTACGATCGGTTTTGTGAGATTGGCTCCGCCTCGCGGCTTGGCTACCCTCTGTACCGACCATTGTATGACGTGTGAAGCCCTGGTCATAAGGGCCATGAGGACTTGACGTCATCCCCACCTTCCTCCGGCTTGTCACCGGCAGTCTCATTAGAGTGCCCAACTTAATGATGGCAACTAATGACAAGGGTTGCGCTCGTTGCGGGACTTAACCCAACATCTCACGACACGAGCTGACGACAGCCATGCAGCACCTGTGTTACGGTTCCCGAAGGCACTCCTCCGTCTCTGAAGGATTCCGTACATGTCAAGACCAGGTAAGGTTCTTCGCGTTGCATCGAATTAATCCACATCATCCACCGCTTGTGCGGGTCCCCGTCAATTCCTTTGAGTTTTAATCTTGCGACCGTACTCCCCAGGCGGTCAATTTCACGCGTTAGCTACGCTACTAAGCAATCAAGTTGCCCAACAGCTAATTGACATCGTTTAGGGCGTGGACTACCAGGGTATCTAATCCTGTTTGCTACCCACGCTTTCGAGCATGAACGTCAGTGTTATCCCAGGGGGCTGCCTTCGCCATCGGTATTCCTCCACATCTCTACGCATTTCACTGCTACACGTGGAATTCTACCCCCCTCTGACACACTCTAGTCAGCCAGTTCAAAACGCAGTTCCCAGGTTGAGCCCGGGGATTTCACATCTTGCTTAACTAACCGTCTGCGCTCGCTTTACGCCCAGTAATTCCGATTAACGCTCGCACCCTACGTATTACCGCGGCTGCTGGCACGTAGTTAGCCGGTGCTTATTCTTCAGGTACCGTCATAAGTTTATGGTATTAACACAAACCTTTTCTTCCCTGACAAAAGTCCTTTACAACCCGAAGGCCTTCTTCAGACACGCGGCATGGCTGGATCAGGCTTGCGCCCATTGTCCAAAATTCCCCACTGCTGCCTCCCGTAGGAGTCTGGGCCGTGTCTCAGTCCCAGTGTGGCGGATCATCCTCTCAGACCCGCTACTGATCGTCGCCTTGGTAGGCCTTTACCCCACCAACTAGCTAATCAGATATTGGCCGCTCGAATAACGCAAGGCCCGAAGGTCCCCTGCTTTCCTCCTCAGAGCGTATGCGGTATTAGCTAATCTTTCGATTAGTTATCCCCCATTACTCGGTACGTTCCAATATGTTACTCACCCGTTCGCCACTCGCCACCCAAGAAGCAAGCTTCTCTGTGCTGCCGTCCGACTTGCATGTGTAAAGCATGCCGCCAGCGTTCAATCTGAGCCAGGATCAAACTCTTATGTTTAATCTCTAACTTTTTAACTTCTGGTCTGCTTCAAAGAAACTGACAAGTCAATGTTTTAAACATTTGTCTTGTCTGTCTTTTTCAACAGTGTGAGGCTTGTCGCACTCACACTTATCGGTAATCTGTTTGTTAAAGAGCAAAAACCGAATTATATAACACCTAAACTGCTTGTCAACTCTTTTTTTTCAAAATCTATCGAAAATCCAAATCAACCGTGCTATAATTGTCAGTTCGGTTCTTCACCGCCGAAGCAGCGAAGAACCGAACTATACTCCTCGCCCCGATACCCGTCAACCCATACCCTCAATAAATTTTAACCCAAACCGCCAACCACCTGTTTTACAACCGGATTTAGTTCCAAACAAATGACATAAATCTTCAAAACCTTAAATCCCAATCCCCAACCTCATCCTTGCAATAAAGGCCGTCTGAAAGATTCAGACGGCCTTTTGAATACATATATGCCTTAGTATAGATAACTTAATCGGCAAATTGTTTCTTCATTCGCTCGCGACGCTCTTGAGCTTCAACAGACAATGTTGCGGTCGGACGCGCCAGCAATCGTTTCAAACCGATTGGTTCACCGGTATCGGCACAAAAGCCATAATCGCCTTCGTCAATACTGCGGATAGTGGCTTGTACTTTTGCCAAGAGCTTGCGTTCACGGTCGCGTGTGCGCAATTCTAAAGCGTATTCTTCTTCTTGCGTTGCACGATCGGCAGGATCGGGAGCGGATTCGTGTTCTTGCAGATGGCTGGTGGTGACTGTTGCATTTTGAATCAACTCATCTTGCATTTTGACGAGTAATTCCCGGAAGAATGCCAATTGGTCGGCATTCATGTAATCATCTTCCGGGCCGTCCCAGTTTAAAATGTCTTGTTCTGTCAACTTTGCCATAATGATTTCTTTCTCTAATAATCGGAAACTTCTGTTTCTGTCACAACCGCTTATTTTTTATTCATTTTTGAAAGGTTGTGCTTTCAAAAGTGCCGTATCATAACATGTTTTTTTCGGTGCGTTACGCTCGACTGCCCGCTTTGCACTTTTTTGCATTTGAATAACATGTTTGTTGGTGTAGCTGCGACATCACTCAACTTTTATTTATTCCGAATCATACTGACTAGCGCAACAGCCACAAATTCACACTGCTGACCAGTTTAGGCAAAAAATCTACCAACAAAAACCACAACACCAACGCCACCAAACTGCCAGAAAAGTCATAGCGGCCAATGCGCAAGAATGCAAACGGGCGCGACACCGGCTCAAAAATACGCTGCAACACCATAACCAGTGGCGAATACGGGTTCTGGAAGCTGAGCAGCATACGGATAATCAGACCAAACAGCAAAGCATAAGTCACGGCTTTCAGCATACCAATCAGCGCAAAAATAAAATTCGCCGCCATGATTTTGCCGCCGATACTGCCGGGCAGTTCCACCCACGCCACCACCATATAAGCAATGTAATACACCAACAATCCAGCCAACAGACAGGCTGTATCCCAACCGGCAGCGGGGGCGGCTTTGCGTAAGGGGTTGACCAACCAATCGGTGGTTTGGCGACAAAAGGCGGCCAGCGGATGGTTGTCCTCCAATTTCGCCCAATGCAACAGGCAGCGCGCCACCATTACAATCACCAAACCATCGGCCAGTAATAACAATAAATCGGCTTTCATGTTTTCAGACGGCCTCGAATTGTTGTGAAATCTCTTGTGAACGGGCTACGCAGGCCTCTACCCCTTCTACAATCGATTCGGTGATGCCGCGTTTATCGAACACATTATAGGCTTGCATGGTGGTGCCGCCTTTGGACATCACGCTTCGGCGCAAATCTTCAAATGATGTGCCGCTTTGCCCGGCCAACTCGACCGCACCTTTGAATGTCGCCAAGGTCAAACTACGTGCTTGCTCGGCATCGAAACCTTGTGCCAGTGCCGCTTGTTGCAAAGCATTCAGTAGATAAAACACATAGCCGCTGCCGCTGCCGCTGATGCCGGTGACGGCGTGTATTTGCGCTTCGTCATTAAGCCACACGGTTTGGCCGACGGCACGCATGATAGCATCGGCGGTTTGCTTGTCCGCCCCACTCGCTTCTTCGGCGGCGTACATGCCGGTAATACCCAAACCGATTTGGCTCGGCAGATTGGGCATGGTGCGCACAATGCGGCGGTTGTCTTGCAGATAACGGCTTAAGGTTTTGATGCTCAAACCGGCAGCGACCGACAGCACCAGTGCGCCGTTGGTTTGCACATGTTCACACGCCGCCTGCATGTCTTGCGGTTTAACCGCCAACACCAGCACATCGTTTTCAGACAACGGTGGCAGCTTCTCCGATACGCTGATGCCCAATTCCTTGGCCAAACGTTCGCGTTTTTCCACACCACGATTGGCGACATGCACCCGATAACCGCCCTGTTTCACTAAGCCGCCGGCAATTGCGGCCGCCATATTACCGCCGCCTAAGAAAAATACATTCATGTTGTTTGCCTTTCTTTATTCCCTCTATATATGTTGTAGGCCGTCTGAAAATAAATGATTTGTAGAAAATCGCCGGGTTGTTTACACTTTTTTATGCACAACAGCTTTTGTTTTTTGCCTGAACGATTGTTTTAGGATTTTCGGGCGTTATCAAGAACCGTGCGGCTTTGCCGTGCCTTTCGGTATGTTGGCAACGCTCGGAAATCCCCAAACGGGTCTTCCGGCGAAAAAGTGTAAACAACGCTGGGATTTTCTACAAAGATTGGTTTTCAGACGGCCTTTCTTTATTTACTGTAATCGCGCTGACCGAAAATCGCGCTGCCGATGCGCACATGCGTTGCCCCGCATTCCACCGCAACCCTCATGTCGCCCGACATGCCCATCGACAACACATCCGCCTTCACGCCTGCTGCGTTCAAATCTGCCAATAATTGCTGCATGGTTGCAAACTGTCGGCGCAATTCATCATCGCTGCTATCAGCCTTGGCGACACACATCAAACCGCGCACCTCAATATTCGGCAGCTTCGCCACTTCCGCCGCCAAAGCCACTGCTTCTTCGGGCGGCACGCCGTGCTTGGCTTCTTCGGCGGCGATGTTCACTTCAATACACACTTGCAGCGGCGGCATTTCAGACGGCCTTTGACTGCTGATACGCTGCGCGGTTTTCAGACGGCCTACCGTATGCAGCCAATGTGCTCGCTCGGCAACGTATTTGGTTTTATTCGATTGCACATCACCAATGATGTGCCACACGATATCGGACAAATCAGCAAGCGTTTGCGTTTTGTCATACCATTCCTGAATGTAGTTTTCGCCGAAATCACGCTGCCCGGCGGCATATACTTCGCGGATGTCTCCGGCCGGAAAGGTTTTGCTCACCGCCACCAGCTGCACCGATTCTTTCAGACGGCCGGCCGCTTCTGCGGCAAGGGCAAGGTCGCGCAAAACGGTTTGATAATGTTGTTGCAATCCCGACATGATTCTTTCCTTTATCCGGCCATTTGCGGCCTTTTTGCAAAATTTGCTTGGTTGAACGATATTATGTATTTAAAATAAACCGATTTACTATTCTAAACCAAATAAGGCCACATTATGCAGATTACAGACTTACTGGCGTTCGGCGTGAAGAACAAAGCGTCCGACCTTCACTTAAGCTCGGCAATGTCTCCGATGATTCGCGTTCACGGCGACATCCGCCGCATCAACCTGCCCGAAATGACCGCTGAAGAAGTCGGCACTATGGTGACTTCGGTAATGAACGACCACCAGCGCAAACTGTATCAGCAGGATTTAGAAGTCGATTTTTCGTTTGAATTGCCCAATGTCGCGCGTTTCCGTGTGAACGCATTCACCACCGAGCGCGGCCCTGCGGCGGTGTTCCGTACCATTCCCAGCAGCGTATTGACCTTGGAAGAATTGCGTGCACCGCGTATTTTCCAAAAAATCGCCGAGAATCCACGCGGCCTGGTGTTGGTAACCGGCCCGACCGGTTCGGGTAAATCGACCACTTTGGCGGCGATGATCAACTACATCAACGAAACCCAACCGACGCACATTCTGACCATCGAAGACCCGATTGAGTTTGTCCACCAAAGCAAAAAAGCCCTGATTAACCAGCGCGAATTGCACCAACACACCCACAGCTTCCACAACGCACTGCGCTCCGCACTGCGTGAAGATCCGGACGTGATTCTGATCGGTGAGATGCGCGACCCCGAAACCATCAGTTTGGCCTTGACCGCCGCCGAAACCGGCCACTTGGTATTCGGTACGCTGCACACCACCGGCGCAGCCAAAACCATCGACCGTATTGTCGACGTGTTCCCGGCGGGCGAAAAAGAAATGGTACGCTCTATGCTTTCCGAATCGCTGCGTGCCGTGATTTCGCAAACCTTATTGAAAACCCGCGACGGCAACGGCCGTGTGGCGGCGCATGAAATCCTGATTTCCACACCCGCCGTGCGCAACCTGATTCGTGAAAACAAAATTGCGCAAATCCAATCGGCGCTGCAAACCGGCCAATCACACGGCATGCAGACGCTCGACCAAGCCCTGCAAAACCTGCTGCGCCAAGGCACCATCAGCCACGAAGTTGCCCGCAGCAAAGCGCAAAACAGCGACACAATGATTCTTTAATCTATGGTTTCAGACGGCCTTTTCATCTCAAGGCCGTCTGAAAAGATAATGGAAAAACCATGAGCGATAATAATCCTTTACACGACCTGCTTTCTGAAATGGTGCAGGCGTATTCGCAAAAAAACCAAGCCCCGCATATCCCGACGCCGGCCGAAATCGGCACACATCTGCATCCCTTGCTCGACCGCATGTGTGTCGAAGCGGAAAACCGCAAAGCGTCAGATATTTTCATCAGCGCCGGTTTCCCGCCATCGATAAAAGTCAGCGGCGTGTTGACCCCTGTGCCGCACAAAGCCCTGACCGGCGAAGAAACGGCGCAAATCGTCGAATCCACCATGAACCCCGAGCAGTTGGAAACCTTCAACCGCGAATGGGAACTCAACTATTCCGTGCAATCGCGCAGCAATACGCGTTACCGTGTCAATGCGTATCACGAGCAAGGCCGCGTCGGCTTGGTGTTGCGCCGCATCAACCAAGAAATTCCCGAAATGGAAGTTTTGGGTTTGCCGGAAAAAACCAAAGATTTGGCACTCGCCCCACGCGGTTTATTGATTTTGGCAGGCCCGACCGGCTCGGGTAAATCGACCACCATGGCATCGATGCTCAACTACCGCAACAACAAAATCCCCGGCCACGTCGTAACCATCGAAGACCCGATTGAGTTTATCTACAAACCGCGCCGCTGTATTTTTACCCAGCGCGAAATCGGCATCGACACACCCGATTGGAAAACCGCCATCCAAAACGCCATGCGCCAAGCGCCTGACGTAGTGTGTATCGGTGAGGTCCGCAGCGCAGAGAGCATGGAATACGCCATGCAATTGGCACAAACCGGCCACTTGTGCGTGTTCACCATCCACGCCAACAGCGCATCGCAAACCATCGAGCGCATCATCAACTTCTATCCGGAAGAGCGTCAGAAACAAGTGTTGATGGACTTGGCTTTGAACCTGACCGGCATCATCGGCCAGCGTTTGGCGATTAAGAAAAACCGCACCCAGCGTACCGCTGCCATCGATTTGCTGCTCAACACGCCTGCCATGCAGGATTTGATTTTCAAAGGCGAACTGATGGAAATCCGCAGCCTGATGGATCGCGCTTCGGGTGACGGCATGCAAACGTTCGACCAGCATTTGTTCAATCTCTACACCCAAGGCCACATCGAATACAACGAAGCCCTGCGCCAAGCCGATTCGGCGAACGATTTGCGTTTGCGCATTCAATTACACGAAGAAGGCAACGAGCCGGAACGCTTGTTCGACCGCATCAGCGATTTGAATTTGATGTAAACATTGGGCGGAAACGATAAATAACAGGCCGAGACTTTTGCACGATTCAATTTGAACCGGAAGAACTATGCCCGTCATTCTCGCGTAAGCGGGAATGACGGTTTAAAGAGTTCCAGAAATTTGCGGATTTTACAAAAATCTCAGGCCGTCTGAAAAATTTAACGCCTTTCAGACGGCCTGAAACCTTTATCGTTTCCTATTTGTTAACGCTGCGTTTCTTTTAGTGAATTTATTCTAAAACCGATTTTGTCTACAATTACGGTTTCAAACACACCTTTCAGTTGAACAATATTTAAGCCCTACTTGTTTGTTTTACCCTCCCGGCAATGCTCGGGATTTTTTTTGCCCGCCGTTTCGGTGCGCTCTGCCGATTCCTGCTAAAATTCGGTTTATTTCACCTTATGCCTGCATCATCATGACCATCCCGCCACTCAAGCCGTTGATTATGACGTCGCTGCCCGTGTTTATCAGCGTGCTCATTGCCGCCGCCTGCGTTTGGTATATCGACATGCCCGCGCTGGCGATGCCTTTTGTATTGGGCATCATTGCAGGCGGCTTGGTTGATTTGGACAACCGCTTAACAGGCCGTCTGAAAAACATCGTGATTACGGTGATATTGTTCACCGTCGCATCTTTATCCGCACAACTGACGCTCGGCACCGGCTGGCCGTTTATCGCCACCATGACCGCGATGACGTTTTTTTTCACGCTGTTGGGGGCAGTCGGCCAACGCTACCGCACTTTTGCGTTCGGCTCGCTGGCGGTGGCGACCTACACTTCGCTGACCTACACGCCGGAAACCTTTTGGCTGACCAATCCGCTGATGATTTTATTAGGCACAGTGTTATACAGCACCTGCACGTTGGTCTTCCAGATGATGTTCCCTCACCGTCCGGTGCAGGAACGCGTGGCCGATGCTTATGAAAGCTTGGGCGATTATTTCGATGCCAAAGCCGACTTTTTCGACCCTGACGAAGCCGCATGGCTGGGCAACCGCCAAATCGACTTGGCCATGCGCAACACCGGCGTGATTGCCGACTTCAACCAATGCCGCGCCGCGCTGTTTTACCGTATGCGCGGCCAACACCGACACCCGCGCACCGCCCGCATGCTGCGCTATTACTTCACCGCGCAAGACATTCACGAACGCATCAGCTCGGCGCACGTCGATTACCGCGAACTGGCCGACAAACTGAAAAATACCGACCTGATTTTCCGCATCCACCGCCTGCTGGAAATGCAGGGGCAGGCCTGCCGCAACGTGGCCGGTGCCTTGCGCAGTGGCAAAGACTACCATTACAGCAAACGACTCGGACGCGCGATGGAAGGCTGCCGCCAATCCTTGCAATGTTTTTCAGACGGCCACCCCGACAGCCGCGAAGTCCACAATATCCGTCAACTGCTCAACAATTTAAGCAGCGTCGACCACCAACTCAAACAATTGGAAAACAACGACAATCTGGCTGCATTCGAAGGCGGATCCGACGCGACCCGAATCGCCGCTGTGGAAAGCCACAACGGTTTGAAACACGTTTGGCAAAGCGTGAAAAGCCAATTGAATTTGGAATCCGCCGTCTTCCGCCATGCCGTGCGCCTGTCGCTGGTGGTGGCCGTGGCCTGCGGCGTGGTCGAAATCCTCAATCTCAATCTCGGCTACTGGATTTTGCTGACCGCGCTGTTTGTGTGCCAGCCCAACTATTCCGCCACCAAAAGCCGCGTATACCAACGCATCGCCGGCACGATTTTGGGCGTGGTGGTCGGCTCGTTGGTACCTTATTTCACGCCGTCGGTGGAAACCAAGCTGTGGATTATCATCGCCTGCACCACTTTGTTTTTCATGAGCCGCAGCTACAAATACAGCTTCTCGACCTTCTTCATCACCATCCAAGCCTTAACCAGCTTTTCCTTGGCCGGGCTCGATGTCTATGCCGCCATGCCGTGGCGGATTATCGACACCATCATCGGCTCGGTGACGGCGTGGGCGGCGGTATCCTACCTGTGGCCGGACTGGCGCTATCTCACGCTCGGCCGTACAGCCGCGCTGGCGGTATCCGGCAACGGTGCCTATCTGGATAAAATTCTCGAGCAACTGCAACACGGCGGCAGCGATGACGTCAGCTACCGCACCGTACGCCGCCAAGCCCACGAACGCATCACCGCCCTGAGCAGTACCTTATCCGACATGAGCGGCGAGCCGGACAAATACGGCGGCCAACTTTCAGACGGCTTCAATCTATTGAAAACCAATTACGCGCTGACCGGCTACATTTCCGCACTCGGCGCCTACCGCAACGAAATGGCACAGGAAACCGATCCGGCCTTTACCGCCGGATTCTACCAAACCGCCCGCCAAATCGCCGCACTGTTGAAACACATGCCCCGGCAAACCACCGCCGATTTTCAGACGGCCTTAAACCAACTGCTGCACGACTTGGAAGCCTTGCGCAACCTGACCGCCGACCGCCAAAGCCATATCTTGTGGCAGCAACTGAGCCTGATTGCCCGCCAACTGCAACCGTGTTACCAAGCCTTGCATCATCAAGCCGATACGGTCGAAGCGGAACATTCTTCGGCTATGGCTGCATCTTAAAATCAAAGGCCGTCTGAAAAATTTAAACCTTTCAGACGGCCTTTGATTATCTGAACCACCTTCCTGCCGACCGTGCATGGTGTTTCTGCTAAAATACGCCTTTAATCACCACCGGAAAACCACACACCCATGCACGCCATCGATATCCGCCATGCTGTCAAAACCTATGCCGACGGTTTTACTGCCCTGAACGACGTTTCTTTTACGGTCGGACAAGGCGAGTTTTTTGCGCTGTTGGGGCCGAACGGTGCGGGCAAAACCACGCTGATTTCCGCCATGGCCGGACTCAACCGCCTGACTTCGGGCAGCATCAGCGTGATGGGTTACGATGTGGTCAAAAAGCCGCAAGGAGCGCGCATGAGCTTGGGTGTGGTGCCGCAGGAATTGGTGTTTGACGCGTTTTTCACCGTGCGCGAAGCCCTGCGTTTCCAATCAGGCTATTTCGGCATCCGCAACAATGAGGCGTGGATAGACGAAATCATCGACAGCCTCGGTTTGGGCGGCAAAGCCAACACCATCACCCGCAATCTTTCCGGCGGCATGAAACGGCGCGTGATGGTCGCGCAAGCTTTGGTGCATCGTCCGCCGGTAATTGTGTTGGACGAGCCGACCGCCGGTGTCGATGTCGAGCTGCGCCAAAGCCTGTGGACATTCATCGAAAGCCTCAACCGCCAAGGCCACACCATCATTCTGACCACGCATTATCTGGAAGAGGCGCAAAACCTGTGCAACCGCATCGCCATGATGAAACAAGGCCGCCTGGTGGCTTTGGATTCGACCGAGCATTTATTGCATGCCGAACAAGGCGTGCGTGTGGCGCTGCAATTGTCCGCGCCGCTGCCTGCCGCTTTGCAGCCTTGGTTGGTTGGCAAACAAGACGGCAGCCTTTTGCTGAAATTAGACGATTACAACCGTCTTGGCGAAGTGTTGGCCACGCTGAAAAGCGCGGGCATTGAGGTGTTGCACATGGTGCTGCCGGAAACGGATTTGGAAGATGTGTTTGTGAAGCTGACGCGTTGAGGCTAAGGCATTTGCAAAACTTATCAATTTTCAGAAACCTATCATTCGTCATTCCGCATAGGCAGGAATCCGGAACGTCGGATCTTTGTATTCCCTATATGCTTCTGAAACGGATAAATCCGGATTCCCGCCTACGCGGGAATGACGGTATAACTCTGTTATTCAAATTGAGCTTTGTATAGTGGATTCACTTTAAAATAGGGCAAGACGGCGAGCCGGAGACAGTATAGATAATACGGCCAGGCGAACCAACGCCGTACTATTTTAAAGTGGATTCACTATAAAAGCTTCAATGGCCTGAAACGGCTTTTCTTTAATAATCAGCACAAAGGCCGTCTGAAAGATTCAGACGGCCTTTGTTTGCTCTCAAGAATCAATCTTTCAATTTTTCCACCAAACCCACGCCGACACCGTGAATACCGACGTGCACCGCCACCGCCGGCGACACCGGTACACCGTCTCCCAAACGCAGGCCGGTTTTTTGGTGGAAACGGTTGGCAAATTGCAGATAGGTTTGTTTATCGCCGCTATACAAACCGGCCAACACAAAATCCTGCGGCGGTTTATCCGCCATCTGTTTTTGCGTGCAGGCAATCACCGAATCGAACATTTCTTCATCGTTGCCCACGGTTTCCAAGCGCGACAGTTTGTCTTCGGAAAAATGCAAAATCGTGCGTAATCCCAGCCAATCGCTGAAACGCGCGCCCAAACGTGACAATGTGCCGTTAAGCGACAAAGATTGCAGCGAGCGCAGGCCGAATACGATGTGGCTATTCGGTTTCAAGCGTTCCAAATAAGCCACGGCTTCTTCCGCCGTTTTGCCTTCTTCCAGCAAACGCATGGCTTCGAGCGCAAAAAAACCTTCCGGCATACAGCAGCTGCCGGTATCGACCACATAAATCTGCAATTGCGGAAAATCAGCCGCCAATGCGCGGATGGTATCGGCCGAATCGCTGAGTTTATGGCTCAGCGTGGTGATGATGACCTGCTGATAGCCTTGTTTGATTAAATATTGAAAAGTGTTGCGCAATAAATCCTGCGGCGGAGGCTCGGTGGCAACATTGTCATCTAAATGTTTTTGCCGCCATTCACAATAATCGCGGTTGTCGATTTCGATACCGTCCGCCGACTGGCGCGTGCCCAAATCGACGCGCAGCGGCAAAATCTGCACCAAGCTGTTGCGGTCGAGCACTTCACCCAGCGAACCGGTTGACGTGGACATCACCGCACAGCGGTAAAGCGAATACGAACTTGACATAACGTCTCCCTACAATCATCCAAACAACGATAAAAATATAAACAAATGGTCGAAAATTATGATAAACGGTATTATTCGCACTGTCTATCTTTTCTTTATTCATAACTGCATATTTAATTGAACGGCATAATCATTGCAGATAAGAGACCTTTGCAAAACACCGGATTTGAGTGCAGTTCGAAGTGAGCGCAGCACAGAAAGCAAAGATTTGTCATCTAAATATGAATAGACAAGCTTTCAAGCAGGGTATAACGAAGAAATGTGCCAAAAATGGAGATTTTGCAAAGGCCGCAGATAGGGATTATTTCACCCATGCTTTTCAGACGGCCTGATTTCTTTTTTGCCACAATCGTTTACAATAACCCTGTCCTTTCCATCGAAAAGAGCACGTTTATGCAAAAAATTACCCTGATTGCCGCCTACGCCGACGCGCGCTGCATCGGCATTAACAACACCATGCCGTGGCATTTGCCGGAAGATTTTGCCTTTTTCAAACACTACACCAGCGGCAAACCGGTGGTGATGGGGCGTAAAACATGGGAATCATTGCCGAAAAAACCTTTGCCCGAGCGCCGCAACATCATTATCAGCCGCCAGGCCGGCTATATGGCCGAAGGGGCGGAAGTGGCGGCGGGCTTGGATGAGGCATTGGCTTTGTGTGCCGATGCGCCTGAAATCATCATCATGGGCGGCGCACAGATTTATGCCCAAGCCCTGCCGCTGGCCACGGATTTGCGCTTGACCGAAGTGGCTTTGCAGGTCGCCGGCGGAGATACGTTTTTCCCTGAATTTTCCGCCGATGAATGGCAGGAAACCGCCCGCGAATCACACACCGGCGCCAAAGGCATCGATTATGCGTTTGTACATTACCAACGCCGATAATCAATTCAATCCATATAAAAATGCCGTCTGAAACCGGTTTCAGACGGCATTTTTATATGTTTTGCCAAAACGTGCACCGACAAGTGTGCAATAAAGATACATACACAAATGTAAATATAATTTCCAGAATCATTTCTCTAATTTTTCCCTTTTTCCGCTATTTCGCATTATTCGAACGGCGTGAGGCGTTTCAAAATCAGCTTGTTTTTCAGATGGCTAAACCGAACTGCTACATGCTGAACAATAGTCACGCCTTCGCCGTTATTTCCCATCCGGCCACAATTACAAACGTTAAACCGCCGCCAAAAAGCGTAATCCTAAAGCAAAGTCGCTTGCAGGCCGTCTGAAACATTACGATACTGAATTCATCGAAAGCGACAGCAACAGGCAACCGCCACCCGCTTTCCCCCTTTTTCTTTGCTTGAAGGAGCAACTGTTATGAAAAAAACTTTATTAACCACTTTGATTTTGACCGCAGCAGCCGCTGCCGCTGCCGCCCCGTTCAACACCTACAACACCGGCACTTTTACCGGTACTGCCGTTGAAATCGGTGCGGGGGCGACCAAAAGCGACGTGAAAAACAGCAGCTTGGACGAAGAATACAAAGCCGATATGGCCATTCGCGGTAACCACAACGTACAATTCGGCAACAGCAACTGGATTGGCGGCGCCGAAGTTGCGGTGAAACCGTTGCACCGCACCGTAGGCAGCAGCGCAGCCGGTGACGTGAAACAAAAAGTCGATGCCAGCGTGTCTTATGTTCAAGGCTACCGCCTGACCGATGACGTGATGGCTTACGGCAAAGTCGGCTACCACTACGGTAAATTCGAAAGTCCTTACGACACCAAGAAAAACATGAACGGCGTAGGCTACGGCGTGGGCGTGAAATATGCAGCGACCCCGAATATCGAAGTCGGCGCGGAATGGGAACAAACCCGCTTTAAGAAAGATGACGTGAAAATCAACAACAACGGCGTAATGGCCACTGCCGCTTACCGCTTCCGTTAATCTTCATATTCGAATCGTTTAAATACAGTAGCTTAAAAGGCCGTCTGAAATTCTTCAGACGGCCTTTTTTTATATGAACAAACTCATTTAATAATACCGGCGATACGATTGCGCCGCTTTCAGCCAACCAAAATCCTGCTGCATGGCGCGAGTGCGCATGTCTGCCCACAAAGTCGGCTCCGACCACGCATACAGCGCGGCGTTGAACGCATTCGTCAGCCCATGCACATCAGGCGCATCGAATACAAAACCGGTGGCCGCATCGCTTTCGCCGAAGCCTGCCACGGTATCGGCCAAACCGCCGGTGCGGCGTACCAAAGGCAAGGTGCCGTATTTTAAGCCGTAAAGCTGGGTCAGGCCGCAGGGTTCAAAACGGCTCGGCACCAAAATCACGTCGCCGCCGCCAATCAAACGGTGCGCCAAGGTTTCGTCGTAGCCGATGTGCACGCCCACGCGATCGGGATAGCGTTGTGCCAATTCGCTAAACGCCTGCTCCAAGGCCGGCGCACCGCTGCCCAACAAAGCAAACTGCATAGACGCATCTTCAGCAAGTTTCACATATAAGGCTTCCAACAGAAAATCCGCGCCCTTTTGCTCGGTCAGACGGGACACCATCACACACAGCATGGCATCGGCATCGTTTTTCAAGCCGAAATGCTGCTGCAAGGCGGCTTTGTTGGCGGCTTTGCCTTCAACCACATTGTCCGGGTCGTATGAAACGGACAAAGCCGGGTCGTTGGCCGGATGCCAAATGCTTTCGTCCACCCCATTGAGTATGCCGCTCAATCGGCCTTGATCGCGCCGTTGTTGCAGCAAGCCTTCCATGCCGTAAGCGGATACAGTGATTTCCCGGGCATAAGTCGGGCTGACGGTGGTGATGTGGTCGGCGTAATACAAACCGGCTTTGAGAAACGAAATTTGGCCGTTAAATTCCAATCCCTCGGGCTGGTACATATCCCACGGCAGCCACAAATCCGCCATGTGGCGTGCATCAAACAAGCCTTGGTAGGCGATGTTGTGGATGGTGAACACAGTTTTCACCTGCCATGCGCCCCATGATTTCAAATACGCCGCAGCCAAACCGGCCTGCCAGTCATGTGCGTGCAGCGCATCCACCTCCCTCCAAAACGGATCGGCACCACACGCCACGGCTGCGGCCGCCCAACCGAGCAAACCGAACCGCACGACATTATCGGGATAATCGCAGTAATCGCCGTCGTGGTAAGGATTGCCGTCGCGGTCGTACAAATGCGGTGCATCAATCAGATAAAGCCCCAAGCCCTGATACTCTGCAAAACGAATCACCGCATGGCCTCCCGGGCCGTCGCCGCGGAACACTTCAGACGTAAACGGAATCTGTTCGCGAATTCGGCGGTAGTAAGGCAGAACCATGCGCACGTTGTCGCCGTTTTGCTGCTGCGCAAAAGGAAGCGCGCCCAACACATCGGCCAGACCGCCGGTTTTCAATAAGGGGTAAAACTCGGAAGCTGCATGCAGGATATTCATAATATTCCTAAATCAAGGCGGGAATTCAGATTATACGATAATAAAGATTCAGACTGCATTTTTCAGGCCGTCTGAAAATAGTTCAAACGGCCTGAAGCCTTATTCAAATGCCCATACCATCGGCAAATTTATTCAAAGCTTTAACGCGTTTTTCCAACATATCGGGTGTCACCAACACCACGCTGCCGCCGGAACTCACGCGGAAAAACTCGGCATCTTTGCCCGGGTTGACCCCGATTTGCATACCGTCCGGAATCTCGCAAGCACGCTCGATGATGCAATTGCGGATAATGCAATTCTTGCCGATTTTCACCTGCGGCAGAATCACCGATTGCCCAATCACCGAACCTTCGTTGACGGTGACGCGTTCAAACAAAACCGACGAGCTGATTTCGGCATCAGTAATCAAACAGCCGCCGCTGATCATCGAATTGTCGATGGTGCGCTCGTGTTGGTGTTTGTAGAAAAATTTGCTCGGCATCGATTGCGACGGCAAACCGCGTATCGGCCACGAGCGGTCGAATAAATTCAGCTGCGAATATTCGGCCACCAAATCCATGTGTGCGCCCCAATAGCTGTCGAGCGTACCGACATCGCGCCAGTAAATGCTGCCCTCGGCGTTGCGCCCCATGCACGATCGCTCAAAAGGATGCGCATACAATACGCCGTCTTGCAGCGCTTTCGGAATGATGTCTTTGCCGAAGTCGTGGCTGGTATGGTCGAGCTTGACTTCGCGCTCCAGCGTTTCGTAAAGGTAATCGGCATCAAACACATAAATGCCCATCGAAGCCAGCGACGAATCCGGCTTCTCGCGCATGGCAGGCGGATTTTCCGGTTTTTCCACAAACGCCTGCACCTTCAAATGTTCGTCCACCGCCATCACGCCGAATTCTTTGGCTTCGCTGCGTTTCACTTCAATCGAACCGATGGTGCATTTGGCGCCGCGCGAAATGTGGTCGCGGATCATCTGCATATAGTCCATCTTGTAAATGTGGTCTCCGGCCAAAATCAACACGTATTTCGGTTTGTAATGCTCTTTCATCAAGGCCACGTTTTGCCAAACCGCATCGGCAGTGCCGCGATACCACATGTTTTCATCTATTTGTTGGCGCGCGGGCAGCATATCGACGAAGTAACCGCGCTCACGCGGCATAAACGACCATGCGTGCTGCAGATGGCGCAGCAGCGAATGGGCTTTGTATTGGGTAATCACGCCGATTTTAAACAGATTGGAATTGAAGCAGTTGGAAAGCGTAAAGTCGATAATGCGCCAGTTGCCGCCGAAATAGACGGCCGGTTTGGCACGGCGGTCGGTCATTTCGCGCAAACGCGAGCCGCGGCCGCCTGCCAAAATCAACACCAGCGTCTCATCGGTGATGGCGGCGACGGTTAAAGGGCGTTCGAGGCTATAAGCCTGCGGGATAAATTCTTGTGCCATGATGATGGTTTCTCCTGTGATTGAATCGGTTTATCAAACGGTCATTTCTCTGTGTATTGCTATTGTTTGCCGATGAATATTAACGCATCGGCTGAAACGGCTTGTATTTATTATGGCCGGCGACTGCACTGCTTCGGTTTTGTTACGGCAAAAAGCGGCAGCAGGGCGGGATGTCATCACATGATGATAGTCCAAAACCCAAGCTGCCGCCTGTACGAAACGCAAATAAAATCTGATATTTATGTTAAGTTAAGTAAAACCGGAAATCCGGATGAAAAAGCCTTATGCCTTGGCGCATGGCCGATAATAGGCTTACGCGGTTTTCACATCATTCGCCGCCGGTTGCGACACGATATGCACATCGCGCTGCGGGAACGGAATATTAATTTTCACTTCGCGCAGGTTTTCTACCACCTGCTCGTACAAATCACATTGAAAGCCCCACCAATCGGCTTCGGTCGTCCATGCCCACAAGGTGATTTCAATCGCGTTGTCGCCTAAATTGGTTACCTGAACCGTGGCCGGTTTCTCAGTTTGAATGCATTTCGGATGCTCAGTCGCCGCACGCAACACCGCCGCCTTAGCGGCTTTTAAATCGCAGGCATAATCCACACCCACCAACACTTGCGCACGCCATTGCGGCAGCGAAGATTTATTAGTAATGCTGTTGCCCATCACCACGCTGTTGGGCAGAATCACTTCTTCGTTGGCATAAGTGCGCAGCGAAGTCTGCACCATTTTGATTTCGCGCACATAGCCTTCAAAGCCGTTGACTTTAATATAGTCACCCACTTTAAACGGTCGGAACAAAATAATCAGCGCACCGGCGGCGAAGTTGGACAATTGATCTTTCAGCGACAAGGCAACCGCCAAACCCGCACCACCGACCAAGGCTGTCACCGAGGTGGTCGGCACGCCCAGTTTGCCCAGCGCGACGATGATGACCATAATCAGCAGGCCGATGTTGGCGACGTTGCCCAAAAAGCTCACCAAGGTCAAATCGACTTTGGCACGGGTCAGCGCGGCTTTCATCAGCTTGACGATATAGGTCGTCAACCAGCGGCCGACCACGAAAATCACTGCTGCCGCCAGCAGATTCAGGCCGAAATCCATGCCGTTTTCAGCCAAGCGTTCCCAGCTTTTCAGGCTGAAAAGCTGCTCGAAAGTAAAATTGTCAACATTCATTGTCTATCCTTATATAAATCAGTCTGTTAGGTTTCAGACGGCCTGTATTAACGGCGCAGCTTCCAGCCCGAATGCAACACCGCCAACACCAGTGCCCCCAATGCCGTCACCACCGCGCCGACTACTGCCAGCGACAGCCGCGGCGAAGTGTCGCTCACGCCGAAAAAGCCGTAGCGGAAGCCGTCAATCATGTAAAACACCGGATTAAAATGGCTGACTGTGCGCCAAAATTCAGGCAGGCTGTTGATGGAATAAAACACACCCGACAAAAACGTCAGCGGCATGATGAGAAAATTTTGGAACATGGCCAACTGGTCGAATTTTTCCGCCACAATGCCCGCCATCAGGCCGAGTATCGCCATCATGGCCGAACCCAACAGCCCGAACACCACAATCCAACCCGGATGATGCGGCATAGGCAAACCGAACGGAGCCGTCACCGCAATCACGCCCAAACCGACCAGCAAGCCGCGCACCACTGCCGCGCCGACATACGCGCCGAAAAAGGAAAACGCGGACAAAGGCGGCAGCAGAATAAACACCAAATTGCCCGACAAGCGCGACTGAATCAGGCTGCTGGATGCGTTGGCAAACGCATTTTGCGCCATGCTCATCATTGCCAAACCGGGAATCAGAAACGCATTATACGCCACGTCCGGCAAGGCTTCGACATGGCGGCCGATGGCGTGCGAGAAAATCAATTGGTACAACAGCGCGGTGAGCATGGGCGCCCCCAGCGTTTGCAAGCCCACTTTCCAAAAGCGCAGGATTTCTTTTTTGAATAAGGTATAAAAACCGATCATGATGTGTGTTCGTGTGTGTTATCCAGCGGAAAGGCCGTCTGAAAATGAAGGGCTTCAGACGGCCTATGTGTTATCGGCGGTATTTTAACATATTAAACATCACCGCTTAAATGATTGTTTCACTTTGTTTTATGCCGCCCTACCGGCCAAAAGGTTGCCCGACCGCGCACAAACTGCCATCATCTTGTTTTTTCCACCGCGAGCCCGCCATGAATGCGCCCGTTTGGCTTTTCGATCTCGACAACACCTTACACAACGCCGATGCCGGTATTTTCCTGCTCATCAACCACGCCATGACCGATTATCTGGCAGGCCGTCTGAATCTTTCCCATGATGAAGCGTCCGCCATACGCGAAGACTATTGGCACCGCTACGGCGCGACTTTGGCCGGACTGCAAATCCACCATCCTGAAATCGACATTACAGAATTTCTGACCCAAAGCCACCCCATGCCGCAAATTTTAGAAAAATTAACACCTATGGAACAAACTCAAACCCTGTTAGGCCGTCTGAAAGGGCGCAAGGCGGTATTTTCCAACGGGCCATCGTTTTATGTACAAGCGGTTATCGAAAGCTTGGCCATCCGCCCGCATTTCGACCTACTGGCCGGCACCGACGATTTCGGTTTTCTGTACAAACCCAACCGCCAAGCCTATCTGACCGTCTGTCAACTGCTTGAAACAAAACCGCAAAATTGTATTATCGTAGACGATAACGCAGATAACCTTTACGCCGCCAAACAACTGGGAATGCGCACCGCATGGTTCGGCCGTAAAGCCCACGAATTGCCCTTTGTCGATTGCGCCGCACACGACATGGCCGCGCTGGAGGACTGGGCGGCGCAACAAGGCTGGATTGAGGCCGTCCGAAACGCGTAAAACCCTATGATTCCTTATATAAATTCATTACAATAAACAAATATTCTCAACAAGGAAAAAGACATGCGTTACCTAGCAATGATTTTGGCATTGGCCGCACTGGCCGGCTGCACATGGGAAACCTACCAAAAAGCCGACGGCAGCACCGCCCTGCGCCAAAAATACGGAAAAGGCACCCGCGTTTACTATCAAGACGGCTCTTATTCGCGCAACATGAATTACAACCAATACCGCCCCGAGCAACGCGCCGTGAAGCCTGAAATGAAGCCGCGCCAGGATGTGCATGGCACCACATGGGACAGCGAAACCGACTCTGCCGCCGCCGAATAATTCTCATGCCGTCCGAACATTAAACCCATCGTTTCAGACGGCCTTCCACATTCAATATTCAATCGTTCACCCCGGATGGAAAAACAATAATGAGCCAAACACCTTTACATATCGTGATTCTTGCTGCGGGCAAAGGCACCCGTATGTATTCCAAAATGCCGAAAGTGCTGCACGAAGTCGGCGGCAAGCCGATGGTTGCCCGCGTGATTGACGTGGCCGCCACACTGAATCCGCAAAACATTTGCGTCGTTATCGGCCACGGCAAAGAGCAGGTTTTGGAAAAAGTGAAACGCGATGTGGTATGGGTAGAGCAAACCGAACAGCTCGGCACCGGCCACGCCGTGAAAATGGCCTTGCCGCACCTGCCTGCCGAAGGCCGCACTTTGGTGCTTTACGGTGATGTGCCGCTGACCGACACCGCCACTCTGGAAGCGCTGTTGGCCGCCGCCGGTGACGAAGTCGGCCTGTTGACCGATGTATTGGACAACCCGGCCGGCTACGGCCGCATCATCCGCGAAGGCGGAAAAGTGGTGGCGATTGTCGAAGAAAAAGATGCCGACGCCGCACAAAAAGCCGTGAAAGAAACCAATACCGGCATTTTGGTGCTGCCTAATGCCAAGCTCGAAGGCTGGCTCAACAGCTTGTCCAGCAACAACGCGCAAGGCGAATATTACCTGACCGACCTGATTGCCCTGGCCAATTCAGACAACATCGCCGTGCATCCGGTGCAAGTGCGTGCATCGCATTTGGCAGCCGGGGTGAACAATAAAGTGCAACTGGCCGAATTGGAACGCATTTTCCAAACCGAGCAAGCGCAAGAACTGCTCAAAGCCGGCGTCACCCTGCGCGACCCTGCCCGCTTTGATTTACGAGGCCGTCTGAAACACGGCCAAGACGTGGTGATTGATGTCAACGTAGTGATTGAAGGTGATGTGGAAATCGGCGACAACGTGGAAATCGGTGCCAACTGTGTGATTAAAAATGCCAAAATCGCCGCCAATGCCAAAATCGCCGCGTTCTCTTCATTGGAAGATTGCGAAGTGGGCGAAAACAACGTCATCGGCCCATACGCGCGTTTGCGTCCGCAAGCCAAGTTGGCCAATGATGTGCACATCGGCAACTTCGTCGAAGTGAAAAATTCCACCATCGGCGAAGGCACCAAAGCCAACCACCTGACCTACATCGGCGATGCCGAAGTCGGCCGCAAAACCAATTTCGGCGCAGGCACCATCATCGCCAACTACGACGGCGTGAACAAACACAAATCCGTCATCGGCGACGAAGTACGCTTGGGTTCCAACAGCGTGGTGATTGCGCCGGTAACCTTGGGCAACAAAGTGACCACCGGCGCCGGCAGCGCGATTAACAAAAATGTGGCCGACGGCCAGCTTGTCATCGCCCGCGCCCGCCAAACCATTATTGAAGGTTGGGTCCGTCCGGAAAAAGGCGATAAAAAGTAAGTTGCCCTTTAGGTTTCAGACGGCCTAACGATTAGAGGCCGTCTGAAATCCTGCTGCCCGGTTACTCATCTTCATTAAGGGATGCGTATGAAATTCCATATCGGATCCATCATTATTTCGCTTTGCGGCCTGTGCGCCCTGACTCCCGGCCTGATGGTTTTGTCCGGCATGGGCGGGGGGATATGAAGTGCTCAACCGGCCCATCGGCGGCATCTCTTTGCCCGCCATCGGCTTGTGCGGCGGCATTCCCTTTGCCGGTGAAATTTCTGACCCGACGCGGACACGGCAACCGCCCGAGAAATAACCGTTCGACAAGCAAGGAAACACGTATGGACATCCGCACTTTACTCGCGATCTCGACAGCCGCCTTATTATGGCAACCAATCTCTGCCGCGACCGTCACCGAAACTTACGATGACCCCGAACGCGGCCAAGTGGTGCGCACCACCACGACGGTAGACGAACCCGGCTTCAAAAGCCGCACGGTCACCGAGCAATCATCATCGGTACAGCAACTCACGCCGCAACAGCAGGCCGAGTTTGCCGAAGCCATGACCCAATGGGTCGGTAGCGTGCTGCAAAACGGCCTGCATTCCGGCAAACTCTTGAGCGGGCCGGCGAAAACCAACGGTATTCCGTTTGATGATGCGTTTCAAAAACAGGCCAATGAAGCGGCAGCGTTTTTGAAATCAGGCGAAGGTCAGGCAGTGATGAAAAAGAACCTCGGTGCGATGATGAACATACTGCCGCAACTGGAAGCCGCGTCACAACAAATGATGCAGCAGATGGAGCAACACAACCGCGCCTTACAGCAACAACTCGACAGCCTGTTTCAGGAATAAACAGGCCGTCTGAAATTTTCCCACACGGTCTGCCCGAAGCAGGCCAAACCGCCATGCCGTTAAAGCTAAAACGCGACCTTGAAGCAACGCTCAACATACTTGCTTCATCGCCCGTGATACGGTGTGGTTTTATTTAAACTCTTGATACTAAGGAACTTATATGTGCGGTATCGTCGGCGCATTGCGCGCCAATCATAATGTAGTCGATTTTTTAACTGACGGCCTGAAACGCTTGGAATATCGCGGTTACGATTCTTCGGGCATTGCCGTTCACACCGGCGAACGAATCCGCCGCGTGCGCCGCGTCGGGCGCGTACAATTAATGGAAAATGCCGCTCAAGAAAAAGGCATCCATGGACATTTGGGCATTGGCCACACCCGTTGGGCAACCCACGGCGGCGTGACCGAGCCAAATGCGCACCCACACATTTCCGGCGGCATGATTGCCGTGGTACACAACGGCATCATCGAAAACTTCGAAGCCGAGCGCGAACGCCTGCAAGGCTTGGGTTATGTGTTTGAATCACAAACCGACACCGAAGTGATTGCCCACAGCGTGAATCACGAATACAGTCAAAACGGCGGCAACTTATACGAAGCCGTTAAAGCCGCCACCCAAAATTTCCACGGTGCCTACGCCATTGCGGTGATTTCGCAAGAAAACGACAAAGAAATGGTCGTGGCACGCATGGGCTGCCCATTGTTGGTGGCCTTTGGCGACCAAGAAACCTTCATCGCCTCCGACGTATCGGCCGTGATCGCCTTCACCCGTAAAATTTCTTACTTGGAAGATGGTGACATCGCTCTGCTCAACGCTGACGGTATCGTGAAATTAATCGACAAAACCGGCGCACCGGCCGACCGCCAAGTAAAAGTATCCGAATTGTCGCTGGCTTCTTTAGAGTTGGGCCCATACAGCCACTTCATGCAAAAAGAAATCCACGAGCAACCGCGCGCGATTGCCGACACGGCAGAAGTATTCTTGGACGGCGGTTTCAATCCGGACAATTTCGGCGAAAAAGCACGCGAAGTGTTCGCCGACATCCACAGCATCAAAATCTTGGCCTGCGGTACCTCTTACTATTCCGCGCTGACCGCCAAATACTGGCTGGAAAGCATCGCCAAAATGCCGACCGACGTGGAAATTGCCAGCGAATACCGTTACCGCGACGTAATCGCCGATCCGAAACAATTGGTGATCACCATTTCCCAATCCGGCGAAACGCTCGACACCATGGAAGCGCTGAAATACGCGCAATCTTTGGGACAACACCACAGCTTGTCGATTTGTAACGTGATGGAATCCGCCCTGCCGCGCGAAAGCGAATTGGTGCTCTACACCCGCGCCGGTGCCGAAATCGGTGTGGCCTCGACCAAAGCCTTCACCACTCAATTGGTGGTCTTGTTCGGCTTGGCCGTGACCTTGGGCAAACTGAGCGGCCACGTTACCGAAGAGCAAGCACACACTTATGTGGAGGAATTGCGCCAATTGCCGGGCAGCATCCAACACGTTTTAAATCTCGAGCCGCAAATCGCTGCTTGGGCGCAAAAATTCGCCAAAAAAGACAGCGCCTTGTTCTTAGGCCGCGGCATTCACTACCCGATTGCCCTCGAAGGTGCGTTGAAACTGAAAGAAATCACCTACATCCACGCCGAAGCCTACCCTGCCGGCGAATTGAAACACGGGCCGTTGGCATTGGTGGATGAAAATATGCCGGTGGTGGTGATTGCGCCAAACGACACTTTGTTGGACAAAGTCAAAGCCAACATGCAGGAAGTCGGCGCGCGCGGCGGCGAATTGTTTGTATTCACCGACCTCGACAGCCAGTTCAACGAAGCCGACGGCGTACACGTTATCCGCACCCCGCGCCACGTCGGCGTATTGTCACCGATTGTACACACCATTCCGGTGCAATTGCTGTCTTACCACGCAGCCTTGGCACGCGGCACCGATGTGGACAAACCGCGCAACTTGGCCAAATCCGTGACCGTAGAATAATAGTTTGGCTTGTCTGAAAAAGACGCAAAAATATAGTGGATTCACTTTAAAAATAGGATATAAGGCGGTGAGCCGGAGACAGTATAGATAATACGGCCAGGCGAACCCAACGCCGTACTATTTTAAAGTGGATTCACTATAAAATCGGGACGGTACGCCACAATGTTGGCACGAAAACTTTCGCGCAAAGCCGCCTGCTCCGCCAAAGGCGGTCAGCCGTCAATCACTTCTTCCAATCCATACTCCGGCGGCAAATGCGCCAAAGCCTGATGCAGTTTACTGATAACGGATTCACGCCGCCGCACCGCATACACCGCCCCTGCCGACTCATTTCGGCATACACCTCCCGTACGCACAACCGAATGGAAGGCCGCAACATACAGAACGGCTCGCCGTTATCACAAATCGGAATACCCGCAATGCAGCATCAATCAAACGCTTAGTAAGTTAAGGCGGTGCGGATCATAAGTTTTCTGCCCCATCGTAATCGTTAGAGAATTATGATGCGAATGTAAAATAAAGGCCAAATCGAATCAAGCATTCAACCATGCAAAAGGCCGTCTGAAAAACTTGAAATCTTTCAGACGGCCTTACTTTCTCTTTTCAAGTGCAACCTCTGTTAACAGAGGTTGGAAGATATTCAAGAATAAAACACTTGGTGTTTCATAGCCAAGTGTTTTTCTTGGACGGTGGTTCGGTTCATCTTGAACCTGCCGGATTTCCTTCCCGCTGATTTTCCTGAAATCCGTCTGTTTCGGGAAGTATTGGCGTATCAGTCCGTTGGTGTTTTCGTTCGTTCCCTTCTCCCAAGAGTGGTAGGGGCTGCAGAAATAGGTTTCTGCTTTCAATGCGTCAGCGGTTTTTTTGTGCCGGTAAAACTCTTTGCCGTTGTCCATTGTAATCGTGTGTACCCTGTCTTTATGCGCCTTCAATGCGCTGATGACGGCGTTGGCGGTGTCTTCGGCTTTGAAGTCCTTCAACTTGCAGATGATGGTGTAACGGGTAACGCGTTCGGCTAAGGTCGGCAGTGCGCTTTTTTGGTCTTTGCCGATGATGGCGTCGGCTTCCCAGTCGCCGATGCGCGTTCTGTTGTTGACGGTTTTGGGATGGTGTTCGATACCGACGCGGTCGGGAACTTTGCCTCTGGTCCATGTTTTGCTGCCGTATTTTTTACGGTAGGGTTTGCTGCATATTCTGAGGTGTCGCCATAATGTGCCGCCGTTGTTTCTGTTTTGGTGCAGGTTGCGGTAAACGGTGCTGTGGTGGAGCTTGATTTGGTGGTGTTTTCCGAGGTATCCGCATATTTGCTGCGGGCTGGGTTTTTGACGGATAAGGGTGTTGATCTGTCCGATGTAGTTGTGCGGTCATTTTGTATGGACCGCGCTTTTTCTGTTTGCGTTGGCGGCTTTGCTGTTGTGCCGGGGCGGCGCGATAGTCTTGGTTTTGGCTATGGCGTTTGATTTCGCGGCTGACGGTGCTTTTGTGGCGGCCGAGCGTTTGTGCGATTTGTGTGATGGTTTGGTGGCGGTAATGATGCTGAATGTGGTATCGTTCGTCTTGGGTCGGTTGTGTGTAGCGCATTGCAATCTTTCTTGTCGGGAAAGACAGTATGCTGCCGCATACTGACCTTTTCTGTTTTGCAATGTTGCACTTGATAGGCGAATCCGCCGGCCTTTCCCTTCCCTCTGCCTTATCAGCGGTTGTATCCCAAAATCAGGAAGTTAATTCCATCCGCGTCCGTCAAAACAGCCAAGCCGGTCCTCAAATCTCTACAAAATCCTCGTCATCCGCATCCGTCATTATGGACTGCCTATTCTAAAAAATATCCAAATAATCAAAAAAAATACCGCCTGTCTTTTTTTTCCCACAAACTTATGAAACCAATATGCAAAATGATTTACCCAAGATAATGTCCCGAACAGTGAAAAAGCACAAAACCAAATCAAAAATTCATATATTTCATTCGCTTATTATTTTTTTATCATAAGCGGCAAAAAAAAACATTCCGGCAAACTGGAAAATATCTGCCTGCATCCCTCACCTTCCGTCATAAAAAAAATGACGTAAACCTTGATTTTTAATTTCATACTTTTACAATATGTATTGAAACTTTTCTTGGCGACTATCAATACCGTGTATTCAACGGTCTCATCCTTTTTCAGTTTACGGGGGCCGCCAGAAAAGAAACAACGTCCTTACACCCACCAAAAAAGGTAAAAAATATGAAAAAATTCAACGTAAAAGCATTGAGTCTGGCTGTTGCGGCAGCCATAGCGAGTGGCGCGGTAGGCGCAGCGGAACAAGGCTTTACAGGCGATGAAGCCAAGCAGGGGCAGGCAGCATTTGCCGCTGTTTTCGGTAAAGACACAACATACGATCCGGATGCCGGCACAGTAACTTTCAAAAAAGATAGCGAAGCCCTGTTGCCGAAAATCATGGAAATGAACCAAACAATCAACGGCTTTACTGCCGGCAAAGACTTTATCGCCGTTACCAATGCCGATGGATCCAAAGTTATCCGGTCTGCTACCGAAGATGATGCAACTAAAGACGATTTCGGCGGAAAAGGCTTGAGGGCGGCAGTCAAAGAAAACAGCGAAGCAATCAAAGCCAATAAAACCGATTTAGTCAAAACGCAAAACGTATTGGAGCAAATTATTCACAAATCCGCCGAGTCCTTTACGGAATATCATCAGGACCTCAACGGTTTTAAAGAAGGCGACACCATCATCGTTTCCCAAAACGGCAGTAAAGCCTTCAAAAAGGCTACGGAAGAAGACGTTAAAAACGACAAGTTCGGCGGACAGGGCTTGAAAGCAGTGGTTGCAGAACACGAAGAAGTGTTGGCAGAAGCCAAGCAGCTCATCGTGGATCACGCCGAAGCATTGGCAAACACTGCGGAAGTCGTTAACCAAAACAGCGATTTTCTGACTATGACTGCAACTCTGGCAGCGGAAAATACTCAAGAAATCAAAGGTTTTAAAGCCGGTGATCAAATTGTTGCCACCAACGACGACGGTTCTAAAGTCGTTCGTGCTGCTACCGAAGATGATGTGAAAAAAGCCGGATTTGACGGAAAAGGCTTGAAAGCAGTGGTTACGGAACACGAAGAAGTATTGGCAGAAGCCAAGCAGCTCATCGTGGATCACGCCGAAGCATTGGCAAACACTGCGGAAGTCGTTAACCAAAACAGCGAATTGCTGACTATGACTACAACTCTGGCAGCGGAAAACGCCCAAAATATCAACGGCTTTAAAGCCGGTGATCAAATTGTCACCACCAACGACGACGGTTCTAAAGTCGTCCGTGCTGCTACCGAAGATGATGTGAAAAAAGCCGGATTTGACGGAAAAGGCTTGAAAGCAGTGGTTACGGAACACGAAGAAGTATTGGCAGAAGCCAAGCAGCTCATCGTGGATCACGCCGAAGCATTGGCAAACACTGCGGAAGTCGTTAACCAAAACAGCGAATTGCTGACTAAAACTTCAACTCTGGCAGCGGAAAACGCTCAAGACCTCAACGGCTTTAAAGCCGGTGATCAAATTGTTGCCACCAACGACGATGGTTCTAAAGTCGTCCGCGCCGCTACCGAAGAGGATGTTAAAAAAGCCGGATTTGACGGACTGGGCGTGAAAAATGAATTGGCAAGAATCTCACCCTTAGTCAGCCAGCACGAAACAGCATTGGCAACAATCGGCAAAGATGCAGCTGACGCAAAAAATTCAGCCCAAGCTGCCGAAGAAAAAGTAACCCAACTTGCCGCCAATGTTGACGGCAAAGTGAAAGCAGCCGAAAATGCCGCCGATAAAGCGGTAGATGCCGCTGCCAAAATCGACACCATTACTGGACAAGTCGAACAAGCAAGCAAAGATGTAGCAGACTTGGCAGTTGATGTCAGCAAAAACACAGCAGCATTGAAATTAACCGAGCAAGCCATTGGTGAAATCAGCAACGATGTAAACGCTAATACAAAAGCAATTGCAACCAAAGCTGATAAAGCTGACGTGGAAACCGCGCAAATTGCGGCAGTTGCAGCACAAAAAACCGCCACTGCCAATGCGGCGCAAATTGTTGAACTGAAAACTACAAGCAGCCAGCACGCCGCGAACATCGCTAAAAATACTGCACGTATTGACAGCTTGGATAAAAACGTCGCCAATCTGCGTAAAGAAACCCGTCAAGGTTTTGCTGCTCAGGCAGCCCTCAGCGGTCTGTTCCAACCTTACAGCGTCGGTAAATTTAACGTTACTGCCGCTTTGGGTGGTTTCAAATCCGATACCGCGGTTGCAGTTGGTGCAGGCTACCGCTTTAACGAAAACTTTGCTGCCAAAGCAGGTGTCGCAGTCGGTACTTCTTCCGGCGGTTCTGCATCTTACAACGTAGGTCTGAACTACGAGTGGTAATTTCCTTCATAAAATCCGGACCGACCCGCAGCTTTGGCTGCGGGTTTTTTTACGGGGTTTGTAGAAAATTCCGGCGTTGTTTACACTTTTTCTTTTGTGTTTGAAGACCCGTTTCGGGATTTCCGAGTGTTGCCAAGAATGCCGAAAAGCACGGCAAAGCCGCATATAGTCAATCCCCCTAATATAAATTACAATCTCCCCCATGACCTATTCAACAGACTTTCGCCAACTCGCCTTAGCCAAACTCGCCCAAGGCCTCTCCATCCGTCAAGTAGCCAAAGAGCTTGGCATCGGCAGCGATACCGTGTTCAAATGGAAAAAGAATCCCATTCCCAAAGGCTATCCCAAAGACAGAAAACCCCTCAAAATTACCAAAGAAGCACTGCTTAGAGACGTCGAACAATACCCCGATGCCTATTGCTACGAACGGGCACAACGGCTCAACTGTTCGACCAACGGCATTCACCAGGCATTGAAAAGATACGGAATCAGCCGAAAAAAAGACCAATAAACACCCCAAAGCAGATGTTCAGCTCAGAAAACGCTTTATCAGACTCAGACACCGTTTCCAACTGAAAGAACGTCCGATTGTTTGGCTGGACGAAAGCGGATTCAGAGCTTCCGTCCACCGTCCTTACGGTTATGCCCCAAAAGGCAGACGGTGTATTGATACCCATGACCAGCAGGGACGTAATCAGACTAATGCCATCGGTGCGCTGTATGATAATCAACTGTTTGCGGTCGGTTTGTTTGACTGTTCCATCAACAGCAGGATATTCGACACTTGGGTAGAACGGTTACTGATCCCGCAACTGCCGCCCGAGAATGTGGTGGTGATGGACAATGCTGCGTTTCATAAGGGTAAGGCAGAAGCCTTGCTGAAGGAAAAGGGGCATACCGTCCTATGGATGCCGCCTTACAGTCCCGACTTGAATCCAATCGAAAAGAAATGGGCTTGGTTAAAGGCGAGACGGAGAAAACTTGGGGTGGTGTCTGTGGATGAGTTGTTTAGGAGTGTTATTTAAATTCATGAGATTGACTATATATAGCAAATAAACATATTCTTCGATACAATTCCACCACGGCCTATTCAGAATACTTCAAACAACCCGTACTCAAAAAACTCCGTCAAGGATGGACGATTCGCAGAGCCGCAAAAGAATTCGGCATCGCCATCTCCACCATCACGCTTTGGAAACGCCCTCCGGCTCCTCAAACCCCTCCGAAGCAACGGAAAACCCGCAAAATCAGCGCCCAAGCACTGCTCGAAGATGTTGAGCGTTATCCCGATGCCTATTGCTATGAAAGAGCGCAACGCTTTGGCTGTTCCCATACCGCCATACACAAAGCATTAAAGCGATACAGCATCAGCTACAAAAAAAGACCAACCGCCACCACCGCAGCCATATACAGCGTTTTATGAACAACTGAACGACCGCCAAAGCAACGGCTTTTGAATTTCGTTGTTCCGCTCTCTTTTGGGTGCGGTGCAACGCCCACCAAGCCGGTGTTTTTTATACGACACCTTGCCCAATTCAGGCAGCATGGACAATAAAGCGGCTGTTGTAATGCTACCAACCTCTTTGATTTTCTAAATTAATTCAGCTTTATCACCAAAATGGGTTTGGTTGTGGTCATCAATTTGCCTGTCCAAATCGTCAATCAGTCGGGTTAAATGGGCAATCATCTGTTCAACACTTTTTACTTGGCTGCAATGTACTTGTTCCAGACGGTTTTTTTCAGCCGTTCGTATATCCACCAACTGATTGCGCCGATTGAGCAATGCTTCCAGCACTTCTTCGGCTTCGCTGGGTGGTTGGTACAGCAAAGTGGGCAAGTCTGCTCGTTGTGCCAGCATTTGTGCGTAAAAGGCGAGCATTTTGGCATCGGTTTTGGTCAAAGATTGAGATTGGGCAAATTGGTGTGTTTGACGTGGATTGGTAATAATTACATCAATACCTGCGCGGTGAAGTGCTTTGGCGAGCGGCACTTCCAAACCACCTGTGCTTTCCAAAACTACCAGTTTAACCTAATGTTGTTGAAGGTATTCAATGGCATGATTAAAGCCTTTGGGGTTATTGGTTTCAGTTTTGGTTTTACGCAAAGATGAAACACCGATAACGAAGTTTCGTTTGGCAATATCAATGCCGCCGTAATTTGCGATTGTGGTACTCATCATAAACCTGCCTTGCATTCGGTTGTGTTGTCGGGCAACTGTTCGGTTGTGTTGATGGGTGCTTATCTGCTCTCAAAGCTACAGTACGAGTGTGGGTGAGGGCTTGACTCTTGGGACCGCACGAAATACATATAAGTTAATTGCTTGATATTTTACGTTGGTTTTAATATACAAGGGATCGCGCTTTTTCTGTTTGCGTTGGCGGCTTTGCTGTTGTGCTGAGGCGGCGCGATAGTCTTGGTTTTGGCTATGGCGTTTGATTTCGCGGCTGATGGTGCTTTTGTGGCGGCCGATCGTTTGTGCGATTTGTGTGATGGATTGGTGGCGTTAATGGTGCTGAATGTGGTATCGTTCGTCTTGGGTCAGTTGTGTGTAGCGCATTGCAATCTTTCCTGTTTTGCAATGTTACACTTGATAGGCGAATCCGCTGGCCTGTTCAATTTATGACGGCAAGTTCAACCAACCCGTGCTTTCTTCGCCAGCACCACACCAAACAAATACACCGCAATCCCCAGCCACACCCACGCATAGCCGGTGAATTTTTGCAGGCTGAATGCCTCGCCGAACAAAGTCAGCCCCAAGAAAAACTGCATACTCGGCGACACATATTGAATCATGCCCAAATCACTCATGGAAATACGCTTGGCACCTGCGGCAAACAGCAACAGCGGCAACACCGTCACCACGCCCGACCCAATCAACACCGCCAAGGGCAGCGGCGCCAGACTGCCGAACACCAAATTGCCCTGTTGCGCCACCCATAACAAATAGCCCAACGCAAACGGCACCAAAACCAGTGTTTCCAAAGTCATGCCGGTGAGCGCATCCAGCGGCGCGAGTTTGCGCAACAAGCTGTACACGCCGAAGCTGCCCGCCAACAGCAACGACACCCACGGAATGTGTCCGGCCGGCACCGCCAGCCACAAAATGCCGGCCACCGCCAAGGCAATTGCCGACAGCTGCGTGCGATTGAGCTTTTCTTTGAAAAACAGAAAGCCGAACAACACATTCACCAGCGGCGAAATAAAATAGCCCAAGCTGGCATCGAGAATATGATTATTGGTAATCGCCCAAAGGTAAACCAGCCAATTGAGCGAAATGGCAAACGCCGAACCGACAAAAGTCAGCAGCAATTTTCGGTTGTGCACCGCCTGCCAAAGCGTGCCGATCTGCCCTTTAAATACCAACACACCCAGCGCAAACACCGCCGACCAGCAAATGCGTTGCGCCAAAATCTGATCGGCACCGATAGCCGTGCGGGTGATGGGATACCAATAGAGCGGAAAAATGCCCCAAATCAGGTAGCAGCCCAGTGCGTACAACAGGCCTTTGCGGTATTCGTCGGATTGGATATTCATAAGATGCGGATTCAAAACAAAAGAAAACAGGCAGGCATTTTACGCCCACCTTGAAGGAAAAGTACAACAGAACGAGACTTTTGCAAAACCTTTAATCATCAGTAAACTCAAAGCAACGTCATTATCGGGATTGGCCCGATAATGACGACTGTTTTGATTGTTGATGAGTTTTTTCAAAATTCCCAGGCCATCTGAAACCTTCAGACGGCCTTTCAATCTATTAAACTATTAAACCGTTTTATTTTTCAACGGCAGCTTGATGTGCGGTTTGGCCGCTTTCGGCGCTTCTTTCAAACCCAGCTCGATTTGCTGCTCGTCGCTCAACAGATTGCTCCAGTCGCCGGTCTTATACCAATCGCGGCCGTCTAATTCAATCGGGTGCTGAATTCGCTCGCAGCCATTGCCGCACTGCAAATCGTCTTCCCGGCAATATTTGTCGCAGCCCCAGCAAATCCGCTCCGGTGCTTTGGGAAAAATCGGAAACTTCTTGGCCATGCCTGTGTATCCTTGATTGAGATTGTTGTTATGTTTATGAATTGGCATTATAAAGGGTTTTACCGCACAGATGGTTGTTTTATACGGCTTTTTACGTTTGACTTTAAGAAAGGTTAAGGCCGTCTGAACACGGTTTGCGCCAAACCTGTTCAGACGGCCTCAATTCATATCACGCTCAATCAATCCAACAGCGCATCTACAAACGCCCGTGCGTCAAACGGGCGTAAGTCATCGATGCGTTCGCCTACACCGATATAGCGCACAGGAATCGGGCGGCTGCCGGCCAGCGCAGCCAGAATGCCGCCTTTGGCCGTGCCGTCGAGTTTGGTAACAATCAAGCCGGTCAAACCCAAAGCTTCGTCGAAGGCTTTCACTTGGTTGACCGCATTTTGGCCGATGTTGGCATCCAACACCACGATGATTTCATGCGGCGCATCGGGTATGGCTTTTTGCAGCACGCGTTTCACTTTTTTGATTTCTTCCATCAGGTGCAATTGAGTCGGCAGGCGGCCGGCAGTATCGGCCAGTACAATATCGATGCCGCGCGCTTTGGCCGCCTGCACCGCATCGAAACATACTGCCGCCGAATCACCGGTGGATTGTGAAATCACGGTGACGTTGTTGCGCTCGCCCCATTCCTGCAACTGCTCGCGCGCCGCCGCACGGAAGGTGTCGCCAGCCGCCAGCAGCACCGATTTGCCCTGCGATTGGAAATATTTCGCCAGCTTGCCGATGGATGTGGTTTTACCCGCACCGTTGATGCCCGCCAGCATAATCACAAACGGCTCATTGCTTTCGGGCAGCACCAGCGGCTGCTCCAAAGGCTTAATTAAATCGTAAATGGCATCTTTCAAGGCACCGCGCAATTCTCCGCCGTCTTTCAAGCCTTTCAAGCTTACACGGTCGCGCACGTCTTTCATCAAAGAATTGGTCGCTTCCATCCCCATATCGCTGGTAATCAGCACGGTTTCCAACTCTTCATACAAATCTTCGTCGATTTTTCCGCCGCCGAACACACCCGCCAGCGATTTGGCCATTTTGTCGCGCGATTTGGCCAATCCCTGTTTCAAGCGCGAAGCCCAGCTTAATTTGTTTTGCGCATGGTCTTCTTCCGCCACGGCTTGCGCGGCTGTGTCCGTCGTTACCGCAGTAGCCAATACGCTTTTAGACGGCGTTTCTTCAGGTGATTCATCCAACTTAACTTCTTCAATTTCAATATGTTCCTGCGTATTAACCGCTTCTGCAGGCCCGGCTTCCTCTGCTTGGGTTTGTTCGGTTTCCGGTTCAGGGAAGGTGGTTTCCCAAGTCTGGATTTCCGCTTCTTCTGCTGCTTGCGGCCGAACGTGCGATTCTGCTGATGGCACGGCTTCGGAAGGTTCAACAGTGTTTTCATGCTCATCAGCAATGGCTTCTGCCTGCTCCGGGGTCACCGAAACCACTGCAGTGCCTTCCGGCACTTGTACATAATCAATCACCACTTTGCCATCGTCGCTTAAGACGATTTCTTCCGCGTTCCTATCTTTAATAGAGACATCATCCGCCACTTTGATTTGCGCTGCAATGCGCTCAAACGGCATTTCTGCAGACGTTTCTGCTTCAGCTTGAACGTCATCAATCAGTGTTTCGGTTTGCGTTTGTTTTGCCAAAATTTCTGCTTCAACTGATTGATTTTCAATATTTTCAACTGAAATTTCTTCAGTCGGCGGCACGGCCTGCGATTTTTCCGCCGCTGCCTTGGCAAACGCATTTTCCAGCGCCGCCAGCATTTCTTCTACTGATTGGGCCGGCTCGCCGGCGGCGGTTTGCTCGCTGTGCTGAAGTGCGGGCTTAACTGTTTCTTCGGGAGCAGGGTTTTCCTGTTTTTTGCGGCGGAAGAAATCGAACATGGCGGTTCCTTAAAATAAAATGCTTGAGAAATAAGGGCTATTGTAGCGTATTTTGTTGAGATGGGCAGTATGCCGCGCATAATCATATCGGCTTAAATCTTAGCCGTATAAATGTCGTGTTTACAATTTAAAGGCCGTCTGAAACACTATTGTTCAGACGGCCTTTTTCTGGCACTTGGCAACCACTTTATTTACGACATCCCTAACATTCCTTGCGCTAAAAAACCGCCTTTTTCAAATCCCGGCAGAATGAAGAAATAGCCTCCGCCAAACGGACTGATGTATTCTTCAAGCGGTTCGCCGTTAAGCAGATTTTGTACAAAGATAAAACCGTCTGAAAGATTGGCTTGATAAGCGATAAAAATCAGCCCGACATCCAGTTGTCCCGCTTTGGACAGGCCGCGTGAGTAGTTAAACGCACGGCGGAACAGCAAATGTTTTTTCATAAACTCGTGATCGCGCGGATTGGCAATACGCATGTGGCTGTCTTTTGGCGTAACTTTGCCTTCGGGGTCTTTGGCAAAGTCAGCGGTGTCGCTTTCCTGTTTGCCATCAAGTGGCGCGCCGGTGTATTTTTCTCGGCCAAAAATGGCATTTTGCTCTTGCAGCGGCGTACGATCCCAAAACTCAACAAAATGGCGGATGATGCGTACAGCTTGATAGCTGCCATTCTTTGCCCATTGCGGTTCGTCTCGGCTATTGGCGGCCACCCCTGTCCACAATACTTGTTCGGCAATTTTCGGATCGGCTACATCGGGATTACCAGAGCCGTCACGGTAGCCCAAAAGGTTGCGTGCCGCCAAGGCTTGCGGTTCCGCCTTAGGCAGAAAGCCGTCTATGCTCCAACGGATGATGGCAAACTGCGCGGTATGTTTCAAAATATCACGCAGAGCAGCTTGGCAGGTCTCGGGAGAAAACGCACAAAATTGAATGCTTAAATCGCCGTCACACCAATCTTTTTGCAGCTTGTCATTAGGGAAATCACGCATTTCCTGTAAATGAACCGGCTTATTGGCTGCCAAACCATAACGCTCGTCAAACAAACTGCTACCGACACCGACGGTAATCGTCAAGCCGTCCGGACGGAACGATTTACCGAGCAAGCCACTGCTGGCAGGCGGCATTTTTTCGTCAGAGTCTTGGTATTCGCCGCCTTGGGTAAGAAATTCAATACGGGCGGTCAAAATACGGAACAGTTTTTCCAGTTCTTTCACATCGCGGGCGGTCACATCAAATGCACACATGATGCCGAAAAGCTGATGCGGCGTGGTGATACCGGCTTGATGAATGCCGTGGCAACCGTATGTTTGGGCTGAATGGCGGGTGTAATGTTCGACAGTGGCCTGACTGCCACGACGTTCGCCAACAAAATAACCGCCGGCTACGCCGAACACTCCGGCGGCCAATGCAGTTTTAAATAAGGCTCGTTTGGCCGGCTGGGCAGGTTGGTTTGATTTCATGTCATTGCTCTTGTCAAAAAGGTTAATCGGATCGCGTGATGTCTGTCTCTAATGCCTTCACATAGGCAGTGCCGTCTGAAATTAATTTTGAGGCGGTCGGCGGCCGATTTTTTAGCCGGCAATAAACCGATAAGCAAAGCAATGGGCAGACTGATCCACAATCTCGCATTGGGTAAATCCAAGGCGCGTGCCGGCCATGGATACCGCCGAAAAATAATTTAGAGAGCGCCCAAGCAACAAAAACACCAGCAATCTCATCTTTTACCTCCCATCTTTCAGACGCTTTTTGTATGTAACAATTCAGCCTGAAAAATCATTCAATAATTTAAAATATCTTTTTTAAAACAGATTATTATATTTTAAAACAGCAGGCGGAGGCAGGGAGGTTTTTGTGCTTCCGCCTGCTTGGCTACTGCATTCCAAGCCTTTAATCCAAGCCTAAAGTACCGCGCAATTTACCCAATTCTTCCGCCAAAGTATTGATGGGAGCCTGTAGGGTTTTGCGGTCGGCTTCACTAAGTTTGTCATAAGCTTCAAAGCCGTCGGCAGTTTTGTATTTCGCCAATACTTCATTAACCTGTTTAAAATTGGCATCAACCTTGTTCAACAAGGCTTGGTCTTTTTCCGCAATCTGCGTGCGGAATAATTCGACGATTTTTTCCGCACCTTCTACGTTGGCTTGGAAGTCGCTTAAATCAGTGCGGCTGTAACGGTCTTCTTCGCCGCTGATTTTACTGCCGGCCACCTCCTCAATCAAAACTGCCGCACCGCCAACCACTTTACTTGGCGGGAAATTGAGCATATCAATTTCTTTTTGCAGCTTTTGCACGTCCTCATTTAATTTATCGGCAACCGCTTGCACACCGGTTACATCTTTATCTATCCACAATGCGTATTCAATGCGGTGAAACCCGGTAAAAGCCGCATCCTTCGCGCCGTCTTTAAAATCGTCTTCACGCGCATCAATGGCCGGATCCAGCTCGTTAAACAATTCGGCAATCGGTTCGATACGCTCGTAGTGATAACGCGTAGAAGCAAACAGCGATTTGGCTTTTTCAATGTCTTTGGCTTTGACTGCCGCCACGAATTTAGCTGTTTTGGCAACCAAATCTTTGGCTTCGTTTTGTACATACACTTTGTAATCGGCTAATGGTTGTGCCAATTTTTCCATATCTGCTTCGTTGCCTTTATCAACAAAACCACTGTCGGTGACTATCAGTTTGCCACGCGGATTGGTCAACAGGCCGCAGGTCATTTCATATTCGCCCGGCAGCAGGGTAACGGTCATTTTGTCGGACAAACCCGGCGCAATGTTTTCACGTTCGTCCACCACCATCACACCTTTGAGGATTTCCCATTCTAACTTGCGGCCGCTGTTGTTTTTGATGTTGAACACAGTCTGGCCGCTGGGCACGGTCAATTCCATTGGTTCGCAAGCGGTATCGTTTACTGCAACATTTACCGAACCATCCGCATTGGCTGCCGGAGCGTTGGCCGGAGCGGCAGATTGTTCGGCTTCTGGCGGTTGGCAGGCAGTTAAGCCCAGAGCCAGAAGCACAGACACAGCAGTCAGATTCAAAGTCTTCATTTTATATACCTTTTTTCATGTTTTCACAAAACAAATGATTATGCCGTCTGAAATGATTACTTCAGTCCGACACGCGTATCGCGCCAGAACCAAATCATGACCGGCACCAAATACAGCAACCATACCAATACTTCCCCCTGTGTCGGATGGTCGGTGTAGCCGAAAAAGCCACCCAAAACCACACCGAGCGGACTGTCTTCATGCAGATAGGCCGATGAGTCAAACACAACACCCTGCAAATGATTCCACACCCCCGCTTCATGCAGGGCACGCAATGCTCCGGCCAGCAAACCGGCAGCCACTAAAATTAAAAACACACCCGTCCAACGGAAAAACTTCGTTAAATTCAAACGTATGCCGCCCTGATACAACAGATATCCGATCACCACCGCAGCAACCAAACCTGCAACCGCACCAATAGGCATGGCTGCCGTCGGGCTTTGCTGAAACACGGCCAACAGAAAAAAAACGCTTTCCAAACCTTCACGCGCCACTGCCAAAAACGCCATACCGACCAACGCCCAACCCTGGCCTTTTCCTTGGTTTAAGGCCGCCTGAACCGAATCGCGCAAATGGTGTTTCATCGATTTGGCAGCTTTTTTCATCCACAAAACCATATAGGTCAGCATCGCCACCGCCACCAAACCAATCACACCTACCGCCAATTCCTGCTGCTTTTGCGGAATTTCACCGGTGGCACGGTGAATACCCCAACCCAAACCCAAACACAGCAACGCTGCCAAAATCACACCCAACCACACTTTCGGCATCAGGCGTGTGTGTCCCGACTGTTTTAAAAAACCGGCGACAATACCGACAATCAATGCCGCTTCTATGCCTTCACGCAGCATAATGAGAAAAGCAACCAACATGACAAATAGCTTTCTAAAGTAAAATAAATATGTTACTCATCTTATCTTATTAAGATATTTATATTCTTATAGTTAAGCAAATGCAAATTATTTTTATTTCTTAAAATGGTATTTGCCATTAAATTTTTTAATATTGTGCGAATATGTTTGCCGTATAACACATCAAAACAGCATGACACTCAGACGGCCTAATCCGCAGGCAGGCGGCGATTCTGTGCTAGAATCAAACTCCGCAGGCAAGCGGCTGTTTATGCCGCTGTGCCGTTTCCCTGTTTTCCACGCCGTCTGAAACTCGTGTTCAGACGGCCTTTAACGACTTGAAAAAAGCCATGAAGAAAACTCTGTTCCGCGCTGCTTTATTGGGCATCACCGCCGCCTTACTGGCCGCTTGCCCGAGCAAGAGCGTCAAAAAATTACCGTCCGTCGACCAAACCGTAATCAGCGGCCCCGACCGCCCGACCGGCACGCCGCACCCGGTCGGCACCACTTTCACACCGGGCGGCAATGCTGCCTATCTCGCCGTGCCGCATAACGCCATGCCGCAATGGAACAGCCAAGATTTCGTCAAAAGCCTGCAATCGTTCAAACTTGGTTGCGACAGACTGAAAAACCGTCAAGGCTGGCAAGACGTATGCGCCCAAGCTGCGCAAACCCGGTTGAACCAAGCCGCCGCCAAATCGTTTTTCGAACGCTATTTCACCCCATGGCAAGTGAGCGGTAACGGCTCGCAAGCCGGCACCGTCACCGGCTATTACGAACCGGTATTACACGGCGACACCGTGCAGACCAACAAAGCGCGTTTCCCGATTTACGGCATTCCGTATGATTTTGTTTCCGTGCCGCTGTCGTCCGCCCTGCACAACAGCAAAGGCATCGTGCGCGTGCGCCAAACCGGCCAAAACAGCGGCGTGATTGCAGCCAACGGCACCCACACCGCCGACCTGTCGCAATTCCCGATTACCGCCCGATCGACTTCGATTAAAGGCCGTTTTGTCGGCAACCAGTTCATTCCGTACCACACCCGCGCGCAAATCAACGCCGGCGCGCTCAACGGCAAAGCGCCGATTTTGGGTTACGCCGATGATCCGGTTGAACTCTTTTTTATGCACATCCAAGGTTCAGGCCGTCTGAAAACCCCGAAAGGCGAATATGTGCGTCTCGGTTTTGCCGATAAAAACGAATATTCTTATGTATCCATCGGCCGCTACATGGCTGACCGCGGCTACCTGACTTTGGGTCAAACCACCATGCAGGGCATCAAAGCCTACATGCAGCAAAACACCCACCGCCTGGCCGAAGTCTTGGGACAAAACCCGAGCTACATCTTCTTCCGTAAATTAGACGGCAGCGGCGACCAAGGCCCCGTCGGCGCATTGGGAACACCATTGATGGGCGAATACGCCGGTGCCGTCGACCGCCACTACATCACGCTGGGCGCACCTTTGTTCGTGGCCACCGCCCACCCTGTTACCAACAAAGCCCTCAACCGCCTGATTATGGCGCAAGACACCGGCAGCGCCATCAAAGGCGCCGTGCGTGTGGACTACTTCTGGGGCTACGGCGACGAAGCCGGCAACATCGCCGGCAAACAGAAAACCACCGGCTATGTGTGGCAACTGCTGCCCAACAGCATGACACCGGAATACCGGCCTTAACCCTTGCCGGAAATAAAAACAAGGCCGTCTGAAAACCCGATTTTCAGACGGCCTTGCTTTGCGGGTAACTTTTGTCGGGTTTGTGTAAGCTAATAACAGATAGAGTGAATTAAGAATATACTAAAAATTCAGTGAAGCCGCTGTATCAACGGACACATGCCCGCCAACGCATACACATATCTTTATAATATAGTGAATTCACTATAGCGTTCATACCCATGCATATTTTCTGTGAATTTTATATTGATGCCGTCTGAAAATCAGGGCAAGAACAAGCCGGATCAGGACTGAGCTCCATTTGAAAAACTTAAAAAAATAATATTTTATATAAATACCCTCCAACCAAACAAACACCGTTCACTCCAATGGGATTTTGGTGTCTATTTATGTTATAATATAACATTACTAACTTTAAACATTCTTTACATCATGAATATTCCCCATCATTTTTTTCAAACGGCCTTGAGTGTGTCGGTTTTAGCAGCGTTTTCTGTTTCTGCATCGGCACAAGACGAGGGTGCATCGGCGCAGGAACATGAATTGGCAACCGTTCATGTGCAGGGCAAACGCCGTGATTCGAATGCGGAACAACTTTTAGGCGGACGGGAAACGCTGTATGACGAAGACGATTTGCTCGCCAGTGATTTGAAACGCAGACGCTCGGTTTCGCTGGGTCAGACTTTGGAACAAATCAGCGGCGTACAGAACAACAGTTTCGGAACCAACAACGGCTTGCCGCAAATCCGCAGTTTGAGCGGACCTCGGGTCTATATCAGTGAAAACGGTTTGGGCGTGTCCGATATTGCCGCCATCAACGGCAACCTGCCGACTGCGGTTAATCCTTTTCTGGCTGATAAAATTACCGTGCGCAAATCTTCGGCGGCGGTGCTTTACGGCGGTTCGGCTGTTGGTGGGGCGGTTGATGTGCATACCAATCTGATTACGGATACGCTGCCCGACAAGCCGGTTGCAGGCAAACTGGAAATCAGCGGCGGCTACAATACACCGGCGCTGCAGGTATTCCGTTTGGACGGCAAAGCAGGAAAATTCGCTTGGCATTTGGACGGCAGCAACAGCAAAATTTCAGAATATAAAATTCCTGGCAACAGCAAAGCGGCGGTGTGCCATGATGCGGATAGCCTGTTTAACCCGCAAACCGGCGGCGTTGATTCGACTTTGGCACAGTCTTGCCAAGTAAACGTCCGCAGCGAATCGGTGCTTAATCGGGCATATTTTCCTTATGTGGACAAACGCTATCTGGAAAGCAACGGAGAGGCGTGGCTGAAACAGTGGCTGGACGACGGCTATATCGACAGCGTACAGGATATTTATAAAAAAACCCGTTATTACGGCTATACCGACAATCCTTTATACCGTGCCGGAGAAACAAATGAAAAATCTTACCGGTTGGCCGGCATTGAGGATATTTCCCCCAATCCGAAAGGCAAACTGACCAACAGCCACGCCCACAACCAAAGCGTATCGGCGGGTGTGAGCTATATTGCCGACAAAGGGCATCTCGGCGTGGGTGTGAGCCGCCATTTGTTTGATTACGGCGTACCCGGTTTTGCCTATCTTGCCAACAATACCCGCCAAGACTTGGCACCTATCAATATCCGAGCCGACCAAACCCGCTGGATTGCCGAAGGATTGTACCGCCCTGATGTTTCATGGCTGGAAAACGTCAAAGTCCAATCTGCCTATACCGATACTGACAATGCCGAATATTTGGGCGACCAATTTGCCAACAACCTCAACAGCAGCACCCGACAAGTACGCTTAGAACTCAACCACCGTCCGGCTTCTTTCTGGCGCGGCACATTCGGTATTGATGCCCGTCGCCGCCATATCGACGGCAAAGGCGACGACCGCTTTATGCCCGATTCGGATACCCGGGAACACGCCGTGTTTGCTGTTGAACATTTGAAATGGAAACAGCTTGAAGGAGAATTGGGCTGGCGATTCGGCAAAGTACACCACCAAACTGATTTAACCGGCTACACTGTCGGCCGGGGGCTGAACGAAGGCTATATCCACAACATGAAAGACCGCCACTACACACTGCACAGCGGACAAGCCGCTCTGACTTGGCAACCGTGGCAACCGCTGCGGCTGAAAACCCGTTACAGCCGCTCCGAACGTGCGCCCGAAGTAAACGAAATTTTTGCCAGTAACCGCCATTTCGCTATTTTAACCAACGAACAAGGCGATCCTCGTCTGTCGCCGGAACAGGCGGCTACATGGGAATTCGGCGGTGATGTCGATTGGCACAACCACCGCTTCCATGCAGCTTACTACCAAACCAAGTTTAACAATTATCTCTATCTCGGCCATACCGGTATCTCCAGAGACAACATACCCGTCAAAGAATGGCGACAAAGCGGCACCAAAATCAACGGATTGGAATTGGAATGGAAATATCTGTGGCAAAGCAGCCGATTGGGCGACTGGGAACCCCGAATCTTCGCCGACTTAGTCAAAAACAGCCCAATCAACCGACCACAGTCAGCCGATCCGACTGATGCCGAAGCATGGAAACAATATCTGCGTTACAAGCACGACGGTGCCTATATGCCGAACATGCCGACCTCACGCTACGGCATCGGCCTCAACTGGCAGAAAAACCAATGGCAGGCAGCTCTCAGCCTGACCCGCTATCAAGCGCAAAAACGTCTTGGCCGCAACATCAACCCAGAAATCAGCTTCGGCGGCTACAATGTTTGGGATTTCTACCTGAGTCGCAGCCACAAACTCAGTCAAAACAGCAGTGCCGAATATTTCCTCGATACCCGCAACTTAGGCAACGCCGAAATCCGTCCGCACAACGCTATTTTGAAACACCTAGCCCCGCAACCCGGCCGCAATATCCGCATCGGTGCACGACTGACCTTCTAAAATAAACGCAGGCCGACAACAGGCCGTCTGAAAACCCGATTTTCAGACGGCCTTGTTTTGCGGGGAACTTTGGTTTAACGGCCAAGCCAACGCCGTGCGGCTTTTAAAGCGAATTTGCGACAGCGTCTTTTCCTCTCTGTATTGCCGCTGCAAAATCCCTTATAATTTGCCCATCTGTAACCCTTTTCCGAGTGCGCCGCTGCGGCTGCACCGGCTGATAGAGCGAATACTTATGGACAAACTCAAAATCTCTGCCAACGGCCCGTTAAACGGTAAAATTACTGTATCGGGTGCCAAAAATGCCGCTCTGCCGCTGATATGTGCCGGTTTGCTGACTTCGGGAACGCTGCGGCTGAAAAACGTGCCGATGCTCGCCGATGTCAAAACCACGCAAAAGCTGTTGCAGGGCATGGGCGCACGGGTGCTGACCGACAATATCAGTGAATTTGAAATCAACGGCGGCACGGTCAATAATACTTGTGCGCCGTATGAATTGGTCAGCACCATGCGGGCTTCGATTTTGGTGTTGGGCCCGACGCTGGCACGTTTCGGCGAAGCTCAAGTGAGCCTGCCGGGCGGCTGTGCCATCGGCTCTCGTCCGGTCGATCAGCACCTGAAAGGCTTGGAAACCATGGGGGCGGAAATTGTCATCGAACACGGTTACGTCAAAGCCAAAGGCCGTCTGAAAGGCACTCGGGTGGTGATGGACGTGGTTACTGTCGGCGGAACAAAAAGAAAGTGCAGCGCATTATGGGTTTGTTGGGACTGAAAGCCAAAGTCCGCAGCAAAAAAGCCTACCGTCCGCAGGTAATAGGAGAGGCTTCGGATAATATTCTTAATCGTGAATTTACTGCTGGCAAACCGGCAGACAAATGGCTGACCGATATGACGGAGTTCAAATGCACAGACGGGAAGCTGTACTTATCGCCGATATTGGATGTGTTTAATCGGGAGATTGTGGCCTATTCTTTAAGCCGCAGAGCAAACAGTAAAATGGTGGCGCAAATGTTGGATAAAGCATTTGGCCGTCTGAAAGGCCAAACGCCGCTGCTGCATTCCGACCAGGGTGTGCTTTACCGCACCGGGGCTTATCGGGCGAAACTGGCTGAGAAAGGAATGGTGCAAAGCATGTCGCGCAAAGGAAATTGCTGGGACAATGCGCCGATGGAGCGTTTCTTCGGTACATTAAAAGAAGAGAGCTTCTATCAGGAAGGTGCGTTGTCGGTGGCAGAGCTGACAGAGGTAATAGATGATTACATACGTTACTACAATCATAAGCGGATTAGTTTAAACTTAAAAAAGCTGAGTCCTGTCGGCTACAGAACCCAGCTTGAAAAGGCTGTTTGAGAAAGATTCTTAACTTGTCCAAGTATTGGGGGGCAGTTCATACTATTCAGACGGCCTTTATTTATTTTCAAACGACATTCGAATAATTCATCTCTTTTATCCCCTTCCCAAAAGCAAATCCCATCCGAATTCTCTTTATCAATGATGAGTTATAGTAAATCCACTTTAAAAAGAGTACAAGGCGGCGAGCTGCAGACAGTACAGGTAGTACGCACCGTAATATTTTTAAATACTGATATTTTCTGAAATTTCTTGTTAAAAGAAACCCTCAAATTATCTTTAAATGGCTTTTTATACTCAAAAATCAATCTGCACTTGACGTAAAAAAAAAAACAACGAATATCATCACATACAATTATAAAAATTTTATAAATCATAATCAAAAAGGATAAAAATTTGGAAATCAAATTCAATATAGAGCAGGAAGAGTTTTACCGCGACTACCGCTACCGTAAGCCCTACCTGTTTAAACAAGCCTTGAACCTGCCCGACAAACAAACCCTGTGGCGCGAGATTAACGAAATATATCAACGGGCAAACCCGATAGACGATTCGTTCAAATTCCGCAAAGGGCGGCTGATTCCCAAAGAGCAATACGTCGAAGCCTTCGACAACGTCGGCAAAACACGCTACCGTTTTAACAAAGCCGCTGTGTACGAACACCTCAAAAACGGCGCGACTTTGGTGTACAACCGCATCAACAATGAACCGTTTTCCGACGGCATCGCCCACCAAATCGCCCAATTTGCCCGTGCACAGACCATCGTCAGCGGCTATCTCGCCTTCGGTGAAGATGCATCCTACAAAAACCATTGGGACACCCGCGACGTATTTGCCGTGCAACTCGTCGGCAAAAAACATTGGAGTCTGTCCGCTCCCAATTTCGAGATGCCACTCTATATGCAGCAAAGCAAAGACCTACCGCATATTCCCGAACCCGAAACGGCCGATATGGAAGTAGTATTGGAAGCCGGCGATATTCTCTATATCCCGCGCGGCTGGTGGCACAATCCCGTGCCGATGGGTTGCGAAACCTTCCATCTCGCTATCGGCACCTTCCCACCCAACGGCCATAATTATATGGAATGGCTGATGAACAAAGTGCCCGCCATCGTGGGCTTCCGTCACAATCTGCAAGGCTGGGAACATGATAAAAGCCGTCTGAAAACCGCCGCCGAGGAATTCGCCGCACAGATTGCCGACCCCGACAATTACGAAGCCTTTATGCAGGAATTTCTCGGCGAACAGCGCACCGACAGCCGCTTTGCCTTTGAAATCTTCGGCAACCCACATTCTGACGGCCTGCCCGAAGATGCCTTATTAAGTTTGAATACGGTGGATGCTTCTACGCTGGAGAAAGGGTATCTGATTGCGAATGGGATTAAGCTGAATATTGATGATTCAAGCATACTGTTATTAAAAGCTATTCAGCAAGCAGGTGTAATCAATATAAAGCAGTTTTTTCAATCTCAGGGAGGAGATAAGCTGAAGCTCACCGAAACAATTAATCATTTAATCCGATTGGATATTTTGGAAATTAAGATGGGATAAGAATGGGTACTTTTTTGAAAAAATATATTTTTAATCAGGATATTTTTTTTAGTGGATTAGCCTCATTTTTTGTAATGGCTTTTTTAGAAAACAGGATCAAACCTGATTTTTTTACCCACACTTTTTATTTGGAGAATAAATTAATTTTCCAAATAGTTTTATATGTTTTGTTTTTTTTGGGAGCTTTGTGGGTTAACCGTTTTTTTAATAGAGAAAAGGAAAAAGGAAATGCGTGAATTGAATATACAAGAATTGGAGTTTGTGTGTGGCGGCAAAGGAAAAGCTGCTGTAATAGAGAAAGTTAAGGATGCTACTACCGGTATATATCACGGTATTGTAGGCTATAACTCTATAACTTCTGATGCAACATTAAAAGGAAATTTTGCAGCCGGATATGCCGGTGCCGTTACCTATACAAAAAGTGCAACTAAAGCAGGAATGGCAGGAGCAGCTGCAGGGACTGCTGCTGATGCTACAAATTCTAAAGATCAAGACAGATCCGGTAATGATTATGGAGATCAAGACAAATCTGGTAATAATTATGGCGGATAATAATAAACTTTTCTCAATAAGGAAAAAACACACTTTTCAGACTTCTGAATATTCATCATTTTTCTGAAAATTGGAAGGTGTAGGTATCATCTCCGCTTATCAAGCCTGAGCCTGCGTAGGTACTGTTACGTCGCTTGGAGAAGCTAACCGTACCTACCGCTGTTTTTCTTTCAGACGGCCTTTTTGCTTTCAGGCCGTCTGAAAAAGCAACCGTAGGTTGGGTTGCCAAACTCAACAACCTCTTTTAACTTAAGGAATCCGTTGGGTATTGACCCAACCTACACTTGCCGGTGGCACAATCCCGTGCCGATGGATTGCGAAACCTTCCATCTCGCTATCGGCACCTTTCCACCCAACGGCCATAATTATATGGAATGGCTGATGAACAAAGTGCCTGATATTGTTGGCTTCCGTCACAATCTGCAAGGCTGGGAACATGATAAAGGCCGTCTGAAAACCGCCGCCGAAGAATTCGCCGCACAGATTGCCGATCCCGACAATTACGAAACCTTTATGCAGGAGTTTCTCGGAGGCCAGCGCACCGACAGCCGCTTTGCCTTTGAAATCTTCGGCAACCCACATTCTGACGGTTTGCCGGATGATGCAATGTTAAAGTTGAATGTGGTGGATACTTCGACGATTGAGAAGGGGTATTTGATTGCTAATGGGGTGAAAATCAGTATTGATGAGACTGGTAAAAAGATTTTGGAGCTTATTGATAAAAATGCAACTTTATCTTTTAAAAGCCTATTAACAGATTTCAACAAAGACCAGTATGAGAAAATTAGAGAATTAGTTCATCAACTGGGAAAATTAGATTTTCTGAAGGCTATATTGTGAGGTATTTATGAATAACTGGAAGCAATTTCTATTTTTCACAATATTAGTAATCGTTTTTTATCAACTCTTATACTTTATATCAGATATTTTTTTCATAAAGTATATCCATAAATATCGTATAAATTTGAACTTTGTTCAAGGTAGTTTAAATTTTCTTTCACTATATTTACCCTATATTTTAGTAAACCGCATTTTTAAAAACAGTAATAAAAAAAAGGAGTGTAAAAATGATTGAACTCCAACTTCAAGAATTAACGCTTGTTTCAGGAGGAAATGGAACAGCTGTAGCAAATAATATAGTAAGCAATACAGCTAATATTGCTACGACTAGAGAAGGGTTGACTTGGGGAGATGTATTAGCTTTGCCTGCTGCTGCCGGTGCTACTTATTTTCTTCGTGGCGGAACTAAACAAGCTGCAGCGTCAGCTGCAACATATAATTTAGTTCGTGATTGGACAAATGACGCCATCAATGCACCTCCCTATAACGGAAGACCAATCTTTGAAATTGAACATGGGCTAACTGCACCAGCTAGTACAACAGACAAATCGGGAAACAATTATGACGGAACAAATTATTAATTTTTATACCTATCCTTAAAGGACTAATATGAAAATTACTATGAAAAATATCTCGCAAAATTGGAAGGTTTTAGTTTTTTTAATCATTTCAATTAAATTTGTTACCTTTTTATTATTCAAAACTCTGGAAATTGAAAAAATATTTGGGATGGAATTCCATCAGGCAAGTACTCTTATTAGTGTTCCTGTTTTTTTCTTGTATCTACATTTTAAAAATGAAAAGCCCGCATAGGTACGGTTAGCCGCCCCAAACGGCGTAACCGTACAAATGCCTAAATATTATCAATCCATATCGGAAGCAACCGTAGGTTGGGTTGCCAAACCCAACAAACCTCTTTTAACTTAAGGAATCCGTTGGGTATTGACCCAACCTACACTTGCCGGTGGCACAATCCCGTGCCGATGGGTTGCGAAACCTTCCATCTCGCTATCGGCACCTTCCCACCCAACGGCCATAATTATATGGAATGGCTGATGAACAAAGTGCCCGCCATCGTGGGCTTCCGTCACAATCTGCAAGGCTGGGAACATGATAAAAGCCGTCTGAAAACCGCCGCCGAGGAATTCGCCGCACAGATTGCCGACCCCGACAATTACGAAGCCTTTATGCAGGAATTTCTCGGCGAACAGCGCACCGACAGCCGCTTTGCCTTTGAAATCTTCGGCAACCCACATTCTGACGGCCTGCCCGAAGATGCCTTATTAAGTTTGAATACGGTGGATGCTTCTACGCTGGAGAAAGGGTATCTGATTGCGAATGGGATTAAGCTGAATATTGATGATTCAAGCATACTGTTATTAAAAGCTATTCAGCAAGCAGGTGTAATCAATATAAAGCAGTTTTTTCAATCTCAGGGAGGAGATAAGCTGAAGCTCACCGAAACAATTAATCATTTAATCCGATTGGATATTTTGGAAATTAAGATGGGATAAGAATGGGTACTTTTTTGAAAAAATATATTTTTAATCAGGATATTTTTTTTAGTGGATTAGCCTCATTTTTTGTAATGGCTTTTTTAGAAAACAGGATCAAACCTGATTTTTTTACCCACACTTTTTATTTGGAGAATAAATTAATTTTCCAAATAGTTTTATATGTTTTGTTTTTTTTGGGAGCTTTGTGGGTTAACCGTTTTTTTATTAATAGAGAAAAGGAAAAAGGAAAAGCTACCGTAATAGAGAAAGTCAAGGATGCTACTACTGGTATATATCACGGTATTGTAGGCTATAACCTCTGATGCAACATTAAAAGGAAATTTTGCAGCCGGATATGCCGGTGCCGTTACCTATACATATACAAAAAGTGCAACTAAAGCAGGAATAGCAGGAGCTGCAGCAGTAGCCGACGGGAAAGTTACACATGGTGAGATTGTATCGACAACCCTATTAGCAGGTACTGCCTCAAGAACTACAACTCTTTCCAAAGCTGGGGCAATAGGGTTAGCAGCAGAATTAGTTAAAATCGGCATTGATTATGCAGTCAGTCAACCACCATATAATGGAAAAATGATATACGAAATTGAGTATGACCCTAATACGAGAAATACAAAGAATGTAAAAGAAAAAGATGGAAACAATTATGACGGAACAAACTATTAAAGTTATTAAATTTATATTAACTGTTATTATAGGAGTAGCACTATGGTGGTTAATAAAGTTTACAATTAAAACTTGGCTTTACCCCTTATGGAACTTGCCATCAGATTCTGACTTAGGGTCTATATTTGCTATGTCCATCTCCATGATGATTGCTTATCGTTTGATTTACGGTAAAGCATAGTGTAGGTTATGTCAAGTTCAACAAACCTTCCCTTATAACCCAAGAAATCCGTTGGGTTTTGGCTCAACCTACACTTGCTGATTTTTTGATAGAAATTTTATTTGAAAAATTAGTCAATTATGGATATTAGCCTGTGCGTGTTGTTTTTCATTGCGGCTTTATTGGTTAGCCTGTTTTTTTTAAGACAGAGAAAGGAAACGAAAATGCGTGAATTAGATGTTCGGGATTTGGAAATAATCAGTGGTTCTGTGGGCGTTCCCGGAGCAGTAGTAGGAGGAGTTGCTGGTTTGGCTGCATATTCAGGGTCTGTTGCAGCAGGAGGAAAAGAATTCAGCGTTAGGGATGCAACTTATGCGGCCGGTCTTGGTGCAATGACAGGTACACTTACTGGGCCTGTAGGTATCGGTGTCGCCGTTGACACAATAGGTTTATCTACTGTCGGCGGGATTGCTCAAGGCGGATTAGGACGCCTTAGCGAACAACAAGATGGCAACAATTATGACGGCACTAATTATTAAAAAATACCTATAAATGTCACAGTAATCCGGTAACTGGTTAGCGTAAAGACAACCAGCCGAGAATATATAAATATTACAAGGCAGGTTGATTCTAAAGATTAATTTACCAACTTCGTTGTTCATCATTCAATTTGATTCAGCAAGTTGAATTTTATAATGACAGGAGGATACATGAAATTTCTTTTGGGATTTGTTTTTTTAGGTACATTCTTAGTACAAGTTATTGTAGGGAAATTAATGGGTTGGGAAAATAAATTCGACAAACAAAAATATGAATTCGGAATCAGGTGGGTATTTTTCATTATTTCAGGCTTTGTGACAGGCTTGACCAGCCTGTTTCTTAAGTAAATAAAGGTCTCATAACTTCCGCAAAGGTTTTCAATGTCTCCATATATTACTGTCTGTATTAGCTTGTTTTTTTCTTTATTTTTTTTAGCGAGGATTTTTCAACTTAGTGCAAAATTTAAAAAAAAATATGGATTTAATATCCATATCCTATCCTTAATAATTGCCATATTCACGACTATTGTCTTGTATTTATGCCATCAATAGCCCGCGTAGGTTGCTGATTTTTTGACAGAAATTTTATTTGAAAAATCAGTTGATTATCGACATTGCCTGTACGTGTTGTTTTTCATTGTAGCTTTATTGGTCAGACTGTTTTTTAAGACAGAGAAAGGAAACGGAAATGCGTGAGTTAGCTATTCGGGATTTGGAAATTGTATTTGGCGGACAAGACAAATATGAATCAATCGTTGGGAAAATTGGAGAGTTCATTGGGCAACGTGTAGGAGTAGCAACAGGGCTAATGTCAGGAACATTCACCGGTGCTGCAGGAGGAGCTCTTTACCTGAATGCGACCTCTACCGCTATGGCATTAGGAGGCTTAATTGCTTACCTTATTTTTATCGTCATCCTGAAGGGTAAAAGGCATAACCTGCGTAGGTACATTTTTTTCTTTCAGACGGCCTTTTTTTACTTTCAGGCCGTCTGAAAAAGTTTCTAATATTTAACTATATCAATCATGTCACAAACCCCTTTTTTCCGCCCTGAAGTGTTGGCCGCCCGTGAAAACCGCTGGACAGGCAGGATTATCCTTACGCGGCCGTTTTCTTTTGCCTTTCTGACCGGCTGCGCCTGCTTGATTGCGTCGGCGATTGTGTTGTTTCTGATTTTCGGCAGTTATACCGAAAAAACGACGGTTGAAGGCCAGCTTTTACCAGATTCGGGAGTGGTGCGGGTGTATGCGCCGGATTCGGGAGTGATTACGGAAAAGTTTGTCAACGATGGAGCAAAGGTGAAGGCGGGCGATAAATTGTTTGCGCTTTCAACCTCCCGCTTCGGAGCGCAGGGTAATATTCAGGAACGGCTGGTTTCAGAAGCGGCTTTAAAAAAGACGTTGGCGGAACAGGAATTGGCACGGCTGAAGCTGATTCATGACAATGAAAAACGTTCGCTGGAAGGCACACTCAACCGTTTGAAAATCCAACACCGCCATATTGGCCAACGTATTACCGGCCAAAAAAGCCGGGTAAGACTGGCTGAAGAAATATTGAGGAAATACCGTTATTTAAGTGTGAATGATGCAGTATCAAAGCAGGAATTGATGAATGTGGAAGCCGAAATGTTGGAACAGAGATCAAAACTAGATGCCTACCGCAGTGAGGAGGCGGGCTTATTGCAGGAGATTCAGACGCAGAATCTGACATTGGCGAGCCTGCCCGAACGCCATAAAACCGAACAAAGCCAATTGGAGCGTGCGATTGCGGATATTTCGCAAGAGGTGTTGGATTTTAAAATGCGCTCGGAACAGATTATCCGTGCGGGTAAAACGGGCTATGCGGCCACGCCGAATGTGGAAGTCGGCCAACAGGTTGATCCAACGCGGCTTCTGATGAGTATCGTGCCGGAACAGACCGAACTTTATGCCAGCCTTTATGTGCCGAGTAAAGCGGCGGGTTTTGTGAAACCGAACGAGAAAGTGGTGTTGCGCTATCAGGCTTACCCGTATCAGAAATTCGGTCATGCGGAAGGCGAAATTGTTTCTGTAGCGAAAACGGCTTTGGGTAAACAGGAGCTTTCAGGGCTGGGGCTGATTTTCTCTAATCCTGCTTTGATCAATGAGCCGGCCTATTTGGTCAAGGTTAAGCTGAAAAAGCAGACGGTAACGGCTTACGGCGAAGAAAAACCGCTGCAAATCGGGATGACGCTGGAAGCGGATATCCTGCATGGAAAAAAGAAGCTGTATGAGTGGGTTTTGGATCCGATTTACAGCATTTCGGGGAAGTTAAATTAAATTGCTCAGATAAAAAGTAAGACCATCAAGCCAAACCTTACTGAAAACCATTCGGAAATTCCATTGCCACATGGTTTTTCTGATACATGGGACATTTACCGGAGCGGCATTATAGTGAATTCATTTTAAAAGTATTACAACGTAAACGGCCTTTTCCCAATTTTCAGACGGCATCAATGTGAGCTAAAGAACCCGTGCGTGCTTTGGCACGCACCCTACCGTTGGCGGGAAGGGATTAGCTGTCGTAGGGTGGGCAACTTGTTGCCCGCCAAAACCATATTTCAACTATCATTGATTTACTGGTTTGTACAGAAAATTTGGTTGATTCACTATAGGTGCTTTGGTAACTGCCAGAAATCCTATTGAAATTATAGCTGGCAGTTTGGCAGGAGGTATTACGGGCAATGAAATCGGTTCGAAACTCGGAGAAAAAGTAGGAGGTGATAGCGGTGCAGCTATTGGCAAAAGATTAGACGGTTCTCATCATAAAATATTGTCAGGAGCGTCACTGTGCAAATAAACTTAAAAAATATACTTAGCCATTGGAAACTGCTGCTGATTCTAATCATCGCTTTCCAATTGCTATTTCATTTGATTTTTAATTTTATAAACATTAAATACGTGAAGTTTAGGCGGTATTGTTAACTTGGGTGCTGCTTCCTTAGGAACCCTGCTGGCAAATATCGTTTTCTTTACCATCATTAAAATCAAAAAAACGTAACCCTAGACAGAAAGCTGTTTGAAACCGTCTGAAAACCCAGTTTGGCTTTCAGACAGCCTGAGAACTTTGCAAAACTTCATGGCCTGCCAATAAAAACTAAAACCGCCGTTATTCCCACGTAGGCGGGAATAACGGCGGTTATGTGCATTCTGGCATTTGAATGAGTTTTGCAAAGGTCTCAGGCTCTTTAAAACCACTTTACCTTGTCAATCATGATGAATCCTTTAGACAATCTCTCTTTCGGCTTTAGCCGCAAACTTCCCGTGGTGTTGCAGACCGAAATCGCCGAATGCGGTTTGGCCTGTTTGGCATCAGTGTTGCGCTATCACGGTTTTTACACCGATTTGCGCACGCTGCGGCAGAAATACACGCTTTCGCTCAAGGGGGCGAATATGGCGGATATTGTGCGCTTCGGCGACGATATGAACCTTACTTCGCGTGCGTTGCGTTTGGAGTTGGACGAATTGGCCAATCTGCGTCTGCCCTGTATCCTGCATTGGGATTTGAATCATTTTGTGGTGCTCAAATCGGTGTCTGCCGACCATATCACGGTGATGGATCCGGCGACGGGGTTACGCAAAGTGAAAATGGCGGAAGTATCGCGCAAGTTTACCGGCGTGGCTTTGGAAATGTGGCCGAACACGCAGTTTGAGGAAAAGAAAGAGGTGCAGCGCGTCAAAATTCTGCCTATGCTCAAGGGAATTACAGGCTTGCGCCGTTCGCTGGTGCAGCTGTTGTTGTTGGCAGCGGCAATGGAAGTGTTTGCTTTGGTATCGCCTTTTTTTATGCAGTGGGTTATCGACCATGTGATTGTGACGGCCGACCGAAATTTGCTGGTTACTCTGGCTTTGGGCTTCAGCTTGCTCATGTTGGTGCAGCAGGGTGTTTCCTTATTGCAGTCATGGATAGGTATGCATTTTGCCACTACTTTGAGTATGCAGTGGAAATCGAATATTTTTAAGCGGTTACTGGATTTGCCGACGGATTATTTTACCAAGCGGCATTTGGGCGACGTGGTGTCGCGTTTCGGAGCAGCCGACAGTATCCAAAGTACGCTGACGTCTACTTTTTTCGTGTTGATTCTCAACAGCCTGATGGCGGTATTTACGTTTACGCTGATGTTGGTGTACAGCCCGAAGTTGACGGCGGTGGTGTTGGTGACGCTGCTGATTTATGTTTTAATCCGTTGGGTTGCCTATTATCCGCTGCGTCGCGCCACGGAAGAGAATATTGTACATGCCTCCAAACAGAGCACTTATTTTATGGAAACCATACGCGGTGTGCAGACAGTCAAACAGTTCGGTAAAAGCACTCAGCGGCACGGTACATGGATGGGCTTGTTTGCGGACACGGTCAATACGGGACTAACGGCGCAAAAGCTGGGCATTTGGTTCGGCTTTGCCAATACGCTTTTATTCGGTATGGCCAATATCCTGATTGTGTATTGGGGGGCACTGGATATTTTGGACAGTATGTTTACCGTGGGCGTGTTTATGGCTTTTTTGGCTTATAAAAGCCAATTTGAAAGCCGCATCGGCTCATTGATTAATCATTTTGTGGAAGTAAAAATGCTGTCGCTGCACGGCGAACGTTTGGCCGATATTGTACTGACGGAAACAGAAAGCGAACGCACGCCCGATACCGGCATTCCTAATCTGGAAGGCGGTATCGAAATCCGCTTGGAAAATGTATCGTTCAGATACTCCGACAATGAACCTTATGTATTGAAAGATGTGAACTTAACCGTCAAAGCAGGGGAATCGCTGGCACTGACCGGACGGTCGGGTTGCGGCAAATCGACACTGTTGGATATTTTGTGTGGCAACCTCAAGCCCGAATCGGGTAAGGTACTGGTCAACGGCCACGATATTTACCGTCTGCCGCCTCGCTTTATCCGCAGCTTGAGCGCGGTAGTGCGGCAAAACGATGTTCTGTTTGCCGGTTCGATTGCTGACAACATTGGCTTTTTCGATGAAACGCCCAATCGTGACAAAATCGAACGATGCGCGCAAATGGCAATGATCCATGAGGAAATTATGGCTATGCCGATGGGCTATGAAACCTTAATCGGCGACATGGGCAGCGCACTTTCAGGCGGCCAGAAGCAACGTATCGTACTGGCACGCGCCCTTTATCAAAACCCGAAAATCCTGTTTCTCGACGAAGCCACCAGCCATTTGGATATTGCCAACGAAAAAGCCGTCAACGGGCATTTGAAAAACCTGCCGTTTACCAAAATCATGGCGGCGCATAGAAAAGAAACCGTAGAATCGGCCGACCGGATTTTTGATTTGGCTGCTTAAAATAATTTCACAAAAATAGAATTAAGCTGTCTGAACCTGTTTCGCTGCAACATCGATGATTGCGCCTAAACCATCCAGACAGCCTTTTTTACGCTTGGAGAAAATTTTCACCGTCACATCCACAAAAGCGGCAAAAATCCTTATAATCCCAAGTCAAACCTCATTTTTACGCCCAAACACTGTGTTTTGGCGACTGATAAAGCGAATACTTATGGACAAACTCAAAATCTCTGCTAACGGCCCGTTAAACGGTGAAATTACTGTATCGGGTGCCAAAAATGCCGCTCTGCCGCTGATGTGTGCCGGTTTGCTGACTTCGGGAACGCTGCGGCTGAAAAACGTGCCGATGCTCGCCGATGTCAAAACCACGCAAAAGCTGTTGCAGGGCATGGGCGCACGGGTGCTGACCGACAATATCAGTGAATTTGAAATCAACGGCGGCACGGTCAATAATACTTGTGCGCCGTATGAATTGGTCAGCACCATGCGGGCTTCGATTTTGGTGTTGGGCCCGACGCTGGCACGTTTCGGCGAAGCTCAAGTGAGCCTGCCGGGCGGCTGCGCCATCGGCTCTCGTCCGGTCGATCAGCACCTGAAAGGCTTGGAAACCATGGGGGCGGAAATTGTCATCGAACACGGTTACGTCAAAGCCAAAGGCCGTCTGAAAGGCACTCGGGTGGTGATGGACGTGGTTACTGTCGGCGGAACGGAAAACCTGCTGATGGCGGCGACGCTGGCGGAAGGAACAACGGTATTGGAAAACTGCGCCATCGAGCCGGAAGTGGTCGATTTGGCGGAATGTTTGGTAAAAATGGGGGCGAAAATCAGCGGCATCGGCACTTCGACCATGACGGTCGAGGGTGTGAAAGAGCTGCACGGCTGCGAACACAGCGTGGTTCCCGACCGCATCGAGGCGGGCACGTTCCTCTGCGCCGTGGCGATGACCGGCGGCAAAGTGGTGCTGCGCAATGCTGCACCGAAAACAATGGAAGTGGTGTTGGACAAACTGGTTGAAGCCGGTGCCGTAATTGAGGCGGGCGACGACTGGATTGCCATCGATATGCAGCAACGCCCGAAAGCGGTGGACATCCGCACCGTCGTCCACCCCGGTTTCCCGACCGATATGCAGGCGCAGTTTATGGCGATGAATGCGGTTGCCGAAGGCAGCTGCCGTGTGGTGGAAACCATTTTTGAAAACCGCTTTATGCACGTTCCCGAACTCAACCGCATGGGTGCGAACATCACTACCGAGGGCAACACGGCTTTCGTGACCGGCGTGGAAACCCTTTCCGGCGCGACCGTAATGGCTACCGACTTGCGCGCTTCCGCCAGCTTGGTGATGGCCGGTTTGATTGCCAGCGGCGAAACCATCGTCGACCGTATCTACCATCTTGACCGCGGCTATGAGCACATCGAGAAAAAACTCGGCGGCGTGGGCGCAAAAATCGAACGCGTGCGCGGTTAAGTTTTAATCGTTTGAATCGGAAGGCCGTCTGAAAACATGATGTTTTCAGACGGCCTTTTTCCCGTAAAAAAACCTGTTTTTTGTTACAATACACCATTTTCTTAATCCACGTTTGACAAGGCTTTTTCCATGAGCAAACCCGCCGTTTCACCGATGATGCAGCAATATCTCGGCATTAAATCGCAACACGCCGACAAACTGGTTTTCTACCGTATGGGCGATTTTTACGAGCTGTTTTTCGATGATGCTGTGGAAGCGGCCAAGCTCCTAGACATCACGCTTACCACGCGCGGACAGATGGAAGGCGAACCGATTAAGATGGCCGGTGTGCCGTTTCATGCGGCCGAACAATACTTGGCGCGTTTGGTGAAAATGGGTAAAAGCGTGGCAATTTGCGAGCAAGTCGGCGAAGTGGGGACAACCAAAGGGCCGGTGGAGCGCAAAGTAGTGCGCATTGTCACGCCCGGCACACTCACTGATTCAGCCTTTTTGGAAGACAAAGAAACCAACCGCATTGTGGCGGTCAACCACAGCAAAAAACACATCGGCTTGGCATGGGCATCGCTGCAAAGCGGTGAATTTAAAGTGAAGCAGGTCGATGCGGCACAGTTGGCCGACGAATTGGCGCGCTTGCAAGCAGCCGAGATTCTGCTTGCCGACGGCCAAAACCTGCCTCCTTTGGAAAACGCCAACCTCACGCGCCTGAATGCATGGCAGTTTGCGTCCGATACAGCGGTGAAGCTGTTGACCGATTATTTCGGCAGCCAAGATTTGCGCGGCTTCGGCTTGGAAACAGACGAACACGCCGCGGCGATTGGCGCAGCCGGCGCGCTCATCAACTACATCCGCCTCACGCAGAACCTGATGCCGCAACATCTTGACGGCTTGTCATTAGAAACCGACAGCCAGTTTATCGGCATGGATGCAGCCACGCGCCGCAACCTGGAAATCACCCAAACCTTAAGCGGCAAAAAAGCACCGACTTTGATGTCGACGCTCGACCGCTGTGCCACCCACATGGGCAGCCGTTTATTGGCGATGTGGCTGCACCACCCTTTGCGCAACCGCGACCACATTCGTGCGCGCCAACAAGCCGTGTCCGCTTTGGCGGAGCAATTCGGCGGCATTCAAGGCCGTCTGAAAAACATTGCCGACATCGAGCGCATCGCCGCGCGCGTGGCGGTCGGCAATGCCCGTCCGCGTGATTTGGCCGCACTGCGCGACAGCTTGTTTGAATTGGCCAAACTGGAATTGTCCACCGGAGGCAGCAGCCTGCTGGAAACGCTGCATAAGGTATTTCCCACCACCCTGCCCGTGGCCGAGCAATTACAGGCCGCGATTTTGCCCGAGCCTTCGGTGTGGCTGCGCGACGGCGGCGTGATTAACCACGGTTTTCATGCCGAATTGGACGAATTGCGCCACATTCAAAACCACGGCGACGAGTTTCTGCTGGCTTTGGAAACGCGCGAACGCGAGCGTACCGGCTTGTCCACTTTAAAAGTCGAGTTCAACCGCGTGCACGGCTTTTACATCGAATTATCCAAAGTTCAGGCCGAGCAAGCACCTGCCGATTACCAACGCCGCCAAACGCTGAAAAACGCCGAGCGTTTCATCACGCCGGAATTAAAAACTTTTGAAGACAAAGTATTGACTGCGCAAGAGCAAGCATTGGCCTTGGAAAAACAGCTCTTCGAAGCCCTGCTCAAAGACATTCAGACGGCCTTGCCGCAGCTGCAGAAAGCCGCCAAAGCCGCCGCCGCGCTCGATGTATTGGCCACCTTTGCCTCACTTGCGCAAACACGCCGCTTTGTCTGCCCCGAGTTTGCCGATTATCCGGTGTTGGAAATCGGCGGCGGCCGCCACCCTGTGGTGGAAGAACAGGTGCGCCACTTCACACCCAACCACACCCGTTTCGATCACAAACACCGCCTGATGCTGCTTACCGGCCCGAATATGGGCGGTAAATCGACGTATATGCGCCAAGTCGCGCTGATAACCCTGCTCGCCCACACCGGCTGCTTCGTGCCGGCCGAAGCCGCCAAAATCGGCCCTATCGACCGCATTTTCACGCGCATCGGCGCCAGCGACGATCTGGCTTCCAACCGCTCGACCTTTATGGTGGAAATGAGCGAAACCGCCTACATTCTGCACCACGCCACCGAGCAGTCGCTGGTGTTGATGGACGAAATCGGCCGCGGCACCTCCACCTTCGACGGCCTCGCCCTCGCACAAGCCATCGCCGAACACTTGCTGCAAAAAAACAAATCGTTCAGCCTGTTTGCCACCCATTATTTCGAACTCACCCGCCTGCCCGAAGCCCATGCCGGCGCGGTGAATATGCACCTTTCTGCGCTGGATCAGGGGCAAGACATTGTGTTTTTACACGAAATCCAGCCCGGACCCGCCAGCAAAAGCTACGGCATCGCCGTGGCCAAACTCGCCGGCTTGCCCGCCCGCGCCCTCAAAGCCGCTCAAAAACATTTGTCCGATTTGGAAACGCAAGCCGCCGTCCGGCAACCGCAAATGGATATTTTCCAAGTCATTCCGTCTGACGCAAATGATGTCGAAACCGATAAATTCCTTTCTGAAAAGCCATCTGAAACGCCAAGCGAATTGATGGCCGCTCTGGCCGAAATCAATCCCGATCACTTATCGCCACGGGAAGCCTTGGATGCACTTTACCGCTTGAAAGATTTGGTTTAAGGTAAAATAACAGGCTGTCTGAAAAACAGTTTTCAGACGGCCTGTGGTTTATAATCATCACCGTAATTTAATGTCTTAACACACACGCTGACATGATAAAAAATCAATCTACGCACACCTATACCGCCGAAAACGAAGACGGGTTTTCCCATACCCGCGTGCCTGCCGACCGCTTGCTCGGACGCAGCCATTTCGCCGCCGCCTACAGCAGCGAACACGTCGCCGGTGGTGAATTTGTCGTCGGCGCGGCGTTTGCTGCTTGGGGCGCATCGCCGGCCACCGTTATATTCGGTCTGCTGATCGGTAATTTGGCGGCGGTGTTGAGCTGGGCGTTGGTGTGCGCGCCGGTGGCGGTGCAGTCGCGGCTGACGCTGTATCAATATTTGGAACGTGTGGCCGGCCGGCGTTTGGTGTTTTTCTACAATTTAATGAGCGGCTTGATTTTCGCCGTGATTGCAGGCGGCATGATGACGATTTCCGCAGCTGCCGTCCGCGGTCTGACCGATGCGCCGCCACAGGTACAGTGGTATCCGACCAGCGGTTTGTTTGTGGCGGCGGTGCTGCTGATTGGTTTGGCCACGGTGTGGATTGCGATGCGTGGTTTTGCGCAGGTAACCAAGTTTGCCAAAATCTGTGCGCCGTGGCTGTTTGCCGTGTTTGCCGTGTGCGGATTGGCCGCTTGGCCTTATCTGACCGCCGTCGGCGGCGTGCAGGGTTTGGACGGTTATGAAACGCTGCAACGTTATGTGTGGACGGGCAATACGCCCGACGGCAGTCCGTCATTAACCATGTGGCAGATTGCCGCCTTCGCATGGGGGCTGAACCTGCCGCTGCATTTGGGCATGGGCGATTTGAGCACGCTGCGTTTCGCACGCAAGCCCGGCTACGGTGCCTATTCCGCCTTTGCCGCATACGGCGGCCATTTTGTCGCATGGCTGACCGCCGGTATGCTCGGTGCGGCCAGCGCGGCTTTGCTGCAAACCGACATCGGCAAGCTCGACATCGGCGGCGTGGTCGTACCGGTGTTGGGCGTTGCGGGTACGGCGGCCGTGGTGGTGGCTTCGTTTACCACCGCTGTGCCCAGCCTCTACCGTGCGGGCTTAGCCTTTCACGCTTTTTTACCACGGTGGTCTCTGGCAAAAACCACCGCCGCAGTCGGCGCCGTTACCACGCTGATTGCCTGTTTGCCGCTGATTTTCCTGAAATGGCTGGATTTGATGGCCTATTTCAACATTCTCACTGCCCCCGTGGGTGCGATTATCGCCGCCGAACATTTTATCCTGCCCAAACTCGGCATCGCCCCGTTTTGGCGTTATGGCCGCCGCGACCAAAACAACCGCGCCGCATGGTCGGTATGGGTGTGCGGCATGGTCTTGGCTGTGGTACTGCTGGCTGCCGGTATGCACTTGTTTACCGTGTTCATTCCCTTATGGGCAGCGTGTTTGCTGCTGTACGTCTTTTTAGCCCGCCAACAGGCACCGCAAAGCAACAGGCCGTCTGAACGCCTGTATCACGAAGCCTACGGCAGCGACGATATCCGGCTCACCGCACACACGCAAACGGCAACAACCGCATTATCCCAACGCAGCCACCCGCTGCTTTACGGTGCCGCCGCCAGCCTGCTGCTGATGATTGCCAGCTGCGGCATTCTCTATCTGCCGGCATCGCCGCAGCAATACACTACCGTTTTCCAATGGCTGCTGGCCGTATTCTCGGCGGCTTATTTCATTCAGACGGCCTTGTGGGTGAAGGTGTCGGGGGAAAAAACATAATAAAAGGCCGTCTGAAAGATAATCTTTCAGACGGCCTTTACTTCTTCTCAAACCATCGATTCATCACACTTCGATCACCCGTCACCCAACACTTCACGCAAAGCATTCGGGTTTTTCAGCACATTTTCCGCCTGTACCAGGCAATCGGCGGTGATTTCGCTGATGTTGCGGCAGCCGGTCAAGGTCATGGCAACGCGCATTTCTTTTTCAAACAGGTTCAGCAGGTTGGCGACACCGGCTTCGCCGGCGGTAGCCAGCGCGTAGATGAAGGCGCGACCGATCATGGTACAGTCGGCACCAAGCGCAATCATGCGCACGACGTCAAGGCCGTTGCGGATGCCGGAGTCGGCGAGAATTTTAATGTCACCTTTCACAGCATCGGCAATCGCAGGCATGGCACGGGCGGACGACAACACACCGTCGAGCTGGCGGCCCCCGTGGTTGGACACAACAATGCCGTCGGCACCGAATTTCACCGCATCGCGCGCGTCATCGGGGTCGAGAATGCCCTTGATGATCATCGGGCCTTCCCAGAAATCACGAATCCATTGCAAATCTTTCCACGAAATCGATGGATCGAAGTTGGCACCGAGATAGCCCATGTAGTCTTCCAAACCTACGGCTTTGCCCATGTATTTGGAAATATTGCCCAAATCGTGCGGTTTGCCGTGGATACCGACATCGTACGCCCATTGCGGGTGCAACACGGCTTGCAGGTAGCGGCGCATGGCAGCGTTGGGCCCGCTCATGCCGGAATGGGCATCCCGGTAGCGTGCGCCGGGAGTCGGCATATCGACGGTAAACACCAACGTCGAGCAGCCGGCGGCTTTGGCACGCTCCAAGGCGTTGGTCATAAAGCCGCGGTCTTTCAACACATAAAGCTGAAACCACATCGGCCGCTGAATCTGCGGCACCACTTCTTCAATCGGGCACACGGATACGGTCGACAAGGTAAACGGAATGCTCTTTTTGTCGGCCGCACGCGCAGCCTGCACTTCGCCGCGGCGGGCGTACATACCGGTCAGGCCGACGGGCGACAGCGCAACCGGCATGGCCAGCTTCTCACCGAATAATTCAATGCCCAAATCCAACTCGGACATATCGCGCAACACGCGCTGGCGCAGGGCGATGTTGACCAAGTCGGACACATTGCGCTCCAGCGTGCGTTCGGCATAGGCACCGCCGTCAATGTAGTGGAACAAAAATGGCGGCAAACGGCGGCGCGCGCCTTCGCGGTAATCACTTGCGGATGAAATAATCATAAATCGGCTCCGAAAACAGGGTTAAATACATTTGATTGTGATTTTTATTTATATGAAAAAGTATTGTAATCGTTTTTTCATGAAATTTCATCTGATGGCGCGGGTTTTATGCCACCCAAGGCAGAACTTGTTTTAAAGCAGATATAAAAGCAGTTGGTTTGTTGGGCGAAACGGGTCGAAACCTTTGTAGAAACCGTAAATTTTCAGAAATCTTTAAAGTCCATCAAAACGCCGCCTGCCTTATTGCCGCAGTCGCCGATTGGCCGACCTAAGACTGCCGCAAGCCTGTGGATAAAATGGTGGAAAACATGTGGGCGCGTGGTTGATAAAAGGTAGAGACCTTTGCAAAATCCTGAATTTGGGTACAGTTCTTCGAAGCGGGAGCAGCACAGAAAGCGCAGGCATATCACGAAGACAGGCAAGCCTTCGGGCAGCGCATAACGGAAAATAGACTAAAGATGGAGATTTTACAAAGGTATCAAGGCCGTCTGAAAAGCAAACATACTATTCAGACGGCCTTTTATCATTCATTTCAAAAGATTATTCTGTATAATGTGCAGCCATCATCTGAACAAAGGAACACGCCATGTTAACCCCCGAACAAGTCAAAGCCATGATTGAAGCCGTGGCGCCATGCCAACACGTTGAAGTGGAAGGCGACGGCCACCATTTCTTTGCCGTGATTGTGTCATCCGAATTCGAAGGCAAAGCCCGCTTGGCGCGCCACCGTTTGATTAAAGACGGTTTGAAAGAAAAATTGGCCAGCAACGAACTGCACGCCTTGTCGATTTCCGTCGCCGCTACTCCTGAAGAATGGGCAGCGAAACAGGGGTAATCCTTGCATAGATTCAAGGCCGTCTGAAAGCGTTACGCGTTTTCAGACGGCCTTTGTCTATATGGCTCTTTAAAGCAAAACCGCTGCTCATCGCAAAACTACCTTCTCCCTGAATCGCTCCCGCCGGACAGGAGAGGGGATAGGCTGCTGAAATCGGTAAAGTTACTTTGCAAAATCCAATACGGCTTAGTCAAAATCTCTTTCAGCCGTCGCAACTCCACGTCCCGCACCGAATGGCTTCAATCCGTGCCGCCACGGCTTCGGCAAAACGCGCAGTAGCTTGGTCGCAAGTATGCAGATACAGCGCCGGTTCGATTAATTCCAATTCATTGAGCAGAAAAGTGCCGCCGATGAGCGTCCCGTCCACCCGTGCATACAGCGGCATGTGCGGTAAGGTGCGCAACACGGCTTCGGCGGTCGCTACCGCAAAATCAGGCGGATTCACCGGAAAAACGGCCACGCCATAAGCGGAATTGGCGCGCCATTCTCCCTGCGGCGGCTGACGGCGCACGGCGTGGCTGAAGCGGCCGTTGACGCATACCAGCGAAGTTTCGCCCGCCCGTTCGATGTCGCGGATATAGGGCTGCACCATCAGGCCGTCTGAAATTTCGCTGTCCGCCCATGCCGTGCCCAAGGCTTCGCCTGCACGGATTTTGCACACGCCTTTACCGCTTTGGCCGATAGCAGGTTTCACCACGGCCTCAGGCCATTGTTTGGTTGATAAGATGCGTTGCAACGCTTGCTGGTGCGCTTCGCCAAACCGGCCGTCACACGGCAGAAATTCGGTCGGAATCACACGGATGCCCTGCGCGGCCAAGTCGGTGAGATAGCGCTTGTTCATGTTCCAGCGCATGAGTTCGGGCGGATTGAGAAAATGCTGTCCGTTGCCGATTGCATCATCAATCCACTCGACAAACGCATCCGGTCGGTCGGCATAATCCCATGCGCACAAGGGCAGGATAAACGGTGTTTGCGGCACGTTTTGCCAAGTGTCGAACTGTGTATCAATGCCGCGTTGCTGCAAGGCTTGCGCCAAGGGGACTAAGTTTGGCGGCGGCTCGGGATAGTGGCGGCAGGTGGTGATGGTGAGCATGGTGAGACCTTTGTAAAACTTAATTTAAACCAAGAAATCTATGCCGCCGTTCCCGCGCAAGCGGGAATCCGGAAATTTAACTTTTTGTAATTTCTATCTGTTTCTGAAACTGATCTGCGCGGGAATGGCGAATGACAGGTTTCTGAAATATACAAGTTCTGCAAAGGTCTTGGTTTGGTCTTTTTATTGTTAAAACACAATAAAGGCGGAATCCTGCCTTTGATTATTTCACTTGTTCCAAATATTTTTTCAGACGGCCTTTATTCTGCATGGAACGTTTTTCCATTTCATCCACCGCCGCTTGCGCTTGGGCTTTGTTGACCGGTTTTCCAACCTGAATCACACCGCTCATATTCATCATGCGGTGCGGCGGACAGGTGTACACATACACGCCTTCTTTGGTCAGCTTCAGGGTGAATTCTTTATCTTCTTCCGACAAAAAGTCTTCCGCGCCTTCAGGCACGGCTTTACTTTGCACCCAATGGCCTTTGTGGGCCGGCTTGAAGGTAACGGTGTCGCCGACGGCGGCTTTGACAAAGCCCGGCTCAAACACCATACCGCCATCGGCGCCGTTGTTAAGCATTTTTACTTCGTGGTTAGCGGCAAACGCGCCGGCGGACAAAGCCAGCAGCAGGGCAAACAGGGATTTTTTCATTTCGGTTTCCTTATGGTGGATTCAAACACATTAAGCGGTAAACGTTTGGTTGTTTTCAGACGGCCTATGGCGCAAAGGACGGATCACCGGCGCGCCGAAGCGGTCGTACAGCAATTCGACATCGACTTGATACAGCTTGCTGATTAATTCAGGCCGCAACACGTCTTTCGGCGCGCCTTCGGCATGCACTTTGCCGCCGCCGATTAATACGATGCCGTCTGAAAACTGCGCGGCCAAACTCAAATCGTGCAACACCATCAGCGTGGTCAGACCGTTGGCGCGGGTGTAGTTGGCCACGCGCTCGAGCAGGTTGATTTGATGGTGCATATCCAGCGCCGACACCGGCTCGTCGAGCAGCAGGATTTCCGGCCGGCGCATCATCACTTGGGCAAACATCACCAATTGCCGCTGGCCGCCGCTCAAATTCATCACATCATGGTGCGCCAAATGGGCAATACCGAGCGATTCCATGATGCCTGCCGCTTCGTGCAGCATTTCGTCGCCCACATGCAGCCCCAAGCCGTCCATGCGGCCGAGCAGCACCACTTCCAAAGCGGTCAGCGCGGCTTCGGCAAAGGTGTTTTGCGGCATGTAGCCTATGCGTTTGCGCCAGCTTTGCAGGGTAAGTTTGCCCAAATGCTCGTCTTTGTAGCGGATGCTGCCTTGGTGTGCCACCTCGCCGAACAGGGTTTTCAAAAGCGACGATTTGCCCGTGCCGTTGGGGCCGAGTATGGTGTACACCTTGCCCGGCCCGAAGGCCAGATTGATTTGGTCGGCCACCACAAAACTGCCGCGGCGGATGTGTACGTTTTCAAGTCGGATCATTTCAGACGGCCTTAAGCAAAGAGGGCGGCAAACCAGTTTTTAATGCGCTGCCACAAGGATACTTCGGCGGCAGGCTCGGTTCGGGCAGAGGCGGCATCGGCGGCGGTTTGGTTTTTGCAGCCGTCCGGCCCTTCGCAGCCCAAGCGGATAAAGAATGTGCCTTGCGGCTCGACCGGCAGATATTTGCGGTGGAATTCGCGGTAGGTTTCTTCCGGATTCACGTCGGCAAAGGCGTCGGGATACAGCGCTTTGGCGATGAATTGGGCGGATGCTAGGTCTGAGAGCGAACGCGAAGCGGTATGGTAAATGCCGAATACGCGGCCGTTTCGAACCGCCGGAATGTCTGCCCAACCGGCGCGCCCGGTGAAGCCCTTCAGACGTTTTTGCGCTTCACCGGCAGCAATGCCAATGCCCATCGCCATTGCAGTCGGCTGCTTCAGACCGGCTTCGGTGCCGGAAATAACCACCACATCGGGCTGGGCGGCCAGAAACTGCTCGGGGTTAATCGGCCCCCAATCTTTGATAAACGCGGCAGCAATATTGTCGCCGCCCACTGTGTCGGCAATCGCACCCCACATGTTTTTGCCGAAAGTAAAGCTGTGTTCGGCCGGGCCTTTGTCGCCGAATTCGATGTAGATTTTCGGCTTGGGCTTGCCCGCTTCGGCCACGCGTTTTTGAATGTCGGCCATGCCTTGGGCGTATTCCTCGGCAGCTTGCCCGGCGCGCTCGGGCGTACCGGCGATTTCACCGAAAAGCTTGGTGCTGGCGGTGTGGCGTTCGACCGTTTGCGCGTTGAAATCGACCACCACCACCGGAATGCCCGCTTTTTCAAAACGCGGCATTTCTTCTTTCAGCGTGTCATACTGCCAATCGGCCAACACCACCACATCAGGCTTCATCGCCAAAGTTTTTTCAAACGAAAACGTGCCGGCGTTCACATTGCCGATGTCGCCGATGTTTTGCAGCGAAGGGATTTTGGCAGAGTAAAGCGACCAACTGCCGGGATTGAACTTTTCCCAAAATTCGCGCGAAATACCGACCACATTTTCAAACTTATCCGCACCGGCCGCGGCGATGTAATCAGGGTAATAAAAGCCCAGAACCACGCGTTTGGCCGGTACATCGACCTGCACTTCGCGACCGCGCACATCGGTGAGCGTTTTCACCTCCGCTTGCGCGGCGAGCGCGGCAAGGCCGAATACGGCGGCGGCTAAAATACGGCAAACAGGTTTCATTGATTTATCTCGCTATAAAAATGATTTCAGACTGCCTTATCACAATCAGGCCGTCTGAAACTCATCGCTTGGTTAACACAATCCAAAAGAAAAACGGCACACCGACAAACGAGGTCACAATCCCCACCGGGAACAACGCACCGGGAATAATCACTTTCGACAACACGCTGGCCACCGACAAAAACGCTGCACCCGCCAACATAGAGCCGGGCAGGAAAAAGCGTTGGTCTTCGCCGAGCAGAATGCGTGCCACATGCGGCGCAACCAAGCCGATAAAGCCGATCACGCCGACAAAGCTAATCGCCGTGGCGGTCATAATCGCCACCAGCACCAAGGTTTGAATGCGCAAACGTTGCAGGTTGATGCCCAAACCGGCGGCGCGCTCTTCCCCCAAACGCAGGGCGGTGAGTTTCCATACGTCTTTCGCCAGCAAGCTCACGCACACAGCGGTCACCACAGCGGTGACGATAACCGTTTCCCACGTTGCCTTAGTCAGACTGCCGAACAGCCAAAACAAAATCTGCTGCGAGATTTCCGGCGCGGCGATAAACTGAATCAGCGACAAAACCGACTGAAACAAAAACAATAAAGCAATCCCCACCAACACCAGCATGGCGGAATTGAAGCGGCGTATCGATGCAAAAACAAACAACACGCCCGCCGCCAGCATAGTCATCACAAAAGCACCAATCGGCACGGCAAACGCGTGCGGCAAACCGAAGCCGCCAAAGGCAATCACCAGCGATGCACCCAAACCGGCAGCCGCCGCCAAGCCCAGCGTGTAGGGACTCGCCATCGGGTTATTCAGCAGGGTTTGGATTTCCGCCCCGCCCACACCCAAAGCCGCGCCGACCACCAAGGCCATCACCGCCATCGGCAGGCGCAAATCGTACACAATCACCTTGCTCATTTCATCCGCGCCCTGCATGTTCAGCAGCGATTTCACCACTTCGCCCACCGGCAGCATGGAAGGGCCGGTGGCAATGTCGAACACAAAGCCGATAAGGCTGACGATTAAAAAAGAACAAACAACCAACCAGCGTTTGCGCTCTAAAGCACGCTGGTTTTTGACAATATCGGCAGCAGTAGGGGTCATGATAATAGTTTTAAAATGAATGGAGATAAAGGTAAGAAACCGTTTTTTCAGACAGCCATTCAATGAAGCCGTCTGAAAAAACGGACTCCGGCAACACAAGCGAATCAAGCCATGCGCGGCAACAGGCCGTCTGAAAAGTGACAAGCAGCGGGCACATGCCCGCCGCTTCATCAACCTCCCCTATCGCGGATAAATATAGAATGTACCGCTAGGCACCACCGGCAGGTTTTGACGGTAGAAATCCAAATAGGTTTTTTCCGGATTCAAGTCTTTAAACAGCTGCGGATAAATCGCTTTGGCCATAAACTGAATCGAAGCGCCGTCTGAAAGCGTACGCGAGTTGGCATGGTAAGCGCCGTAAATGCGGTTGTTTTTCACGGCCGGCAAGTTGCTCCACCCCGGGCGTTTGGCAAAACCGGCCAGTCGGCGTTCGGCATCGGCTTTGTTGATGCCCCAGCCCGACACCATCGCTTGCGGATTTTTCTTCACTTCGGTTTCACGGCCGGTAATCACAATCACGTCGGGCTTGGCAGCCAACACCAATTCCGGATTAATCGGGCCGTAGTATTCCACCGCTTTGGCCGCAATGTTGTCGCCGCCTACCAAAGTGGCCATTGAGCCCCACATGCTCTTGCCGAAAGTAAAGCTGTGTTCGGCCGGGCCTTTGTTGCCGAATTCGGTGTACACCTTAGGCTTCGGCAAACCGGCTTTCTTCACGCGGCTTTGAATGGTATCGACAATGCGTTTGTAATCGGCGGCGAGTTTGGCGGCTTTTTGCGGCTGGCCGGTCAAAGTGCCGATGATGCGGGTCGATTCGATGTGTTTATCGACAGTTTGCGCGTTGTAGTCCAACACCACCACCGGAATACCGGCTTTATTGATGCGATCCAAATCCGAACCCAAGGCCTGATACTGCCAATCGGCCAATACCAGCAAATCCGGCTTCAAGGCCAATACTTTTTCAATCGAGAATGTACCGACTTCGACTTCGCCTACATCGGTGAGCCGGTTTAATTTCGGCACGGCTTTGCTGAACGCAGCCCAGCTTGGCGGCGCCCAATCCGACCACACCGCTTTAGAAAAACCGACCACATTATTCAGCGCATTTTTGCCGCCGATGGCCATATAGTCTTGATAATAAAAGCCCAATACCACGCGTTTGGCCGGTAAATCCACGGTCACTTTACGGCCGGCCACGTCGGTAATCTGCACCGGTTTGGCATACGCGGACACTGCGCCCAGCGACAAGGCCGCGGCCACAGCAAGAGAAGACAAGCGCACAAGTTTCATCGGACATCTTTCTAATAGTTAATAAAAATAATTTCTTTTCCGTTAAAATATACGAAAACAAATGATAAATCAAGTGGAGAAATAAACAGAAGGCCGTCTGAAAAGTCGACGGTATATATCTGACGATTGCCTGCCATATAGCCGGAAGGCTGAACCAATCGGCTTTAGGCACAAAACGATACGCGCCGTTAACGGGCTTTTTATTGTAGAAAACCCCAGCGTTGTTTACACTTTTTCTTTTTTTCCTGAAGACCCGTTTGGGGGATTTCCGAGCGTTGCCAAGAATGCCGGAAGGTACGGCAAAGCCGCAGGTTCCCGATAACGCCCGAAAATCTTAAAACAATCGTTCAGGCAAAAATAAAAGCTGTTTGGCATAAAAAGTAAACAACCCGACGATTTCCTACGCTCTTAATGAAGAAATACAGTCAAATTACCTATCATTCCGGCTCATTCCTAAAAAAGAGAAGCAAATACCGTTATAACAAATAAAGCAAAGGCCGTCTGAAACTTTTCAGACGGCCTTCACTTATTATCAACACAGGCGTTTATTCTAACCCAATCAAGCCTTTTTTACAAACTCGGATTTCAGGTTCATTGCGCCGAAGCCGTCAATTTTGCAGCCGATGTTGTGGTCGCCTTCCTGTAAACGAATGCCTTTTACTTTCGTACCCTGCTTGATGACCGACGAGCTGCCTTTGATTTTTAAGTCTTTAATCAAAACGACGGTGTCGCCGTCTGCCAAAACTGCGCCGTTGGCATCTTTGACCGACAAGGCTTCATCAGTTGCTTCTTCGCCGACTTGCCATTCGTGGGCACATTCGGGGCAAACCAAGTTGGCACCGTCTTCATAGGTGTATTCGGATTGGCATTGCGGGCATGGTGGGAGGGTCATGGCGGTGTCCTTAGTGTCGGTTTGGGAAATAGCGGTTGTTTGTTGTGTGGTGAACGGAAAGTGCAAAATATACCGTATTCTTGGTTTTTTGTCTTTTCCGGCGGTTGAGGCCGTCTGAAAACGGGGTTATTTTTTAACCAGAACATACAGGCCGAGCAGGGTGAGAATGATGCCGGTGAGTTTGTTCCACGAAAAGGATTCGTGAAACAGGAAAATGCTCAAGGGAATCAGCAGCAACGCAGCCATGCCGTTGACGGCAACGCCGCTCCATTGTGCCGAACCGCCTGCCTGATAGGCGAGCAGAAAGCCCAGTTCAATCAGGATGATACCTAGGGCGACCAGCCAGACTTTGGCGTTGGACAGCAGCAGTGTGGCCTGTTTCCAGCTGCCGCTGCTGCCGAAAAACGGCATGGCGGCCAGGCAAATAATCATGGCGGCGAGGTAATAGACGGCGAGTAGCAGCATGGGATTGGCGGTTTGATTGTGTAGCGATTTCTGCCCGAGGTGGTAGGCGGTGTTGCCGAGGGCGGCAATCAGTAGGAACAGGATGTATTTCGGCATGGTGTCGGTTTGATGGGTGTGCGAGGCCGTCTGAAAACGGGATTTTCAGACGGCCTGTTGTGTGGAAAAGTGATTGTGAATTCGTTGTATAGTGAAATACCCTCAAAGCACTACATCGTTGGCTACGCCTTGCCGTATGATTCATACTGTCTTCGGCTTGCCGCCTTGTATTGCTTTGGGGTTATTCCACTATAAAACAGTACGGCCTTGTTTTCTTTTAAATGGAATTCACGCTGAAAAGCGGTTTTCAGACGGCCTCAGCCGACTTTGTCGCCCGGCTGTGCGCCTGCATCGACATCCAGCAGTTTCAGTTTGCCGTCTGCCGTGGCTGCGCTCAAAATCATGCCTTCGGATACGCCGAATTTGGCCATTTTGCGGGGAGCGAAGTTGGCGACGGCAATCACCATTCTGCCGTTGAGTTCGGCCGGATTCGGGTAGGAGGCGGCGATGCCGGAGAAGATAATCCGTTGTTCAAAGCCGAAATCGAGGTCGAATTTTAAGAGTTTGGTGCTGCCTTCTACGGCTTCGCAGTTCAACACTTTGGCAACGCGCATATCGATTTTCATAAAGTCGTCAAAACTTGCCTGTTCGCTAACCGGCGTAAATGTGCTGTCTTGGGCAGGGGCGGTTTCGGCCGCTGTCTGAATGCTTTGTTTGTTGGCTTCGATGAGATTGTCCACTTGTTGTTGCTCCACTCGTTGCATAAGGTGTTCGTATTTGTTGATGGTATGCTCGCCCAGAGTTTGGCGGGTATTGTCCCACGTCAGTGCTTCCAGATTGAGGAAACGTGCGGCGTTGGCGGCGACGTTGGGCAAAACCGGTGCCAGATAGGCGGTGAGCATGGCAAAGGCGTTGATGAGTTCGCTGCAAACTTGGTGCAGGCGTTCAATATTTGGACCAAATTCTTTAGTAGTTTCTTCTAATGTATTAATGTCTTCTATGCTATGTAAATATTCTTGAGAATTTTTAGGAACATTACTATGTTCCATTTTATTTCTCATAGTTGAAATTTTTTGTTTAGAGAAAGATCTTAACTCAAACTCTTTATCAGCTAGTTTAGCCAATTCCCACGGTTTGTTGGCATCAACGTATTCATTGACGATGTCGGCCAGTGCCATGATGTCCCGCAGGGCTTTGGCGTATTCCCGGTTTTCGTAGCATTCGGCGACGCTGTCGCTGGCGGCGGCCAGTTGTGCCAATAATGCGCTGTCGGCCACGTTTTTCAGACGGCCTTCAAAACGCTTGGCGATAAAACCGGACGCACGGGCGGCGATGTTGACATATTTTCCGACCAAGTCGCTGTTTACCCGGCTGATAAAGTCGTTGAGGTTCAAATCGATGTCTTCGATTTTGCTGTTGAGTTTGGCGGCGATGTAGTAGCGCATCCATTCGGGGTTCAGACCTTGATCCAGATAGGATTTGGCGGTGATGAACGTGCCGCGCGATTTGGACATTTTTTGGCCGTCTACCGTCAAGAAGCCGTGGGCGAAAATGCCGCTCGGCGTACGGTGGCCGGAGAAGTGCAGCATGGCGGGCCAAAACAGGGCGTGGAAATAGAGGATGTCTTTGCCGATAAAGTGATACATTTCGGTATCGCTGCCGGCTTGGAAAAATTCGTTGAAATCGGTGCCGATGCGGTCGCAAAGGTTTTGGAACGAGGCCATGTAGCCGACCGGTGCATCAAGCCAGACGTAGAAGTATTTGCCTGGCGCATCGGGGATTTCAAAACCGAAATACGGCGCATCCCGGGAAATATCCCAATCGGACAGGCCGCCTTCGCCGTTTTCGTCGGGGTGCAGCCATTCTTTCATTTTATTGAGCGCTTCGGGTTGCAGGTGCGGTTTGCCGTCGTGCGGATTGCTGCCGGAGGTCCATTCTTTGAGGAAGTCGGCGCATTCGCCCAGTTTGAAGAAGAAGTGTTCGGATTCTTTCAATACCGGCGTTGCACCCGATACGGCGGAATACGGGTTGATCAGTTCGGTCGGGGCATAGGTGGTGCCGCAGGCTTCGCAGTTGTCGCCGTATTGGTCTTGGGCGTGGCATTTCGGGCATTCGCCTTTAACGAAGCGGTCGGGCAGGAACATTTGTTTTTCAGGGTCGTAAAGCTGCTCGATGATGCGGCTTTCGATTTTGCCGTTGGCTTTGAGCGCACGGTAGATGGCTTCGGAATGGGTTTTGTTTTCCGGCGAATGGGTGCTGTAATAATTGTCGTAACCGATTAAAAAGCCGGTGAAATCCGCCAGATGCTCTTCGCGCACCCGGGCAATCATGTCTTCCGGTTTCAGCCCCTGCTTTTGCGCCGCCAGCATCACCGGCGTGCCGTGGGTATCGTCGGCGCAGCAGTAGTAGCACTCGTGGCCGCGCAATTTTTGGAAACGCACCCAAATGTCGGTTTGGATATGCTCGACCATATGGCCCAGATGGATGCTGCCGTTGGCATACGGCAGGGCAGAAGTCACTAGAATTTTTCGTGTCATGGTTTATGCTTTGGAAACAATCAAATAAAGATGAGGGATTATAGCGTTTTCGCTGTATTTTGGCGAACAAAAGGCTGTCTGAAAGTTGACTGACTTTCAGACGGCCTGTGGCCTTTTGGATTTCGGGTTTAACGCACCTCGCCGCACGCGCCTTTTTCCAGCTTGAGGACTTTGCCCGTATCGCTGCACACGCTGCAACGGTTGCCGAAGGTTTGCCGCACAGTGCGGCCGCCTGTCTGGATGGCGGCGCAAACGGGATCATATTCGCGCGTGCAGAAGCGTTTTTTACAGGAAGCGGTTTGGATTGCAGGCTCGGCCGGCATCGGAACCGACGGAGTGTAGTGACAGGCCGCAAGCAGCATCAGAGCGGCAAGGAAGGATAAGCGTTTCATGAGTTTCCTTTCTTGGCAGACAATAGATTTGGATTGCACAGCCTTTTGCACAGCATGTAGATCGGCCATGCTTGGCTGACGGGCCGTCTGAAAAAACGGTTGTTTTCAGACGGCCTGCGTTTATTTACCGATACAAAACCGTGAAAAAATCACGCCCAATAAATCGTCGGCGGTAAATTCGCCGGTGATTTCGCTGCAGGCCGCTTGCGCCAAACGCAGGTGTTCGGCCAAGATCTCGATTTGGTGGTTGCCGCAAAGTGCCGCGTTTTCCAGCTCGGCTTCGGCGGCGTGCAAGGCAGTCAGGTGGCGGCTGCGGGCGAGGAACAGGCTTTCGCTTTCGCCCTGCCAACCGATTTCCTGCAGCAGAGCTTGTTTGAGCAAATCCAAGCCTTGGCCGGTTTTGGCGGAGAGTTTGATTAAAGTGCCGGCACCGGTTTGGGTGAGGCCGTCTGAAATTTTTTCTACCGTGTCGCCGGTCAAATCGGCTTTGTTGTGGATTTCTATGCGCTTCAAGCCTTCGGGCAGACCGTTGAGAATGGCTTGGGTTTTGGCATTGATGCCTTCGCGCGGGTCAATCAGAATCAGTGCCACATCGGCTTCGTTGGCTGCTTTTTGGCTGCGCTGAATACCGATTTGCTCGACTACGTCGTCGGTTTCGCGCAGGCCGGCGGTGTCGATGACGTGCACCGGCACACCGTCCAGCGTGATTTGTTCGCGTACGGTGTCGCGGGTGGTGCCGGCGATGTCGGTGACAATGGCGATGTCGTCTCCGGCCAAGGCGTTGAGCAGACTGGATTTGCCGACATTCGGCGCTCCGACCAACACCACGTTCATGCCTTCGCGCAAAATCGCACCTTGTTCGGCACTGGCCAACACGGTTTTCAGACGGCCTTGCAAACCGGCCAGCTTACCGCGCGCATCGGCTGCTTCGAGAAAATCAATGTCTTCTTCGGGAAAATCCAACGTGGCTTCCACCAGCATTCTGAGCGTAATCAAATCATCGACCAGCGCGTGAATGTGTTGCGAAAACGCGCCTTTGAGCGAACGCAAAGCCATGCGCGCGGCGGATTTGCTCGAGGCATCAATCAAGTCGGCCACGCTCTCGGCCTGCGCCAAGTCGAGTTTGTTGTTGAGAAAAGCGCGTTTGGTAAATTCGCCCGGCTCGGCGGCTTTGGCACCGAGTGCGAAACAACGCTGCAACAGCATGTCCATCACCACCGGCCCGCCGTGTCCTTGCAATTCGATGACGTCTTCGCCGGTAAAGCTGGCGGGCGCGGCGAAGTAAAGCATCAAGCCGTTGTCGATGGCTTGGCCGTCGGCATCGAGAAAATCGGTGTACAAGGCCACGCGCGGCTTGGGCGTTTTGCCGCCGTTCAAGGCTTGCGCCAAAGGCAGCAAATCTTTGCCGGACAAACGAATCACGCCGACGCCGCCGCGGCCGGGGGCGGTGGCGATGGCGGCGATGGTGGGATTGGGTGCAGACATGGCCGTCTCTTTTCGGATAAACAAAAAGGATTATAGCAAAGGCCGTCTGAAAAGGGTTTCAGACGGCCTTCGGAGGAAATGTTTTATTCCGGTGACAATGCGCCGGCTTAACGCTTTTTCTTCGCCGGTTTGGCCTTATCCGCTGCAGCCAAACGCATAGCCACGAATTCGACCATCAGGTCTTTTTTGTTCCAGAAAAAATCTTTCATTTTTTCCAAAGAATAAATTTTGCGCACCATCATCGGCAGGCCTTCGTGGATAATTGCGGCCACTTCGCCGTTGGTAGTTTGGTCGTCCATCGCGGTTTTCAGGTCGGTTTGCTTGGCCGCCAAATAATCATTCAGGCGTTTTTTTACGCCGCTGTTGATTTCAAATTGTTTCATGTCTTATTTTTCCGTAATTGTGGGGGTGATTATCTTAATCCGTATAATCACATGGTATATTTTCTTCATTTTAGCAAAATCTGTCGGGCATCGCCATCATACGGCAGGGAATGATAGGAAAATTGCGGCTTATATTCTATAAAATTGTTGGTTTTAAGGGTTTATGATGAAAAACAAGGCGGATTTTGGCGGTATTTGTGGATTTAAGGCTACAATAACGTTTATCTGATTAGGAGGCCGTCTGAAAAATGTATTTATGGTTAAAACTGGCGCATATTTTCTTCATCATTTCTTGGTTTGCCGGGCTGTTTTATCTGCCGCGCATTTATGTGAACCTGGCGCAGGTCAATCCGCAAACCGGAGCCGCCGAATACGCGCGGCTGTTGGGCATGGCGCAGCGGCTGTATAAATTCATGTCGCCTTTGGGTCTGTTGGCCGTGATTTGCGGCTTGGCGATTCCGTTTGCCACCGGCTGGTGGCCGATGGGCTGGGTGCATGGCAAGGCCGCTTTGGGCATTTTGCTGATCGGCTACCAACATATTTGCCGCGCCCACCTGCGCCGCTTCGAGCAACATACCTGCCGCCATTCGCATAAGTTTTACCGCGTGTTTAATGAAGTGCCGGTGTTGCTGATGATTTTGGCGCTGTATTTGGTTGTGTTCAAACCGTTTTGAAAGGCCGTCTGAACTATGTCTGTTGAAATCGAACGCCGTTTTTTATTGAAAAACGATGATTGGCGCCACACTGCATCCGCGCCGCAAACGTTGCAGCAAGGTTATTTGAGCGTGGAAAAAGAACGCACCATCCGCGTGCGCATTATCGATAATCAAGCGTGGCTGACACTGAAGGGCTATATTTCCGATGCGAGCCGCAGCGAGTTTGAATATGAAATTCCGCTGGAACACGCGCAAACGATGATGGCGACGATGTGCCCGTTTAAGATGGAAAAACGCCGTTACCGCGCCGAATTTCAAGGTTTTCTCTACGAAATCGACGAATATTTCGGCGACAACGCGCCGCTGATTGTGGCGGAAATAGAATTGCCGTCCGAAGATGCCGCGTTTGCCCGTCCCGATTGGCTGGGTGAAGAAATCACGTCCGACGGCAAATTCACCAATGCTTATCTGAGCAAACACCCTTACGCCGCTTGGGAGCGTTAATTGCGCCTGCCGCTTGCCCTGCCGCTCATCTGCGCCCTGCCCGCATTGGCCGCCGAACCGCATATCCACCGCCAGGTTTACCCTTTGAGCGTGGCGGACAGAGTACACATCACGCGCTATTGCCACCCCGAAGCGACGGGCGTGTTTTTGTTTCACCCGCACGACAACGAATACACCGCCAAGCAGGTCGCGCTCGAAGCAGTGCGCCGCTATCCGGTATGCCTGATCGCGTTGGAACACCGCGGCACGCGCCGTATTTCGTTTCGCAGCGGCGAATCGTATGCCGATTTCGATCCCAACCGCATCTATTCGCCGCAAGGCCGCGCCGCCACGCTTTCAGGCGGCCTTGATGAAGCTGCCGCACACTCCGCCGCCGCCTTTGCCGATGCGGTGTTAAACGCTTTAAAACCGGCCGGTTTCATCATCGCGCTGCACAACAACACCGACGGCGCCACCAACATCGAAAGCTATGCGCTTGAACCTTTGGCCGGCACCGATGCGCCGGTGTTTGTCCAGCCGCAACACGACGAAGACGATTACTTTTACGTCAACGGCTCACGCGCGTTTGCATTTTTCAAAAGCCGCGGCTTCAATGTGGTGCAGCAAACCGACAATGTAGCCGATGACGGTTCGCTGTCGGTCTATGCGGCCAAACACGGCATCGGCTACATCAACATCGAAGCCGAATACGGCCACGAAGCCGAGCAGCGCAATATGCTGCAAGCGGCATGGGAATATTGGCAGAGCCTGCGTTAGTTTTATATAGCGAATTCACTTTAAAAATAGTACGGCGTTGGTTCGCCTAGCCGTATTATCGATACTGTCTTCGGCTCACCTCCTTGTCTGTTTTAAAGTGAATCCACTATATTTTATAAGACAAAGGCCGTCTGAAACGCTTCAGACGGCCTTTGTGTGGATAACAAAACGTTTATTCCGCACCCACCACCACAACATGCAAATCGCTGAATTTTACCCGACGCTGCCAGGCATCTTTGATTTGCGCAGTGGTGAGTTGTTCCACCGCTTTCGGGTAGTCCTGCAAATAGCTGCTTTCCAGATTATGCACGCCAATCAGGCTTAAGTATTTCAGCAGTTTGGCATTGGAATCAAAGCGCAGCGGGAAGCTGCCGATGATGTTGGCTTTGGCCTGCTTCAACTCGGCTTCGGTCGGCCCTTCGGCGATGAATTGCTCCACCACCGCTTGCACATCGGCCAAAGAAGTGCGGGTGTTTTTCTTTTGCGTCGAATAGCCGATGCTGAACACGCCTGCTTCGGTCAGCGGCATCAGGCTGCTGTACACGCCGTAGGTATAGCCTTTTTGGTCGCGCAGGCGGTTCATTAAGCGGCTGTCGAAACCGCCTCCGCCCAGTACATAATTGCCCGCCACCAAAGCGTAATAATCGGGGTCGTGGCGTTTAATCAGCGGCATGCCCAAAATGATTTGTGCCTGTTCGCCGGCAAACGGAATGTCGCGGCGCCGGGCGGTTTGCGGCTGCACTGACGCAATATCGCTGCCCGCTTGGCTGGTGTGCGGCAAACCTTTCAATGCAGTTTGCACCATTTTTTCGGCTTGGCGACGACTGACATCGCCGACAATCGCCACCACAGCGTTGTCTTTGCCGTAATGGGTGCGGTGGAAGGCGCGGATGTCATCGAGCGTAACGGCTTTCAGGCTGTCCGCCGTCACATAAGCATCGCTGCCGTAAGGATGGCTTGGGTAAGCGAGCTTGGTAAACGCGCGGCCGGCGACAAAATCGGGGGTGGTTTCCTGCTGCTGCAAAGCGGTAACGGCTTGCTTTTGGCGACGGGCAAACACGGCCGGATCAAAGCGCGGCGCGGTTAAGGATTCGTTGACCAAGGCCAAGGTTTGGTTCAGGTTTTTGGCCTGGCTCAAGCTGCGGAAGCTGATGACGGCGGTTTCGTGGCCGCTCTCGCTGCCGATGTTGGCGGCGATGTCGTTGGCTTTTTCGTTGAAGGCTTCTTCATCCAGTGTTTTTGTACCGTTGGTCAGCAGCGCGGCGGTAAATTCGGCCACCTGGCTTTTGCCCGGCGGATTGAACACGCTACCCGCGCCTTTGAAGCTGATTTCCATATCAACAATCGGATTTTCACGACGCTCGACCAGCAGAATCTGCGTGCCTTCAGGTGTTGTCCAGCGCTGAATGTCAGCGGCAGCCTGGGCGGCCAGCGGCAAGGCAGCCAGCGCGAGCAGTAAAGTTTTAGAATACATGGTTACCCTTTCGGTTGAGGCCGTCTGAATGTTTCAGACGGCCTTTCGATTATTTTGCCGACGGTGTTTGCGGTTTCACTACGACTACGCTGGAACGCTTGTCGGTCAACAATTTGGCAGCGGCCTGCACCTCGGCGGCGGTCACTTTTTGCAGACGGCGGCGGATTTCGGCTTCGTCGCTGTATCGGAAACCGCGTGTTTCCAAGCGCCCCATCAAGGAGGCTTGCGAGGTCATGGAATCGCGCGCGTAGATTTCGCTGCTCATCATGCGGGTTTTGACGCGTTTGAGTTCGTCTTTACCCACGCCGTTGTCGGCGATGTCTTGGATTTCGGCGCGCATGGCGGCCAACAAATCCTGTTCGCCCACGCCGTTGCCCGGCATGGCCACCACATTAAACAGCGGCATTTCGCGGCTCAAAATATCGTAGTTCACGTCCACACTCAAAGCGGTTTGCTTGCCGCGCACGAGATTTTTATCCAAGCGGCTGGACGAATTGCCCGACAAAATATCACTCAACACATCAAGCGCGTAAGGCAGCGTATCGCTGATTTTCTGCAAGGCGGGCACACGGTAAGACAATGCGACCAAAGGCTGGCGGGTCACGGCGGAGGCGGTTTCGGCAAATACCGGCTCGCGCTCGACAGGTTCGCTCAAATCGTTGCGCGGCGGCAGGGCTTTGGCGGGAATACTGCCGAATAATTGCGAGGCCGTCTGAAGGGTTTGCTTGGCATCGACGTCACCGACAATCACCAACGTGGCATTATTGGGCGCATAAAACCGGCGGTACCAATCGCGCAAATCATCGGCTTTAAGCGTATGCAAATCATCCATATAACCAATCACGCTGGCGCGCATCGACGGCTTGGTGAAGCTGTTGAGAAAAACGTGTTCCCACATTTTGCCGGCGGCGGTGTCTTCGGTGCGCTGGCGGCGTTCTTCACGAATCACGCTCATTTCGTTGGTGAAATCTTTGTCGCTGAAATTCAGGTTCTGCATGCGGTCGGCTTCGAGCTTCAACACTTCGGGCAGGTTGGCGGCGGAAATGTTTTCGTAATACACGGTTTCGCTGCGGTTGGTGTAGGCATTGAGCGTGCCGCCCAAAGCCGAAATACGGCGGTTGAATTCGCCTGAGGGTACCGACGGCGTGCCTTTAAACATCATGTGTTCCAACGCATGGCTCAAGCCGCTTTTACCGGGTTTCTCATCGATGCTGCCTACTTTATACCAAAGCTGCGATACCGCCACCGGCGCGCGCTTGTCTTCTTTGACAATCACTTTCAGGCCGTTGGGAAGGGTTTGCGACAACGTTTGCGCCCACACAGGCGCGGCAACGGCCAGCGCGGCCAGCCAGACGGTTTTGCGTAACATGGTTTTCCTCATCGTTGCAATTGAATAGAATGATAAACATTTCAATCAAAATGATAAAGCGCGTTTGCATGGTTTCACAGTCGGACATTCAGACGGCCAGAAACCTTTACCCGGTTTCTTTGATGGCGGATAATAGCCGTAACTTCATCCGTTTTCCATTCATACAAAGGAAATATCATGGCATTTTTGAAACTGACCGACCAAAACGTCAACGGTAAAACCGTCCTTATCCGCGCCGACATGAATGTGCCGCTTAAAGACGGCCAAATCAGCGACGACACCCGCATCCGCGCATCGCTCGAATCCATCCGCTATTGCTTGGACAATGGTGCGGCGGTAATTGTGATGACCCATCTTGGCCGCCCGACCGAAGGCGAATTCCAACCGGAAGACGATGTCGCCCCCGTAGCCGCGCATTTGGGCAAACTATTGGGCAAAGAAATCAAAGTGCTGAACGACTGGCGTGAAAATGCGCCCAAACTGCAAGCCGGTGAGATTGCCATGCTGCAAAACGTGCGCATCAACAAAGGCGAAAAGAAAAACGATTTGGAACTGGGCAAAGCCTACGCCGCTTTGTGCGACGTGTTCGTCAACGACGCATTCGGCACCGCCCACCGTGCCCAAGCTTCGACCGAAGCCGTGGCACAAGCCGCACCGGTGGCCTGCGCGGGTGTATTGATGGCGGGCGAACTTGATGCCTTGGGCAAAGCCTTGAAAGAACCGGCACGCCCGTTGGTGGCGATTGTGGCCGGCAGCAAAGTATCGACCAAGCTCACCATCTTGGAATCACTGGCCGACAAAGTGGATCAATTGATTGTCGGCGGCGGCATCGCCAACACCTTCCTGCTGGCGGAAGGCAAAGCCATCGGCAAATCGCTGGCCGAAGCCGACTTGGTGGAAGAATCGAAAAAAATCTTGGCCAAAATGGCGGCCAAAGGCGGCTCCGTCCCACTGCCGGCCGATGTGGTGACCGCCAAAGAATTTGCCGAAACCGCCGCTGCCGAAACCAAATCGATTGACGATACGGCCGCAGACGACATGATTTTGGACATAGGTCCGCAATCGGCCCAAGCCTTGGCCGAAGTGTTGAAAAACGCCGGCACCATCGTGTGGAACGGCCCGGTCGGCGTGTTTGAATTCGACCAATTCGCCGGCGGCACCGAAGCCGTAGCCAAAGCCATTGCCGAGAGTCAGGCCTTCTCGATTGCCGGAGGCGGCGATACTTTGGCGGCGATTGCCAAATTCGGCATCACCGGCCAAATCAGCTACATTTCCACCGGCGGCGGCGCGTTCTTGGAATTCTTGGAAGGCAAAGAATTGCCTGCCGTAGCGATTTTGGAAAAACGCGGTGCGTAATTTCGTTTGATTACGGATAATTCAAGGCCGTCTGAAACGTTGTTTGAACAAGGTTTCAGACGGCCTTCTTTCCTTTTATAGCTGTTTGAAATAAAAATATAGTGGATTCACTTTAAAATAGGACAAGGCGGTGAGCCGAAGACAGTATAGATAATACGGCCAGGCGAACCAACGCCGTACTATTTTAAAGTAGATTCACTATAATACAGCGTTGCCGACTCCCTTATGTACTGGGTGTACACGGCGGTCATCGTCGGCGCCTTGCTTTATTTTTATTTTAAACCGTTATATTTCAAAACAGCACAAACGGATAGCCGTCTTTTGAGTTTTCCGGTTCATAACGCAGAATTTTTTGTGAATTGTTCGGTCGAAACGTTTAAAACAATACCGAATTCATGTGATTGACACGCTCCTCACTATCCAGCACACCCGCATGTTGCAGCAATTGCAAATACGCTTGTGCATAAGCATAATGTGCTTCCGCCAATTTTTGCGCGGCCTCCGCCACTGCCTGTTGCGCCTGTGTTTCTTCCAGATTATTACGCACGCCTACCTGACGGCCTATGCGCGTTGCTTCCAGCTTGGCTTGATTGCTTTCCAGCAGCCTTTGCTGTGCTTCGGTCTGCATGCGTCCGCCCCGCGTATTTTCGTAAGCCTGTCTGACCGCCAGTTTGGTATTGCGTTCGGCGGCGGTGAGCAAATCCCTGTTTTGCAACTCGCGTGAGGCCGCTTCGCGGATACGGCTGGAAATGTGCCCGCCCGTAAACAAGGGCACGCTCAGTTGAACGGTGAGCGTCGATCCTTTGCTGCGGTATTTCATATCGCCCATGCCGCCACCGTAGTTATAGGTATTGTGGTTATCCTGATAACCGCCCGACAAGGTGACTGTCGGCCAGCGTCCGCTTTTGGCCTCTTTTACCGCTTCGGCGGCATTTTCTAATGTTTTGCGCTGCAATGCCCAATCCGGGTTATTCGCCTCGGCCAGAGCCTGCCAATCCTGTTCTTTCGTACCGGCCAGTAAATCGACAGGCATGCGGTTGCGTTTTATCGGGCTGATGCGGGCAGGATCAAGGCCGGTCAGGTTGGCCAACGTATTGTTGGCAACAATGAGCTGGTTGTAGGTATCCACTTCTTTGGCCAAAGCCGCATCAAAACCGGCCTCGGCTTCTTTGGTATCCAAAATAGTGGCCGCCCCTTGCTTGAACATCTCCTGCGCACGCTGATACTGCTGCGAATAGGCGGCTTTTTCTTCCCTTATCGCCTCAAGTTTGTCGCGGTTAAGCAAAACATTGAAATAAGCCTTGGCCACATCCATCCTCAATTTGCCTTCATTTCCGGCCAAACGCAAGTCAGCCATTTCTTCGGCGAGCTTACCCTGCTTGTATTGCGAAAAACGGCTCTTATCAAATAAAACCTGCTGAGCCTGCACATTCCAACCGACCGAGCGGGTGTTGGAAGAAAGCGATTCAGGCTGCGTCTGATAAATTCCGTTGGCCGTAATATGCGGCAAAAGCTGCGCCCGTGCCTGATGCTTTTTCTCCGCATCTGCATCACGCTCGTTTTTTGCGGCGGAAAAATCGGCGGAATACTTCAACGCCGCTTCCCAAGCATCTTTCAAGGTAAACGCCCCAACGGCGGGCGACAATAAAGAAACCGACACAAACACCAGCGGCAATCGTTTTAATTTCGACACGGCACATATCTCAAATCAAATTAAACACCTTCCTTAGTGGCGAATTATTAGATTTAGTTTTTAATCTACCCAAATCATGCGGATTCAATGCCATACGGGTTAACGAAGACAAACCCTTCTTTACTTTATAAAAATAATTATCAAAATTATTTACATGAAAATGTAATTGGCCGTTGTCCTAAATTGACTTGTGACAAGGTTAAAAACCAAGCAGCATTAATCTATTTATGAAAATAAAATTTTGAATATGCATTTAAGGTAAATAGATTTTAATCAAAGTTTTCAAAAATATTCTGAAAACCGGTAAACAAAATTAAGAAATCACACACCAACATTGTACTAATGCTGTAAAGCAGTATTGTTGAAAGATTGATTATTTGATTTTTTTAAGGAGTACGAAATGAAACCTTTGAAAGAACATGAGTTGCAGCAAGTGGCCGGCGGCTACAATTGGGGTGACTTCAAAGCCGACTGGAAGGCATTCAAGCAAGATGCACAAGACTGGTGGAAAGCCGTCGACAACGGTCTGGCCGAAGGTGACCGCATCAGCACTATTTGGAAAAACGCCCGCGATGCGGTACGGAATAACTAAGACATCGATTTGATTACTGATGGCGAATCATTGTATGTTTACTTAACAAATTTGGAAAGCGGCATGTTGGATTCTATAGTTTAGTCCGACTACTGTGTTCCGAAGCGGGGAGTTTTCCCCACAATGTAGCGACGTAGATTGTTGCTGTTTTTACTTTGCTTTTAATTTTTTTAAGGAGACTGATTATGCAGACTTTGACTTTGCAAAACGATTTCGGCCGTGAATTGACCATGGATGAATTGGAGATGATTGCAGGCGGTGCTTGGAGCTGGGGTGATTTTGGTAAATCCACTGTAGGCGGTGCTGTAGGCGGTGCTGCAGGCGGCGCAGTTACTGGTTCATTTGCTGGTGGAGTAGGTGCTTTGCCTGGGGCAGGCATCGGTGCGCTTGCTGGTGCTGCTAGTGGCGCAGCCACCTATTTGGCCGTCGGATGGTGGTAAGGTAATCCATCTTTAAGGTGTTGGAGCAGCAGAATTTGTGTTGACTCCAACACATTAATTATTAATTAGGTTATTTAATTTAAAGTTCTATTACCTTAGAAAGGACTACTATGAAAAATATAGTTATGTACATTGTATTTTTTGCTGTTTGCTCAATAATTCTTTATCTTTTTAAAATATCTTGGATAGAAATTGCTTTAACCTCTATTATCGCCACCATCATATATGCGATAGTAATTAAAAAATTTTGGATTCAATGAAAATATACATCCCAATGACTATAAAACTATGATTAAATTGAAAAAAGAATAATACTAAATGGATTAATATATCATTTGTTAATTTTAGCTGAAGAACTATTTTGCACTACAAAAAATTACTGGAACTGACGTAGATTAGCAGTTAGGTTACACTCAAAAAATGAAGATAACCCATTGCAACACAGTAAATCTACACAGCGAAAGTTGCTTCGTTTTTTTTGTGTTAGAAGTTACTGCTCATTCAGTAGCGGATATACTCGGTATCCAATCTAATTCCGCTATGTTTTTTTACCGCAAAATCCGTCAAGTGATTGCCTGCTATTTGGCACTTCAAGCAGACGAAGTTTTTGACGGCTCTATTGAGCCGGACGAAAGCTATTTTGGCGGACAACGCAAGGGTAAACTCGGTCGTGGTGCAGCCGGTAAAGCGGCTGTTTTTGGTATTTTAAAACGCAATGGTAAGGTCTATACTGTTGTGGTTGAAAACACCAAACAAGATACTTTACTACCTGTTATTAAAAGAAAAATCATGCCTGATAGTATTGTTTATACGGACTGTTACAAAAGCTGTGATGTGCTTGATGTGAGCGAATTTATTCATCATCGCATCAATCATTCACAGATTTTGCAGAGCGTCAAAACCGCATTAACGGCATTGAGAATTTCCGGAACCAAGCAAAACGTGTTCTGAGAAAACACAACGGAATTGACCGTAAATCTTTTCCCTTATTTTTGAAAGAATGTGTGTTCGTTTTAATTTTGGCACACCAAAAGAGCAGTTAAAAATTCTGCGAATTTGGTGTGGTGTTTAGGGCTAATCTACGTCAGCCCCCTTTAATTATTAATCAATCAAAATATCAATAACTTCCAATAACTTAATTTCACGATATCTTTTTTATTGTGTTCTAATAAAATTTCTATCTGCTTTTCCTAAAAAAATGTCAAATTCATTCTGCTTTAATAACAGGCTGCGTCTGATAAATCCCGTTGGCCGTAATCTGCGGCAAAAGCTGCGCCCGTGCCTGATGCTTTTTCTCCGCATCTGCATCACGCTCGTTTCTTGCGGCGGAAAAATCGGCGGAATACTTCAACGCCGCTTCCCAAGCATCTTTCAAGGTAAACGCCCCAACGGCGGGCGACAATAAAGAAACCGACACAAACACCAGCGGCAATCGTTTTAATTTCGACACGGCACACATCTCAAATCAAATTAAACACCTTCCTTAGTGGCGAATTATTAGATTTAGTTTTTAATCTACCCAAATCATGCGGATTCAATGCTATATGGGTTAACGAAAACAAACCTTTCTTTACTTCATAAAAATAATTATCAAAATTATTTACATGAAAATGTAATTGGCCGTTGTCCTAAATTGACTTGTGGCGAGGTTAAAAACCAAGCAGCATTAATCTGTTTATGAAAATAAAATTTTGAATATGCATTTAAGGTAAATAGATTTTAATCAAAGTTTTCAAAAATATTCTGAAAACCGGTAAACAAAATTAAGAAATCACACACCAACATTGTACTAATGCTGTAAAGCAGTATTGTTGAAAGATTGATTATTTGATTTTTTTTAAGGAGTACGAAATGAAACCTTTGAAAGAACATGAGTTGCAGCAAGTGGCCGGCGGCTACAATTGGGGTGTCTTCAAAGCCGACTGGAAGGCATTCAAGCAAGATGCACAAGACTGGTGGAAAGCCGTCGACAACGGTCTGGCCGAAGGTGACCGTATCAGCACTATTTGGAAAAACGCCCGCGATGCGGTGCGGAATAATTAAGTGTAAAACAAATTTCCCACTGGTAAATTTGATGAAACCCAAAGGATTTGGAAAAGATTAGAAAACACATGCTGAATATGTTGCTGAAAATCTGTTTATGTATCTTTATCGCATTCTGTGTACTGACCCCTATAGTGTGGCTTTATGAAACCTTCACAAAGGGTTTTTCATGGAATGAAACGGCTGTTTACGCCAAATCTTTTGTAATATTTGTAGCCTTGGGTCTTTTGAGTAATTGGGCGATAAATAAGTATTTCAATTAAACAATTTTTATTTTTTAAATTTATAAATTTAAAGGAGTAGATCATGTACGAAATCACTTTGAATGAATTGGATCTTGTTTCCGGTGGCGGCAGATGGGTAGACGCAATAGAAAGTGCCGCAAATGGTGCCGGTGCGGGAGCTGCGGCCGGCGGCCTTGCCGGAGCAGGACTTGGCCTTTTAGGCGGGCCGTTCGCACCGGTGACCGTTACTGGAGGTGCTGCAGGTGGCGCGTTAATCGGTGGAGGCATTGGTGCCATCGGAGGTTTTGCCGCCGGCTGGAACGACTGGTAAACCGTTTGTGCGGTAAAACGGTTTGCCGTATTGATGACATTTAAATCATGAGGCTTTCAACATTCAGAATGTTGGAAAGTAATATGGGTTTTTTTATATTGTTTTCTTATCTATAACATAACCACCATTACCCTATTTACATCAAGTTGATTGTATTAACCATTATGGTCATGTGTTAGGTTGGGAAAATTTATTTGTGTTACGACGGGTGAATTTTTCCTTGAATGGAAAAGCTTTTTGAAAAATTCAGAAGGCAGGATGTTGAATCTTATAGTCCGGCACCCTGCATTCTAAATCGGGGGAGACCCCAATAGTGTGGCAACGTGATTGATTGCTATTTTTTAATTTGTTTTTAATTTTTATGTACTTATACAAGAAGGAATATGATCATGAAAGAATTGAATCAAATGGAGTTGGATAATGTTGCAGGCGGTGCTTTCTGGGCTCCCATTGTTGCGGCATATGGAGCTAAATATGTGTTGGGAGCATTAGGAGGATCTGCGGCGACTGGCTTGGCTGCTGGGGTTGCGATAGGAGTTAGCCGTCAAAGCAGACGTTAAACAACGAATTTGCTTTATTTGGAATTTCGAGTATACATTAAATTTTCCAAAATATATGGTCTAATTTATGGGTACAGATAAATTATTGATTACGGTTATCTTAGTCTCTGCTGCTGTTGGCTTGCTGATAGGAGTTGCAATAGGACTAAGTAGTCTTAGATAACTAATTTTTAAGAGATTTTATTAAAGGAGTTAATTATGAGCAGTAGCATGATTGAATTGGAATTATGTGAGTTGGAAAATGTACAGGGCGGAGCTCTCCCGGCGATTCTCTTTGTTCCCGCAGCTAAGTTGATTTATGCCTCTGTCGGCACTGCTGCTGGTGCAGGTGTTGTTGGTTATGGCCTTGCCCGGATATTTGGATAATCTCAATTATGTTGTGGCAACGTGAGTTGTTACTGTTTTTAATTTTTTGTTAATCTTTAGCAACTTTTTCTTATTTTGGAGGAGTAGCTATTGGTGATGGTTTAATTGAAGGTGGATATTTCTGAAAAAATTTTAGAAATCTCTTATTTTTAAATAGTCGGGAACGTAGTTTCTGAAATGGAACTGCGTTTCCAAAAAATAGGGTTTTGATGATGGAAATTATTGCAATCGGTATTATTTTAATAGTTGCAACAATTTTTTTGATCCAAAAAGGTTTAGTCAAACCCGATGACAATGCTGATTGTATTAAAAAGAATCCTGTATTCTTTATTGCTAGTTTTATTTCTATTTTAATAGGAGTGACTTTCTTGTTAATAATAATTTTTCGAAAACTATAAAGCTTTAGTTGAACTAAACTATTAGGATTCAGCATCCCTCTTTCCAAATTTGTTAAGTAAGCATGTAATGATTTGCCATCAGTAATCAGAGTTTTGGTATAAAACGGCCTTGAAAATTTCAATGGATTTGCTCTGTCTTTGTATTTTTTCCTGCTATTGGAGCATATTGATTCTGTTCAATATTTTTATTTTTTAATTTTTGGCGCATCAGGATTTTTAACATTGCTTTTTTCTGGTTATTTAAAAAATATTTCCGATAATTAAATTTTATTAAACGGAAATTAGTATACATCATGTGAAAATTTTGATTGATTTATTTCATAGGATTTCTTTTAACCATGTCCGCACGAAAGTTTCCATTGCTTACCGAAAGTATCTTTTTTGTCACAATGCTTTTCCTGGACTATTTTTTTATTTATTCAAATTTTTCAGAAACACTGAAGATGTCCGCCCTTCAGACTTTGATTTTTGTACCGCTTAATTTTCTTTTAAACAAATGGTTCAATAAGAGGGTATTTGAGAAAAGGAATAACCAGATATACCATATAGTTGATTATTGTTATGATTTTTTTGATTAGAGTAAGTATGATGAATGAGAAGGATAAAACCCTGCTGCTCGTTATCCTTATCGGCAGTGCCATTATCGGTTTCCTGTACGGCATTGCGGTTGGTTTGAACAGTTTGAAGTAATGGGGGCAAACCGTTTTCAGACGGCCTGAATACCTTTGCAAAACCTCAGATTTGAACGGAATTCGAAATGACAGAAGCGAAGAAATCTTAGACATATCATTAATATGGATAAGATTTCGAGCAATACATCATGAAGAAATGCACTAAAAGTGCAGGAACAAAATAAGGGCTTCACTTTTGAATATAGGGGCAATCATGCTTTTAAGCTCAAACAGCAGGCCGTCTGAAAACTTTAGGCGGGCTTCTATTATTTTTAAAAAATAGGGAATGAAAAATATGAAAGAAATTGAACAGGTCACAGGTGGCTGGAGTTGGAGAGGTGCCATCTTTGGTGGAGCTGCGGGAGGTGCAGTGGGAGGTGTAGCCGGCGCAGGTGTCGGACTAGGTATTGGATTTATTGGAGGAGGTCTATTCGGTAAGGATGAACATCAAATGAGAGGTGCTAGTGGAAGCTGGTAAAACTAAGCGGTAATTTACTAGCTTGGATAAGCTATATCGAAATTTTTCTTATAGCTTATCCATTTAATTAAATTTTAATAATAATTATTAAAAAGGATGGATGAGATGACAAGTAAGTCAATAATAATACTATACACTATAGTATTCTTTATACTTTTTTCAACTTTTTATTTTTTATCTAAACACACTTTTATTAATTCCTTATTGTTGAGTTTTTCTATTTCAGTATGCAGTGCGGCAACTGTTATTTTTGCTAATAAATATTTAAAAAAAATGAGGTTGATTAAGATTCTCCTAATCGCTAAAGCATTTTATTCGTTAAACTATTTCATATTATTAAAGTAGAATGAATTTGACATTTTTTTAAGGAAAGCAGATAGAAATTTTATTAGAACACAATAAAAAAGATATTGTGAAATTAAGTTATTGGAAGTTATTAATATTTTGATTGATTAATAATTAAATAATTGCTTACAGGAAGCATCTTTTTTGCCGTGATACTTTTCCTACAGTATTTGTTTATTAGCCCTGAACTTAAAGAAGCCTTGAAGGTTTCGCTCTTGCAGACGCTGATTTTCGTGCCGGTTAATTTCTTTTTAAACAAACGCTTCAACAAGCGGATATTTGAAGAAAAGAAATAAACCTGTGCTGTCTAGCCCTCTTTATGGAAAACTCAGATAAACGAAAAAGTAAACGAGAAAATAAAATGCTGTTGAAGCTATAGTTATTATTAGTTTGGTTATCATATGAATTGAATAAAGCCTTACCGCTTATCTTAAGTGGTATTGGCGCAGTATATGTTATTTTTCAAAATTTAACAAAAAAAACGTAACATCGCCGAACTAAACGAGAATGATTATGTCTCAATCAAAGCTCTCAACTATTGAGCTTTAGTTTAGAGATGATATATCCCTAACTAGAGACTCACAAATTGACATAGTATTTATATTTATAGGTGTAAACAATGAAAGAACTAAATTTATAGGCAGGCAAATTAAAAATGTTTGCTGGATATTGTATGCAACCTTATGTCCATACAAAATTTTCAAGCAAGGGGGTATTGATTTTTGATACTCCCTTTTGTTCTTTATCATAAAAACCAGTAATTCAAATCACTCAGTTTATTGAATTTATATGACCGACCAAAAACCTTTTTTCCGTCCCGAAGTGTTCGAGGCGAAGAAAAACCGTTGGACGGGGCATGTTGTGTTGTCCCGTCCGTTTTCTTTTGTCTTTTTAACCGGTTGTGCGGCAGCCGGAGCCGCGACGCTGATTGCGTTTGCCTTTTTCGGCAGCTATACGCGTAAAACCACGGTAGACGGGCAATTGCTGCCCGCTGCGGGTTTGGTGCGCGTGTATGCGCCGGATACCGGTTTTGTGGCGTCGAAAAAAGTTTCAGACGGCCAATACGTCAATGAGGGGGATGAATTGCTGACGCTTTCGATGCCGCGCTACAACGGCAGCGGTGATGTGCGGGCAAGATTGGTACAGGAAGCGGAAATGCGGAAAAAGATGCTGCTGGACGAAATCGGCCAAAAGAAAATGATGCAGCAGGGCGAGGAAAATACGCTGAAAAGCAATATAGGGAAGCTGGAAGACCAGTTGGCCGATGTGCGCAACCAATTGCGCGGGCAGCGGCAACGGGTAGCCCTGGCCAAACAGGTGATTGAAAAATACCGGCCATTGCTGAAGCAGGGCTTTATTTCCGAGCAGCAGATGATTGGTTACGAAAACGAGCATTTGGATCAAGTGACCCAACTGGGCAGTCTGCAGCGCGAAGAGGCTTCCATCGGGCGCGAATTGGCGCAGCAGCGGCAGGCTTTGGCCGACTTGCCGGAAAAGCAGAAATCGGAATTGAGCCAACTTAACCGCAATGTGTCGGAATTGACGCAGGAAACGCTGAATCTGGACATGCAGCAGGAGCAATCGGTGCGCGCGAGCAAATCCGGCTATGTGAGCATGGCTGATGTCGAAAACGGCCAGCAGGTTACGCCGTCTACTTTGTTATTAAGTATTGTGCCGGAAAAGGCGGATTTGGTAGCAAGCCTTTATGTGCCGAGCAAGGCAGCCGGCTTTATTAAGCCGAGCGACAAAGTCGTACTGCGCTACCAAGCCTACCCTTATGAAAAATTCGGTCATGCCGGCGGAAAAATCATGTCGATAGCGAAAACGGCTGTCGGCAGACAGGAGCTGACTTCATTGGGCAGAGCTGCTACAGGGGAGAACATTCAGCAACAAGCCCCCAACGAACCGGTTTATTTGGTCAGGGTAAAACTCGACAAGCAAACCATCAAGGTTTACGGTGAAGAGAAGCCTCTTCAGACGGGCATGGTATTGGAAGCGGATATCATGCACGAGCGCAAAAAGCTTTACGAATGGGTACTTGACCCGCTTTACACCATTACAGGAAAGCTGCATTCATGAATTATTTGGAAAGAATCTCTTTCGGATTCGGCAAAAAATTGCCTGTCGTGCTGCAAACCGAAGTGGCCGAATGCGGCTTGGCCTGTCTCACGGCGGTGGCCGGTTATCACGGATACCATTCCGACCTGCGAACCATGCGACAACAGTATTCTTTGTCGCAAAAAGGCCTGACGATGGCCGATATCGTGCGCTTTGCCAATCATCTGAACCTGACTTCGCGTGCCTTGCGCCTGGATTTGGCCGACCTGCCTAACCTGCGCAAACCCTGCATCCTGCATTGGGATTTAAACCATTTTGTGGTCTTGAAAGAGACTTCTTCAGACGGCATTGTGATTATGGATCCGGCTGTCGGCAACCGTAAAATCCCGATGGAGGAAGTTTCACAGAAGTTTACCGGTATCGCGTTGGAGTTGTGGCCGAATTCGCGTTTTGAGAAAAAGGAAGCACGGCAAAAAGTCAGCATCTTATCGTTGCTTAAAGGCATTTCAGGCATCGGCTCTTCTCTGGCGCAAGTATTGATTCTGGCCTTTGCCTTGGAAATTTTCGGCTTGGTCAGCCCGTTTTTAATGCAGTGGGTCATCGACCATGTAATTGTTTCGGCAGACCGCAACCTTTTGCTGACTTTGGTTTTGGGTTTCGGCCTGTTGATGATTTTGCAGCAGCTTACCGGCTTGCTGCAATCTTGGGTGAACATGCACCTGACCACTATGCTGAATGTGCAATGGAAAGCGAATATCTTCAAAAGACTGCTGGAACTGCCTGCCGACTATTTCTCCAAACGTCATTTGGGTGATGTGGTTTCCCGCTTCCAAGCGATTGACAATATTCAGGAAACCCTTACTTCCACGGCATTCAAATCCGTGTTGGGCGGCATCATGGCCATATTCACGCTGATCTTGATGTTTTACTACAGCGTGATTCTGACCATTGTCGTGTTAATCGCATTGTTGCTGTATATCATCATCCGCATTGCCGCCTATTACCCGTTGCGGCACGCCACCGAAGAAAACATTATCCACGAAGCCAAGCAGAATACCTATTTTATGGAAACCGTCCGCGGTATCCATACCGTGAAACTCTTTGAAAAAAACGAGCAACGGCATAATTCTTGGATGACCCTGTTTGTCGACACCGTCAACACCAATCTGACCACGCAGAAATTGGGTAATGTTTTCGATTTCGCCAACAAGCTGCTTTTCGGTTTGGAAAGCATCATCATCGTTTATTTGGGCGCGACGCGCGTGTTGGACGGCGTATTCAGCGTCGGTGCACTGATGGCGTTTTGGGCATACCGGCAACAATTTGAAAACCGTGTCGCCGAATTGGTCGACCAATACATTAAAATTAGAATGCTCGGCCTGCATGCCGAACGGTTGGCCGACATCGTTTTGACCGAAACGGAAACGGAAACCGTTGAAGACAGCTACATCCCTGAAATTTCAGACGGCATCGATATAACCGTTGATAACGTATCGTTCAGATATTCGGAAAGCGAGCCCTACATCCTGCAAAACGTCAGCCTGCATATCAAGCAAGGGGAATCGGTAGCCTTTACCGGAAACTCCGGTTGCGGAAAATCTACGCTGATGAACATTCTTATCGGCAACCTCAAACCGGAATCCGGCAATGTCACCGTCAACGGCCACGACATCCACAAACTTTCACCGCGCTTTATCCGCGGCCTCAGCGGCACGGTAACGCAGGACGATGTGCTTTTTGCCGGTTCGATTGCCGAAAACATCTGTTTTTTCGATGAAAATCCCGATATGGCCTTTATCGCACAATGTGCCGCCATGGCGATGATTCATGAAGATATCCTAAAAATGCCTATGGGTTATGAAACATTAATCGGCGACATGGGTAATGCGCTTTCGGGCGGACAAAAGCAGCGCATCATTATCGCCCGCGCACTCTACCGCAAACCGAAAATCCTGTTCTTAGACGAAGCCACCAGCAATTTGGATATTGAAAACGAACGTGCCATCAACCATAACCTCAAAATGCTCAACATCACTAAAATCATGGTGGCACACCGTAAAGAAACCATCGAATCGGCAGATCGGGTAATCAACATGGGAGGATCACAAGCTTAAAATTAAATTTCACCCGGGTTTTATAGTGGATTCACTATATACACGTAAAGGTATTGCCCGACCGCGAAGTAACGGTGATTTTATTCTGTGTATAGACGCGCCAAACATCTTGGTATCGGTACGGAGCCGCCGGGCATAAAATAAGTGAAATCCACTATATTTTTCGGTCACCGCGCACCGGTGCATGGCCTCGACTGCCCGGGCCGGCAGTTATTCCGATTCCGTTAATCGGTAATATTGATTGTTACCGTGGGCGGTACTGGCGACAACAACCGTTCCGGTCTTGGCCGGAAGCAGGCGGGCACTAATAATGGGTTGAATTAAAAAAGGAACCGGCAGACAGTTCTTGTTTCATGCTTATTGATTGGCTTTGGTCCCGCCGGAGCCGTAAACCGCGTTCCAAGCCGAATCCAGCTGTTGGCCGGCTTGCTGCAACACCGTTGCCTGCCCGGCTTTCACCGCCGTTGCCGCTTGGATTTCGCTTTGCAAACGGGTGATGTCTTCCTGCGCTTGTTGGGCACGCTTTTGCGCATCGGCCAAATCGGTTTGCAGGGTAATCAGTTTGCTGTCGTTGTTATTTTGAGCTTTCAGAGCGCTGCGGTAAGCAGATTGCGCCGAGAGCAAAGCATCTTCGGCAGAGCCGGCATAGGCGGCTGCGGATACCGCCAACACGGCGGCAGTCAGAAATCTTTTCATAGGGGCGTCCTTTAAAGATGGGGTTTGCCGGATAATGTAGCATAATCGAGGCCGTCTGAACACTTTGCGCAAGGTTTCAGACGGCATATGATGTCTGAATTATCATTCAAAAGGCCGGCTGAAAACCAATTTTCAGACGGCCTGTTATCCAATCAACAAAACTATCCGCAACTTAGCCGCGGATACGGTGCAACACTTCTTCTTTGCCGATTAAAGCCAAAACTTCGTCCACACTCGGGGTTTTGGCAGTACCGCACACGGCCAGACGCAGCGGCATGCCGAGTTTGCCCATTTTGATGTTTTCTTCGTCGCAGAACGGCTTGAACAAATCGTGAATCGATTCGGCATTCCATTCGGCCACACCCTCAAGTTTGTCGGCAAAGCGCAGCATCCGCGCGGCGGCTTCGTCATCCCAATGTTTTTGCACATCGGCTTCGGCAGGCGTTTGTTTTTGGTAGAAATACAGGCACTCATCCGCCAGCGTGTTCAAATCTTGCGCACGGTCTTTTACCAAGGCCAACACATCTTCCAGCGGCGGCTGATTGGTGTCGGTTAAACCGCGCACGGCCAAACGCTCTTGCAACAACTCGGCCAATTGGTCATTCGGCGTGATTTTGATGTGTTCGCCGTTAATCCAATAGAGTTTCTTCAAATCCATACGGCTTGGCGATGGAGAAACATCTTTCAAATCAAACCATTCGATGAATTGTTCCATAGTGAAAAATTCATCGTCGCCATGCGCCCAGCCCAAGCGTGCCAAGTAATTCAGCATGGCTTCAGGCAAAATGCCCATCGCGCCGAAATCGGTAATCGCCACGGTGTCGCCGCTGCGTTTGGAGATTTTTTTGCCTTGCTCATTCAGAATCATCGGCAGGTGGGCGTATTCCGGCAAAGCGGCACCGATGGCTTTTAAGATGTTGATTTGTTTCGGCGTGTTGTTGACATGGTCGTCACCACGGATGACATGGGTCACGCCCATGTCGTAATCGTCGACCACCACGCAGAAATTGTAGGTCGGTGTGCCGTCGGCGCGGGCAATAATCAAGTCATCGAGCGCTTCATTCGGAATGCTGATGTCGCCTTTTACCAAATCGTGCCATGCGGTTGCGCCCTCCAGCGGGGTTTTGAAACGCACCACCGGCTCTACGCCTTCGGGAATTTGCGGCAGGGTTTTGCCTGCTTCCGGACGCCAGCGGCGGTCGTAAGTGGCGGTGCCTTCTTTTTCAGCCTGTTCGCGCATGGCTTCCAATTCTTCTTTGGAACAATAGCAATGATACGCGTGGCCGCTTTCCAAAAGCCGGGCAATGACTTCTTTATAGCGGTCGAAACGGCGGGTTTGGTAGACAACGTTTTCAGCATTGTCGTAATGCAGGCCGACCCAATTCATGCCGTCTAAAATGATGTTGACCGATTCGGCGGTAGAACGCGCCAAATCGGTGTCTTCGATGCGCAGCAGGAATTCACCTTTGTGCTTGCGTGCATAAGCCCATGAAAACAAGGCGGTACGCACGCCGCCTATGTGGAGGTAGCCGGTCGGGCTCGGGGCAAAACGGGTTTTGACGGTCATGATGGTTTTCCTAATGCGATACTGATAAAAGGAGTTATTGTACTGTTTTCAGGTGGTTTGAACAATTCAAAGGCCGTCTGAAAATATGTTCAGACGGCCTGCGGATAAATTGATGATTCAGCTTCGGCGGGTAAGGATATTCCAGACTTTGTCGCTCCAACTTTCAAATTGGTAGAGAAACAGCGCATAGCTTTCCTGCAACAAAAATTTGTCGCGCTTTTTACCGGCATCGTAAAGCGTGGTCGGCGTGGCGGAAACGGCGGCATTCATGCCGAAATTTTTGGCGATGGCCTGCGCGCGCGCCAAATGATAGGGATCACTCACGATAACCAGCGTTTCAATGCCGTTGGGGCGCAATAAGGGTTGGATGTTTTGCAGGTTTTCATAAGTATTGCGCGACGTGTTTTCAAACACGATGTGCCGCGCCGGAATGCCTTGTTTGATGGCGTAGCGCCGCCCGACTTCGGCTTCGGTCATGTAGCCTTTTTTCGGGGTGCCGCCGGTGAAAATGATTTTATCCACACGCTGGCTTTGATACAGCGTAATCGCATGGTTAATGCGCTCGCGGAACACGGGCGACGGGCGTTTGTCCCACGCCGCCGCGCCCAATACCACGGCTGCATCGGCATGGAAATCTTTCGGCAGCGTCTGATTGCCCATGCGGTACACCTGCCAAACCGTCTCGGCAAACATCGCCGACACCAGCAACACGCTGAGTGCCAGACCGCGCAACAAATAGAAGCGCAAGCCGGTTCGACTGTGGAACAAACGGGGCATGATTCAGGCGGCCTCCCAATGTAAGGTTATGCCAATAGGGCTTCGATGTTTTCCAATGGGCGGCCAATCGCGGCGCGTTCGCGACCGACCAAAATCGGGCGTTCCAACAAGGCAGGATGCCTGACAATGGCGGCAAGCAGCGTGTCATTGTCGATATCGGGCGCGTTTAAGCCCAATTCTTTATATAAATCGTCTTTTACGCGCATCATGCCGCGTACATCGTCCAAGCCGAGTTTGCGGAAAATCTCGGTTAAGGCCGCCAAATCCGGCGGCGTGGCCAAATAATGCACCGTTTCAGCCTCAATCCCGCGCGATTCCAATAAAGCCAAGGCTGCACGCGATTTGCTGCAGCGGTTGTTGTGATACAAAATCCATTCAGACGGCATGATGATATTCCTATGGTGAACCGTCCTATTATCAACCCCATTATGGCTTTACTCAACTATGTTATCAAACGATTGCGAATAAATCTCATTTTTGTGCAAAAATCCAACACCTTGACTTGAACCAAAACATTTGCCGTCTGAAAAGTTTACAATGGGCATGTTATCAATCTCTCATTATTCGGGCCACGACCATGAAAACCTTATCCGCCCTGATTTCCGCTTCCATGACCCTTTTATCTGCCAACGCATTCGCCGCCGATTTGCAAATGTGGAACAGCACCGCGCCGCAATCACTGCAAAACCTGAAAGCACCGGTGCGCGTGGTGAACCTGTGGGCAACGTGGTGCGGCCCGTGCCGTAAGGAAATGCCGGAAATGTCGGCATGGTATAAAGCGCAGAAAAAAGGCAGCGTCGACATGGTCGGCATTGCGCTCGACTCAACCGACAATATCGGCAAATTTTTGAAAACCACGCCGGTGAGCTACCCGATTTGGCGCTACAGCGGCACCGGCAGCAGCCGGTTTATGAAATCGTTCGGCAACCAAGTCGGCGTGTTGCCGTTTACCGTGGTGGAAGCGCCTAAATGCGGTTACAAACAAACCATAACCGGCGAAGTCAACGCCAAAAGCCTGACCGCTGCCTTAAAAGCCGCCCAAGCCGAGTGCAAATAACATTTGCCGCCGCTTCGGCGGTCTGGCGCATCAGGTCTCACCGTTTTGTGCTATAAGTGATTCATACAACAAAAAACAAAACAGAACAGGAGCCGCAGATGGATATTTTTAAAGCCTTAATCGAAAACCACGACGTGCAACGCAAGCTGTGCGGTGAATTGGACACAGCCAAGCAGTGGGAAACAAAAAAGAAAAAATACAAAGCCTTGCGACTTGAATCGGTGGCGCATGCGGTGGCGGAAGAGCGTCATCCGTATCTGCCGCCGATGCAATACGATGAAGGCATAGAAATTGCCCGTCACGCCATTGCCGAGCATCACGAAATGGACGAATTAATCGCTACCTTGAGTGATGGGCGCACCGGCGAGAGCCGCTGGCTGGAAACGGCAGAAGAGTTGATCAAAACAGTCGGGCACCATTTGAAGGAAGAAGAAAACGATGTTTCCGAAGGAAGCAGAGTTTCTGCGAAGCTAAAACGAAATTTTCGTCGATGCGCGCAAAG